>NZ_BAUT01000024.1 GCF_000513095.1 Halalkalibacter wakoensis JCM 9140
CATTCCCCTGCTAGGGTTACTTTTTCATTCATAAATGTATTTATTGTACACACATATAGTGTTGAGAAAAAAGAACACCTAGCTTAAGAGATACCTCAAGCTAGGTGTATTTTTGTTTGATTATAGTGCTTTTTTCGCTAAAGAGCTTTTTGCAAGAGCGGCGTCTGCGTCAGCTTGTTCTTTTAATTCTGCTTCTGTTAAATAGTATTCTTCATCAAACGAGTTTTTAGGCTCCTCTAACGTAAAGAAGCAAATGACGAAACTGACAAAAGCACCTGTTGCTAGAATGAAGAAAAATTGCTGCGGTGTGACAAATGTATAAAGAGTTAAA
Organism: Halalkalibacter wakoensis JCM 9140; assembly: GCF_000513095.1. Lineage (GTDB taxonomy): Bacteria > Bacillota > Bacilli > Bacillales > Bacillaceae_D > Halalkalibacter > Halalkalibacter wakoensis. The sequence continues at coordinate 332 of NZ_BAUT01000024.1, forward strand.
TAGATTGTTGCCCCAACGTTTCCGTAAGCACCAGACATTCCCGCGATTTGACCAGTTACACGCTTTTTAATCATTGGAATGACAGCAAATGTTGCCCCTTCGGCCCCTTGGATAAACATCGATGTTAATACGGTAATAGCAATCGCTAATACTAAAGGCCAACTAGAATCCATGAAGCCCATTAATAGTAGACCAATGGAAATACCGAACATATACACAAGCATAACATTACGACGGCTTCCCATACGATCTGACAGTACTCCGCCTAAAGGTCGAGCAATTAAGTTTACAAAGGCAAAGGATGAGGCAATCAGTCCGGCTTGAGCGGCTGATAATGAGAAAGTTAACTGAAAAAACATGGGTAGCATGGAGATAATAGCAAGTTCCGCACCGAAATTAGCAAAATACGTACTATTTAATGCCCCGACATTTTTAAATTTGTATTTATCTTCCTCAGGAACCCCTTGTTTCAATCTAGGTACATTGACTTTTAAAATGTTGTAAAGCTGATAAACGACTACTAGAGCAATAATACCGTAAATGGTATACAAGATTTCTCTAGACATAAAGCCCATGCCTTCTAATCTCCAAGCACTAACAGCTAATGCACCACCGAGTGGAATCGTCCAAATAATTAATTGAACCAAGTCACCCCAACTGCTTACTTCAAGAGCTGACGCTTTCTTTGGTTTCACTAGTGCTTTTCCTTCAGGCGTATCTCTTACACAAATATAATAGATAATTCCATACACGAAGCAAACAACACCAGTAAGAGCAAGAGCATATCTGTAGCCGTTATCGCCACCTAACATTGTTAAGGCAAACCATGGGAGTACCATAGCGGCTGCAGCGGAACCAAAGTTCCCCCAGCCACCATAAATTCCTTCTGCAAACCCTACATGCTTTGGAGGGAACCACTCAGCAACCATACGAATCCCAATAACGAAACTAGCACCAATACTTCCTAGAATTAAACGAGAGACCATTAGCTGTGCCCACGTATCACCAAAGGCAAACGTAATCGCTGGGATGGACATGATGATTAAAAGACCAGAGTAAACAATTCTTGGACCATATTTATCTAGTAATGATCCAATGATAATTCGAGCTGGAATGGTTAATACGACGTTACAGATTCCAAGTGCAGCTATATGTTGAGGAGTTAACCAACCCATATCCTCCATCATTGTTGTCGCAAGTGGAGCCATACTGTACCACGCAAAGAACGATACAAAAAAGGCAAACCAAGTAAAATGCAATACTTTTACACGCTCACTTTTAAATTTGAATATTTCAGAAACGGTCATGTTCAAACACTCCTTTTAAAATATGGATAATGGATTTAAGTGAATATTCAGTTATTTTTGTCAGTAAATTGGAAAAGCATTTCTATAGAATGGTACGAACTAAGTCAATTCGGATCATCCTCCTTAACTAAGAAAATGATGTTCAGTTTTTTGTCTTCTTCTTTGAAGTTGTTTTATACGGTTAGATGGTTCTGAAGTTGTTAAAAGCAAACTCTAAAATCCTTTTTTAAAATGTTGAAGCATGAAAGAGTATTTTAAATACATTTTCTATCATTACATTGAATTTCACTGTTGTCAGAGAAGTCGGAAGGAATTCTAACAAGGTTTTTCCTTCTCTTATAATGAGAGGGTTTTCATTTTGAAAAGAGATATTTGTTCAATTTAGTGAAATTTTTAGATGGTAGTTAATGATTCCTATTCTCAATTAGTGAAGTTGTAGTTTGGAAAAAAAGATTCTTTTCTATTCAAATAAGAAGAATGAGAGAAACATGAAAAAACTATGTCAGATTAAGTGACAGGATATAACATGCATTCGAAATGTTGGTTTAGGATATAACATATAATTCAAATAATTCTTAAAGAATCAGTGAAAAAAGGGGGAGTGATTAATGAATAAGGGAATGGTCTACTTCGTAGGAGCTGGCCCAGGTGACGTAGATTTAATTACAGTAAAAGGAAAACGGGCTCTACAACAGGCTGATGTAGTCATTTTTGATCGATTAATCAATCCTTTCTTATTAACAGATATAAGAAATGATGCGAAGCTAATTTATTGCGGGAAGCAACCATGTAAGCACACATTAAGACAAGAAGACATTCAAAGAGAAATTCTAATTCATGCCAAAAAAGGAAAAACGGTTGTCCGCTTAAAAGGTGGAGATCCGGCTGTTTTTGGGAGAGTGGGTGAGGAGGCAGAATTGTTAGCTGAACATCGTGTTGCTTATGAAATTATTCCGGGAATTACAGCAGGTATAGCAGCTACGATGTATGCAGGAGTGCCCATTACTCACCGAAACCATTCGAAATCATTTGCGGTTGTAACAGGTCATGCTAGCAAGGAAGATGGAACACCGAAGATTGATTGGCCATCCATTTCAAAAGGAGTCGAAACCATCGTCTTCTATATGGGAGTCAAACATCTAAAAATGATTTCAACTGAATTAGTGAAACATGGAAAAGCGAAAGACACAGGAGCTTTAGTTGTTCAATGGGGAACATATAGTAGGCAAAGGACCATAGAAGGGACTCTTGCTACGATCGCTAATAAAGTAGAACAAGCAAAGATAACGAATCCAGCTATTATCGTGGTAGGAGATGTTGTCAAACTACGAAACAAGCTAGCCTGGTTTGATCAAAAGCCACTTAGTGGGAAAAGTTTTCTTATTCCAAGAAAAATGGAAACGAATGAAAAAACCGTTTCAACACTTAAAGAAAATGGAGCAGATGTGTTTGAACATGATTTGCTAATAAATAGAGAAGAAAAGCAAAACATTAAAAACTTGCTAAACCTTTCATCTAAGAGAGAACTTGTATTTCTTTCAGAAAAAAGCGTCTATGCATTCTTATTAACAGTTGGAACGAACGGTCTGGATCTAAGACAAATCCAATCGACCTTCCTAGCCATTAATGAAAAAGTCCAAAGAACGTTGCAGTCAGTTGGTTTGCAAGCAAATCTTTTTGTTAAACGAGTGGGGATGTCACCAGTTTTAGTTGGAGGAGAATTAGAAATAAATTACTACCAAGACCAATTAAACAACAAAGCAGAAGAACTTGTTCTTACTAAGCAGATCGTTGCTCAAAAAGATGTCGAGTCTTTTACTAGGTTAATAGAGGAGCAGCATGTAAACACGATTTTCGTTTCCAATCCAATGGACGCGTTGACTCTTATAAGATTCATTGAATTAAGTGGCATTTCAATGAAGGATGTTTTAGATAAAGTGAAAGTAATTTGTCAGGGGAAAGAAACCATGCATGTACTAAACAAACATAATGTCCCTTTTGAGTGGGCCATAGAAGATCTACCAGATCTAGTATCAACTTTAGGAGAAGTCGTTTTACAAAAGGAAAGTTCATAAAAAGGAGAGGTTATGATGAGACAAAAATTAGTATTAATTGGAAACGGGATGGCTGGAGTTCGAACAATAGAAGAAATTTTAAAGAATGATCGTGATCGTTTTGATGTGACGATTTTCGGGGAAGAGCCTCATCCTAACTACAACCGAATCTTGCTTTCGTCTGTTTTGCAAGGCGATACAACCGTCGATGATATTGTGTTAAATGAATATAGCTGGTACGAAGAGAATCAAATTGAACTGCTTACAGGCGATCCTGTCGTAAAAGTCGATACAGAAAAACAAGTAGTTGTCAGCCAAAACGGGGTTGAGCGGTCGTATGATAAGTTGATTTTTGCAACAGGTTCGAATCCATTTATGCTTCCACTGCCAGGGGCTGACAAAGAAGGCGTAATCGCATTCCGTAACATAAAAGACTGCGAAACGATGATTGATACAGCGAAAAACTACAAGCGAGCTACGGTAATCGGGGGCGGACTGCTCGGTCTAGAAGCTGCTCGTGGTCTATTAAACTTAAATATGGAAGTAGACGTTATTCATATCGCTGATTATTTAATGGAGCGTCAATTAGATGATCAAGCAGGGAAGATGTTAAAAGAGCAGCTAGAAGCACAAGGTATGACGTTTCATTTACAAAAGAACACAAAAGAAATTGAAGGAAAGAAACGTGTAGAGAGCATTTCGTTCACAGATGGCACAAGATTTAAAACAGACTTAGTTGTTATGGCGGTTGGAATCAAGCCGAATATTACTTTAGCTCAAGAATCGGGTTTAGAGACAGAGCGTGCCATTGTCGTTGATGACTTTATGCAAACGAATGTACCAAACGTCTATGCAGTTGGAGAGTGCGCGCAACATAGAGGGATTGCTTACGGACTTGTTGCCCCACTTTTTGAACAAGGAAAAGTATTGGCTGCTCACATTTGTTCAGAAGATGGAGTGCTTGAGCATGGATATCAAGGTTCACTCGTATATACACAATTAAAGGTTTCTGGTGTAAAAGTGTTTTCAGCTGGTCAATTCCAAGATGCAGAAGACACAAAAGCGATCCGTGTTCATGATGAATTTGAAGGTGTTTACAAAAAAGTTGTCATGAAGGATAACAAAGTGGTTGGTGCTGTTTTATTCGGTGAAACATCCGATTCGACGAGACTTCTAAGTATGATGCGGAAAGAAGAAGATATTTCAGGAATGAGTAAAGTTGCTCTTCTTCCATCTGAAAGTGGAGAAGCACCTGTTAGTCCAGTCGTGGCAATGGCTGACGAAGATAACATTTGTGACTGTAATGGAATTTCAAAAGGGCAAATTTGTTCAGCGATTACAGAAGATGGTCTTAAAACATTCGAACAAGTTAAACAATGTACATCAGCCGGTCGATCTTGTGGAGGCTGTAAACCGTTAATCAATGATCTTCTGACGTTAACAACGGGTGAAGAAGTTGGCAATGTTCCTGAACCGCTTTGTGGTTGTACGACACATACTCATGAAGAAGTGGTCGCTGAGATTCGTGAACTCGGGCTATCTCACCCTCGTGAAGTTATGAATGTTCTTGGTTGGGAATCGGATGAAGGCTGTTCGAAATGTCGTCCAGCGATCAACTACTATTTGAAAATGGTCGATCCGATTAAAAATGCAGACGACCCAACGTCACGCTTTATCAATGAACGTGCTCATGCCAACATTAACCATAACGGAACATTCACGGTTGTCCCACGAATGTACGGTGGGGTAACAAATGCTGAGCAATTAAGGAAAATTGCTGATGTTGCGGATAAATACAACGTTCCATTATTAAAAGTCACAGGTGGTCAGCGTATTGACTTGTTTGGAGTCGAAAAAGAAGATTTACCAAAGGTATGGAATGACCTTGACATGAGATCGGGTTCAGCATATGCAAAAGCGCTTCGTACTGTCAAGACCTGTGTCGGAGAGCAGTTCTGTCGCTTTGGAACACAAGACTCTATCGGTCTGGGTGTCGAGTTAGAAAAGAAATTCGAATACATCAATACACCACATAAAGTAAAAATGGCAGTATCAGCTTGCCCACGTAACTGTGCAGAGTCTGGCATTAAAGATTTTGGTGTTGTCGGTGTTGATGGTGGTTGGGAGCTGTATGTTGGTGGTAATGGTGGGGTTGATCTCCGCGGGGGAGATTTGTTCTGTAAAGTGAAAACGAAAGAAGAAATCATTGATACCATCAGTGCCTTCATGCAGTACTATAGAGAAAATGCAAGATACCTAGAGCGTACCTCACACTTTGTGGAACGTGTTGGATTAGATCATATGAAGAAAGTCGTGTTAGAAGACGCGGAAGGACGTAAAGCTCTCATTGAGAGAATGGACGTAGCCCTTTCAACAGGAAAAGATCCTTGGAAAGAAATTGTGGAGAACGAAGAGCTTCAACAAGAATTTAAGAAAAATGTGGGAGTATTATCATAATAGAGGGGGAGAGTTCTATGAGTAAGGTTGATAGTGCGAATAAGGTAAAAGTAGCAACCGTTTCGGATTTATCTGTTGGAATTGGTCAACGAGTGAATGTAGAGGGGGAAGAAATTGCTCTTTTTAAACAAAAAGATGGAACCATACGCGCTCTGCAAAATAGCTGTCCACATAAAGGTGGACCTTTATCGGAAGGGATTGTTAGCGGTGAACATGTTTTCTGTCCCCTTCATGATTGGAAGATTAGCATGAAAGATGGAATGGTTCAAGCACCAGATGTCGGCTGTGTCAAGAAGTACAATGTAGAGGTTATCGAGGAAGCTGTTTATATTGTAATGGATAAATAAAAATAAAAAATGCAAAGTATAAAAAAGACGGAAACAATAGTTTCTGTCTTTTTTTTGAGAAAACCAAAAGTGAAACTGGACATTTTTGACAAAAAAAGAACAATTACATATCTGTCTTTAATTTTGGCAACAATCCAATTGACAAAACGACCTTTTCTATAGATAGCTTCTTACCTGTAACCGCTTTATTATAAAAGTACAGAAAGAAGCAAAGAAACAAGCAAGATGAAGGGAGATAGAAAAATGGAAGCACAGCAATCTAATTCAAATGTCAAAGTAAAGATTCAGCGCTTTGGTAGTTTTTTAAGTGGCATGATCATGCCAAATATTGGAGCATTTATAGCATGGGGACTTATTACAGCATTATTTATTCCAACAGGTTGGCTGCCGAATGAGAACTTGGCTGAACTTGTTGGTCCAATGATTACGTACTTACTTCCACTATTAATCGGTTTCACTGGTGGTCGTATGGTATATGGCCTTCGAGGCGGGGTCGTTGGTGCGACCGCTACAATGGGGGTAATTGTCGGAGCGGACATCCCAATGTTCTTAGGAGCCATGGTGATGGGTCCACTTGGTGGATGGCTCATTAAACAAGTAGATAAATATTTCGAGAACAAAGTGAAGTCTGGTTTTGAGATGTTAGTGAATAACTTCTCAGCTGGTATCATTGGTGGAGCATTAACCATTGTAGCTTATATTGGGATTGGTCCAATTGTTTACGGATTAAATCAAACACTTGCAGCGGGAGTTAACTTTTTAGTAACAAACAATTTATTGCCACTTGCGAGTCTATTGATTGAACCAGCGAAAGTTTTATTTTTAAACAATGCGATTAACCACGGAATTTTAGGTCCGATTGGAATTGAGCAAGCAGCACGTGAAGGCATGTCCATCTTATTCTTACTAGAGGCAAACCCAGGACCGGGTCTAGGGATCTTACTTGCTTTTATGTTCTTTGGAAAAGGAATGGCCAAACAATCTGCACCTGGTGCAACGATTATTCATTTCTTCGGGGGAATTCATGAGATTTACTTCCCGTATATCCTAATGAAGCCGGCATTGATTATTGCAGCAATTGCTGGTGGAGCAACAGGCGTATTTACGTTATTGTTATTCAACGGTGGACTTGTAGCAGCCCCGTCACCAGGTAGTATCATTGCCGTACTTGCTATGACACCAAGAGGTGGATACTTTGCAGTTATTGCTGGTGTTCTTGCCGCGACAGCCGTTTCATTCATTATCGCTTCAATCATTTTGAAAAGCTCTAAAGCAACAGATGAAGATGATTTAACAAAGGCAACAGAAAAAACATCTGCATTAAAAGGGAAAGAAAGCAGAGCGTCTGTACTAGTTAATAAAGAGGAAGTAAAAGAAGAATCAACGAACAATAATGAAGTAGTAAAAGAAAACGTCAATAAGATCATTTTTGCTTGTGACGCAGGTATGGGTTCGAGTGCGATGGGAGCATCTATTTTACGAAACAAAGTGAAAAAAGCTGGTTTAGATATTTCTGTAACCAATACAGCGATTAATAATATTCCAGATGATGCGGATATCGTAATTTCACATAAAGATTTAACAGATCGTGCAAAAGCAAAACTTCCAACAGCTGTTCATATTTCTGTTGAGAACTTCTTAAACAGTCCGAAATATGACGAGCTAGTAGAAAAACTAAAATAAACGTAATAATTAATTGGATTACTAGTCACCTTGAGAGGAGAACCCACTCCTCTCAAGGTTTTTTTAGGTGGAGGGACTCGCTAATTAAAACTAGTATGTTGTTACAATGGTCAAACTAAGCTTTGAGGTAGTCTCTTTTTAAGTTTTGGCAACAATGCATTTGACGAGATTACAATTATCTTAAATTGAATCAATAAAAAAGGTGGATTAAGATAAAATTATAGTTATAGTAATTTAATTTTGTCATCAACTACTTAAGGATTGAGGTGAACAGATTGTACATCACGGCAAGAGAGAGACAAATTCTCGAACAGCTATTGGCAACAGATCAAGAAATGACAGTAAAAGGGTTAGCTGATTCAATAGATGTTAGTGTTCGTACGGTTCACCGTGATTTAAAAGGTGTTGAGAATATCTTAAAAGATTATGACTTAAAATTAGTAAAAAAATCAGGTGTTGGGATTCAAGTAATTGGACCTGATGAGCAAATAGAAAGTTTAAAATTGTTTCTCTTCAATATTACTCATAACGAGTACACAGCGGAAGAAAGACAAACGATCATTTTGTGCTCACTATTGGAAGCGGTTGAACCAGTGAAATTACTGTCACTAGCAAGTGACCTTAATGTAACAATTGCCACAATAAGCAACGACTTAAACAAAGTGGAAGAATATTTGAGTAAGTATAACCACCTTACATTAGTTCGAAAAAGAGGGTACGGTGTGGAGATTACGGGTGATGAGTCGGCTAAAAGAAAGGCGATGAGTAAAATTATTGCCGAACAGGTAGATGAATTTGACTTGTTATCGCTTATTCGAGAAAACATTCAAAAAAAAACAACCCAGCATACCGAGTTGATTTCGGAGAGGTTGTTGGGACTTGTTGAAAAAAAGAATTTGCTCATTGTAGAAAAAGCCATTGAGGAAATGAACAAGGAATTACCTTACTCCATTGCAGATAGTTCCTACATGGGGCTAGTTGTCCACTTGGCTTTAGCGATGGAACGAATTGTTCGAGGAGAAAATATTTCGATAGATCAAGGATATTTGGAACAATTACAAGTAACATCTGAATATCAAATTGCTGAAAAAATTGTTCAAAAGTTAGAAAAAGTTTTCCAAACAACGATTCCAAAAGCAGAAATAGGTTATATTACAATGCATCTTCGTGGGGCAAAACTAAGACATGATAAGGAATACTTCATTGAAGATAAAAGCCTGCAACTTGCACTAAAAGTAAAAAGCCTTATACATTATGTGGAAAAAAGAACGGGCCAACCGCTAATGGGTAATCATGAACTGCTTCAAGGGTTAGTCGCACATCTGAATCCTGCCATTTTTCGAATTAAAGAAAACATGGGAATAAGCAATCCTCTATTAGATAAGATCAAAAGTGACTACGAAGATATTTTTAACGTCGTAAAAAACGGGGTAGAAGTTGTTTTTCCTGAATTAGATGTTCCTGATGAGGAGATTGGCTATTTAGTTCTTCATTTTGGGTCTGTTTTGCTCAGGGGTGGCTCGAAAGCGTTACGGGCTTTAATCGTCTGTTCAAGTGGGATTGGAACATCAAAGATGCTTGCAACAACAGTTCAAAAAGAAATCCCAGAAATTAAAGTAAGCAGAAGTATTTCTTTATTTGAATTAAACCAAATGAATTATGATGAATATGACGTTATTTTATCGACGATCCGTCTTCCGGATTTAAATAGGGAATACATTGTTGTGAACCCCATCTTAACAAAAGATGAAGTGAAAAAAATAAAGTCGTTCCTATTCAATCAAAAAGAATTACCTGGTACTACCCCGAAGAAAGAAGCAGAATTTACAACCATTAATAAGGCAGAAACGACATTGCAAAGAATGCAGATGGCCAAAGAGTATTCAGAGGCAATTGTTACGATCCTAAAAGGGTTTACGGTAACGTCTTTTGCAGATGATTTAAACATTTCAGAGGTTCTGAAAAAAGCGTGTGAGAGGTTAGAAACAGATGGAATTGTGACTGATGCAGCACTCGCGTTAGAAGACCTATTAACTAGAGAAGAAAAGAGTGGAGTAGGGATTCCAAATACTAGTCTTGCCTTGTATCACGCAAGAAGTGAAGCTGTAACAAAACCATCTTTTACCGTAATGACTTTAGCTCATTCAAAAGAAATTTTGGCTATGGATCAATCTGAAATGGACTTAGAGACTGTTTTGTTGATGCTTTCCCCTATAGAACTTTCTACCCCATCTTTAGAAGTTCTTAGCCATATAAGTACGGTTATTATTGAGAACGAGTATAGTATACTGAGATTTGAATCGAAGGATGAACAAAAGATTTCTTCCTACTTGGCAAGCAAATTAGAAGAGCTTTTTATAGAGAAAACAACTTAAAGGAGTGTTGGGTTATGTCTTTATCCATCTTAACGAAAGAAAATGTTTTATTAAATCAGGAAGTTGATACAAAAGAAAATGCTATTAAAATGACTGGTGAATTACTTGTCGAACGTGGTTATGTTGAACCATCATACATTGACAGAATGTTAGAGAGAGAAGAATTGACATCTACTTATATGGGTAATTTTGTAGCGATACCTCATGGGACGGAAGAAGGGAAATCATCTGTGAAAGAATCAGGAATTGCCATTATTCAAGTTCCAAATGGTGTTGAGTTTGGAGAAGGGAATGTAGTAAAGCTTCTGATTGGTATTGCTGGTAAGGGCGATGAACATTTAGAAATTTTATCTCAGATTGCCATTGTTTGTTCAGAGGAAGAAAATGTAGAAAAAATCGTAGCAGCACAATCAACGGAGGAAATTCTCGAGATTTTCGAAGAGGTGAACTAATATGAAAGCTGTACATTTTGGAGCTGGAAATATCGGAAGGGGCTTTATTGGTTCCTTATTATATGATGCTGGGTATGAAACGATATTTGTTGATGTTAACAAAGAGATTGTCGACTTACTAAATGCAAGAAAAGAATATAATGTGGTATTAGCAGCTCAATCAAAAGAAACGGTTACGATCAAGAATGTGTCGGCGATTAATAGTATGGAACACCCAGATCACGTACTAGAAGCCATTGCAGAAGCCGATCTTATTACAACTGCAGTTGGACCGACTATCTTGCCCACTATAGCTAAAAGCATTGCTCAAGGGTTGCGCTTGCGGGTGGAGGTTAACAAGACCCCTTTAAACATCATTGCATGTGAGAATTTAATTGGTGGAAGTACCATTTTAAAGGAACATGTATTTGATCAATTATCAGAAGCGGAAAAAAACACATATAATGATTATTTTGCCTTTCCAGATGCAGCTGTCGATCGTATTGTTCCAAACCAGGTAAATGAAGATAAGTTGCAAGTTATGGTTGAACCTTATTATGAGTGGGTTGTTGAACGATCGAAAATGATTGGGGTTATTCCGCAAATTGATGGAATCACATATGTTGATGATTTAAAGCCTTATATAGAGAGAAAGCTTTTTACAGTTAATACAGGACATGCGGTTGCGGCATACTTAGGGTATCACGCGAATATTCAAACCATTGATCAAGCACTAGACAATAAAGACATTCGAAATCAATTAGAACAAACGTTATTAGAAACAGGTACATTGCTATCAAAGAAGCATGGGTTCGATCTAGAGGAGCATAAGGAATATATTGAAAAAATCATTAAACGCTTCCTAAATGTTAATTTAGCTGATGATGTGACTCGAGTAGGAAGAGGTCCTCTTCGAAAATTAGGTCCGAATGATCGCTTAGTTGGACCAGCAAAGCAGTTTGTAGAAATTGTGAAAGAAGAGCCCGTTTACTTAGCAAAAGCCATCGCAGCAGCTTTCCATTATGATGTAGAATCCGATGATGAAGCTTTTCAAGTGCAACAACTAATTGAAGAAAAAGGGATTCGTGCTGCTGTAACAGAGGTTACAAAGCTTGAATCAAGCAGTCATTTATTTGAGTTGATTGTAGAACAATATGAGCAACTAAAAACAAGTAAATAATGAAAAGCACAAACCGAAGTATTGGTTTGTGCTTTTTTTTATCCTATAATTAATGTTAGAGAATGTAAGAGAACCGGTAGAGGAAATAGAAAAAAAGAAAGTAGTGAAACCATGAAAACTGGATTGAGTGGAAAAAAGATTGTCCTTGCAGCCTCAAGAAAAACAGATGAAATGAGTAAGCTGGTTGAAAAGCAAAATGGGACGCCGCTTGTTCGATCTTTACAAGGGACTGTCTTTAAAGCAGACGAGCAAGTAAAAGCAGATATTAAAAAGATTGTAAATGAACAGTTTGATTGGATGATTTTCACGACGGGAATTGGTACAAATGCTTTAGTTGATTTAGCGGAAGAGCTTGATCTTTTGCAACCATTTTTACAAGTCATTCAAAAGGCGAAAGTAGGTTCTAGAGGGTACAAAACATTTGCAGCTTTAAAAAAATTAGACGTTGCACCAGATGTGAAAGATGATGACGGGACGATTAAAGGGTTACTAGCAGCTTTTGAAGGAGTTGACTTTGCAGGAAAAAAAGTATTGGTCCAACTTCATGGTGAAAACGCCCCTGCCCTTATTCAATATTTAGAACAAAATGGTGCAGATGTGATGCAAGTTTTGCCATATCAACATGTTGATCCGGACTTTGATGTTGTAGAGAAACTTTGCCAAGAATTGATCCATTCCGAAGTGGATGCTGTTTGTTTTACGGCGGCGATACAAGTACGTTCGTTTTTTAACTATGTGAAGAAAAAAGGTTATGTTGAACAAGTCTTAGAGGCATTTAAGGAAGATGTTCTAGCAGTCGCTGTAGGGAAAGTAACAGCAGAGGCATTAACGGAAGAAGGGGTTGAACGAATTGTGGCACCTGAGTTGGAGAGAATGGGTGCGATGATTGTGGAAATGACACGTTACTATGAACTGAATAAATAAGAGGGAAATGAAGCAAAAGAGTAGAAGGACTCTTTTGCTTTTTATTATTGCTTTTTTTCTTAATATTCCCTTATAATCATTAAAAAGTACTGAAAATTGGTATATAAGTTCCGATAATCGGAACAAAAAGGACGTGAGGACAATTGGTTCAGCTTATTCAAGATTTTGATAAAGAAGTTAAAATAGTGAAGGCAAGCGAATCAGCCGTAACAGTCTATTTTGGAGTAGAAATAAGAATTGATTTACATCAAAAAGTAAAGGCTTTGATGACGTATTTAGAGAACAAGCAGTTTCCGTGGCTAGTTGAAGTGATTCCCGCTTTTTCGAGCGTTACCATCCTTTATAACCCTTTTCAAACTCCTGGTACGTGTTCACCCTCTGATTACGTCTGTCAGAAACTGAAAGACTGTATAATGGCTTTGAAAAAAGAAGATAATCAAAAGGTTAGAACCGTTACGATTCCCGTTTGTTATGGGGGTTCTTTTGGGCCAGACCTCTCTATTGTTGCAAAGCATAATCAGTTATCTCCTGAAGAGGTCATTGATATTCATTCGAGTGGAGAGTATCTCGTTTATATGGTTGGATTTGCGCCAGGGTTTCCGTATTTAGGAGGTATGTCTAATCGAATTGCAACACCGCGAAAAGAGCAACTAGAATGGAAATACCAAAAGGATCAGTAGGGATAGCGGGTGTGCAAACAGGAGTCTATTCCATTTCTACACCGGGTGGATGGCAATTGATTGGGAGAACACCATTGGAGTTGTTTTTGAAAGATGAAGATCCTCCAAGCCTTCTTCAATCAGGAGATGTGGTTCGATTTCAACCGATTACCTCTGAGGAATATTGGGAGTACAAGGAGGGATCAGATTGACGCTATCGATTATAAAGCCTGGTCTATTAACAACCATTCAAGATCTCGGTCGATCAGGGTTTCAAAAACATGGGGTAATCATGAGTGGAGCCATGGACTCGCGATCACTTAGATTGGCCAATTTGTTAGTTGGCAATGAAGAAAGTGAGGCCGCACTTGAGATTACATTAGTTGGCCCTTCCATTAAATTTGAACAAGATGCGCTTATAGCTATCGCAGGTGGTGATCTGTCACCTTCTATTAATCAGCATCCTGTCCCAATGTATCGACAGATTTATGTAAGGAAAAATAGTGTGTTATCGTTTGGTCCTGTTAAGTCAGGGTGTCGGAGTTATTTAGCTGTTTCAGGAGGCTTTTTGGTAGAGAAAGTATTGGGTAGCAAAAGCACTTATTTGCGTGCAAATCTAGGTGGATATAAAGGAAGGCCCATTCAAACAGGAGATGTGTTGGCAGTTGGCGAAGGTTTGCTCAAAGATCAAATAAGAAAAGAAGATGGACCGAGTGGGTTTATTGCAAATCAGTGGGCAATAAGCACTCGTTTTTATAAGCGAAAGGATCCTACCATTCGAGTAATTGCCGGGCCTCACTTTGAACAGTTCTCGGAATGTAGTCAAAAAGCGTTTTTTCAACAACCGTTTCGAGTGACCCCAAAATCAGATCGAATGGGCTATCGTCTTTCAGGGGCTTCATTGACGCTTAAAAAACCATTGGAGTTGGTTTCTGAGGCTGTTCACTTTGGTACGATCCAAGTACCACCTGATGGAAACCCTATTGTTCTTCTTGCAGATCGACAGACCATTGGAGGGTATCCTAAAATGCTCAAATTGTGGCAGTAGATATCCCGGTTGTAGCACAATTAAAGCAGGGGAGAAAATCACTTTCAAGCAAGTATCGATCGATGAGGCCGAACAACTTCTGCTCAAATTTGAAAATGAAATGAAAGAGTTACGAGCAGGTATATTGATCAAACATTTGATTCAGTAAAGCCAAGCTCTTTGGAAATTCGATAGGCTGTTTCTTTTACTTGTTGGGTGAGCTCTTTTATTTTGTCTTCTGTAAAACGAGTTTCTGGACCTGCTACACTCAAGCCACCTGCAATTTGCCCAGCATAATTGAAAATAGGAGCGGCGATGGAAACCGTGTTGTTTTCTAGCTCCGAATAGCTTATCGTATAGCCGTTCAAGCGAGATTGATGTAATACTTCTTTCAACTTAGATTTGCTCGTTATCGTTTTAATGCCAATTGATTCAAGGGTTGTTCTCTCTACATATGCTTCCCGCTCCTGATCTTCCATATAGGCAAGAATAATGCGAGAACAAGCTCCTGTATAAAGCGGGGAACGGCGACCAATTTTAGTAAATAATCTTACGGGATGGTCGGTATCGATTTTTTCAACATAAAGAGCTTCATCACCGTCTCTAATAGTTAAATTAACGGCTTCATTTACTTTATCTCTTAGGTCTTCCATATAGGGTTTGGCAATTTTACGCAAGTTGAGGCGCTCTGAAACAATTTCGCCAAATTCTAAAAAAAGAAGTCCTAATGAGTAAGAGCCTTGATTGTCTTTAGTAAGAAAGCCCATTTCTGTGAGCGATCCTACCATTCGATGGGCTGATGTCTTAGGAAGCTCGGATAAACGAACGATTTCGTTCAATGTGAGGGTAGAATGTTTGCGGAAAAGATTTAAAATCACTAGTGATTTCACGACTGTTTTGTTTTGGCTGTGCAAGAGAAACACCTCGTTAAATTTGTGAGAAAAATCCTTTTTTATTTTACTAGAACACGGATTGTATGTCTATCCAGCCTGATTTGAAAATTAAAAGAGAAGGAAGTCAATATATGAACAATCAACTTCAAAATCATCAAATGACTAACAAAGAAAGACTGAGTGCCATGACAGGTGCTGCGTTCTTAATGGCAACTTCGGCAATTGGTCCCGGCTTTCTTACACAAACAGCTGTGTTTACAGAACAATTGTTAGCGAGCTTCGGCTTTGTCATCTTAGCATCTGTCCTCTTAGATATCGGGGCACAAATGAATATATGGCGGATCATTGCTGTATCGAAAATGAGAGGGCAAGAAATTGCAAATGCTGTATTACCTGGTTTAGGGTATGTTGTTGCCTTTTTTATTGTTCTCGGTGGTTTAGCTTTTAACATCGGAAATGTTGCCGGTGGTGGACTGGGTGTTAATGCGTTGCTCGGACTGGATACAACCATTGGTGCAGTTATGACAGGGGTCATTTGTATTTTTATATTTTTATTAAAAGAAGCCAATATGGCGATGGATAAAATCGTTCGCTATTTAGGAGCGTTAATGATTCTTTTAACAGCTTATGTGATGTTTGTAAGTTCTCCACCTTATACAGAGGCAGTGCTTCGTACGTTTATACCACTTGAAATAGACTTTTTAGCGATTATTACGATTGTTGGGGGAACGGTCGGAGGTTATATTACATTTGCTGGTGGTCATAGGCTGTTGGATGCTGGTGTAACCGGCAAAGAAAATTTACGCTATGTAACAAATACAGCGATATCAGGAATTGTTGTAGCTTCTATCATGAGGGTTATATTGTTTTTAGCTATTTTAGGGGTTGTTTCAGCTGGTTTTGTCTTAAACCCAGATAACCCAACTGCTTCAGTATTTCAAATTGCTGCAGGTGAAGTAGGATACCGGATTTTTGGTCTAGTTTTATGGGCAGCTGGGATTACATCAGTCATAGGTGCCGCGTATACATCTGTTTCATTTTTAACAACGTTTCATCCAGCGATTGAGCGAAATAAAAATTATTGGACCATTGGGTTTATCGTTTTTTCTACAGCTGTTTTCGCCTTAATTGGACGACCTGTTGCATTGTTATTATTAGCAGGGGCATTTAATGGCTTAATTCTTCCTTAACGTTAGGGTGCATTTTGTTAGCGGCTCACCGCGTGAAAATTGTTGGTGATTATAAACATCCAATCTGGATGACAGTCTTTGGAGCAATCGTTGTTGTGTTAACAGCATACCTTGGTGTTCGAACGTTAACGCAAATGATTCCACAACTTTTCTAAAGATGGAGGGGCGACATGAAACGTGTTGATATAAACTGCGATTTAGGAGAAAGCTATGGTGCGTATACAATTGGTGAAGATGAACGCATTTTAGACTTTATTACATCGGCGAACATCGCTTGTGGATATCACGCAGGAGACCACAATGTGATGGCTAAAACAGTAAAAATGGCTGCAGCAAAAAATGTAAACATTGGTGCGCATCCTGGATTTCCTGATTTAATTGGCTTTGGTAGAAGAGTGTAGGAAACGAACCCAGAGGATATTTACAATTTTGTCGTTTATCAAATTGGTGCATTAAAAGGCTTTTGTGAAGCAGAAGGTGTAAGCATGCACCATGTGAAACCGCATGGTGCGTTATATAACGTTGCAGCAAAAGACAAATCGGTTGCTGAAGCAATAGCAAAAGCTGTATATAACGTAGACCCGAACCTTGTATTATTTGGATTAGCCAATAGCCATCTGGTTCAAGAAGGTAGAAAAACGGGTTTGCGAGTGGCAAATGAAGTGTTTGCAGATCGGACGTATCAATCTGACGGCTCGCTTACACCTAGAACAAACGAGCAAGCTCTAATCCACGATCTCGATGTTGCGATTAATCAAGTGGTAACAATGGTAAAACAAGGAGAAGTGACTGCAACGGACGGAACCATTGTCCCGATTCAAGCAGACACGATTTGTGTGCATGGCGATGGGGAAAAAGCATTGCAATTTGTTACTGAACTCAGAACCAGAATTGGAGAGTTAGAAGGAATTTCTCTTTCAATGGACTTTAACTCTGGGTTGGAGTAAAAAACGTAGTAGTTCGGAGAGTCTGCTGGAAAAACCAGGGAAAAAACTCTCGTAAGTTAGTTGATTGTCTATTATGTAACCACACTTTTATCAATCGTCTCTTTTAAAAACAACCTTTTTATTCAAAGAGGTTGTTTTTGTTATTCCGAAATAATGAAAGTCGTTAGCTCTATATAAAAAACACGTAATCCTTTAATCAACAAACGCTTTAAAGTTTAAGCGCTTTTGCGTGAGTATTTGCGGGAGAGAATAAATACTTCTATAATTTACTAATGAGACATTGATTCATTTTACTATCCAATGAAACTATATATCGAGTTGAAAAATGATTGTTAAATAATATTATAGGAGGGAGCGATAATATGAAACTACTGAATGTAGTGTTAGGTTGTTTGGTTGTTAGTATTGGTGTGTTGATTTTGCAAAATTCACAAGTGACAACCGGAGGAACTGCAGGGCTTGCATTAAGCCTCACATATGGGCTTCAAATTCCTTTTTCGGTGATGTTTTTTTTAATTAATATTCCTTTTTATGTTTTGGCCGTTTTTAAAATGGGCTGGAAATTCACGTTGTCAACCATGTTTGCTGTTACGACATTGTCAGTTATCACTGAGGTTCTTCAATTTATTCCGAGCTTTTCCATCATTCCTTGGATGGGCGCCATTTTAGGTGGACTTGTAGCGGGTCTCGGATTATCCATTCTTTTTCTAAATGGTTCATCTTTAGGAGGAGCGAATATTTTAACGCTTTATTTACAAAAACGCTTTAATCTCAATCCGGGGATCACCACGTTTGTATTTGATTTCCTTGTTATTTTTATTGGTTTATTTTCAATTGGTCTGATAAGAGGCTTATATTCTATCTTATCAATTGTGATGATTTCCTATGTGATCAGTTTCTTTAAAGGACGCATTGCAGCAAAACATACAACGAAAAAACGAGCTGTAAGAAATGCTCAACCAAGTGTGTCCTGAAGGTAGTGAAAAAGGTCACTCTCCCCCTTTTTAATATTAAAGCAAAAACCTTAGCTGATTATCTGCTAAGGTTTTTTTGTTTGTACAATCATTAATTAGAGGGAAGTTGAAATAAAAAAGGGAATAGTACTATACAATTATTTTGTGAAGCAGGTTTAGTGACTGCCGAAGAGGTGGGGGAAGGGTCATATGGAAATAAAATTAGAAAGTCTAACGATCGAGCATGCCAAACCCTTATGGCAATTCGAGCGAGAGAATCGAAGTTTTTTTGAAACAATGGTTCCGAGCAGAGGAGACGACTATTATATCTATAATAAATTTATCCAATTCCTACAAGAATTATTAAAAGAACAAGAAAGGGGAGAGGGGCAATACTATCTTATTGTAAATAGTCAAAATACCATTCTAGGACGAATCAATTTATTCAATGTATTGGAGAATCCTTCTTTTTCGGCAGAAATTGGCTATCGGATTGGTGAACCTTACTTATTTAAAGGGATAGCTTCAAGAAGCATAGAGATGGTAATGAAGCATTTAAATAAGAAATATAAAAAAATGGAAGTTATAGCAAAAACGACAAGCCACAACTATGGGTCGCAAAAGATTTTAGAGAAAAATGGATTTAGATTAACAGAGATTGAAAAAGATGGAGCAACTTTAAATTTGGAGTTGTATGATTTTCTTTATTACACATGGAGTAATTGACTAGGCTTGCCCTACAATACTTTTGTGAACTAATAATTTTGTATATCGAAATAATAGAATGATCGTGGAAGCAATTTCTCAACAATTAATTTGGTGAGAAATTGCTTCCATTTTTTGTTTCTAGAAGAAGCGGTCAAGGAAGAAATAAGCATGAAAACCGTGTAAATAAAGGGGTGTAGATGTAAGATTGGAATAGAATCCAAAAAAATTAGGATAAGTATGTTAAATTTTCTGACATTTGTTATTTACAAAATCTTTTGGGTTAGTGTATAGTAGAAAAATAATTTAGATAATTCAAAAAAGAGAGGTGTTCGAATTTTGCAAGCAATTATTGATGCTCTTAATGGTTTTTTATGGACGTATGTAGTTATTGGCGGTTTGTTAGGTGCTGGTTTGTACTTCACGTTTAAAATTCGTTTTATGCAATTCCGTTACATTAAGGAAATGTTCCGTGTTGTAACACAGAAATCAACAGAAGTTGAAGGAATGAAAAGTATTAGTCCCTTTAAGTCGTTCGCTATTGGTGCGGCAACTAGAATTGGAACAGGGAACCTTGCAGGGGTAACGGTTGCCATTGTATTAGGTGGTCCTGGTGCGGTTTTCTGGATGTGGATTGTAGCATTACTTGGTGGTGCAACTAGTTTTATTGAGAGTACATTAGCTCAAGTTTATAAAATTAAAGACAAAGAGTCATATCGTGGGGGCCCAGCTTACTACATTGAAAAAGGGTTAGGTCAACGCTGGTTAGGAATTGTTTTTGCTATTTTAATTGCTATTACATTCGGTCTTATTTTTAACTCTGTACAAAGTAATACAATCGCAGGAGCATTTGATAATGCGTTTGGTGCAAGTCCATTAATGATGGGAATTATTATGACCGTTTTAACGGGTCTGATTATCTTTGGTGGGGTTCATCGTATTGCGAACTTCTCTAGTATCATTGTTCCGGTTATGGCTGTATTGTACATTGTGATTGCATTAGTTGTTGTGGTTATGAATGTTTCAGAAATTCCAGCTGTATTTGGTTTAATTATTCGTAGTGCATTTGGTTTTGAGCAAGCGCTTGGTGGTGGTATTGGTGCTGCTATTATGATGGGTGTTCGTCGTGGTTTATTCTCGAATGAGGCTGGTATGGGTAGTGCACCAAACGCAGCTGCTACGGCAAATGTTTCTCATCCGGCAAAACAAGGTTTTGTTCAAACATTAGGAGTTTATGTTGATACGTTAATCGTATGTTCGGCTACAGCGTTTATCATTCTATTAAACACGGATTATCATGTAAGTGAAGCGGAAGGTATTCAGTTACTACAAAACTCTTTAAGTTTACAAATTGGTGGATGGGCTAGTTACTTTATTGCAGCTGCAATCTTCATGTTTGCATTCAGTTCTATTATCGGTAGTTACTACTATGGTGAAACGAACATCGAGTTCATCAAAAAGAGCAAATTAGCCGTTAACGGATATCGTCTTCTAACTATGGCATTCGTGTTATTCGGCTCTGTCGCGAGCTTAGGGCTTGTATGGGATTTGGCAGATGTATTTATGGCATTAATGACCGTGATTAATATAATCGGTATCTTGTTATTAGGGAAAATTGCGTTTAAAGTTCTTAAAGATTACGAAGATCAACGTAAACAAGGTCTTGATCCTACATTCAGCCCTAAAAAGCTTGGAATTAAAAACACAGAAGCATGGGATGAAGAAAAGTCAGATAAAATGGTTGGATAATAAACTAAGAGAAATAGTTAGCTGCCGTATGGTGGTTAGCTATTTCTTTGTTTTTAAGCTAAAGCACTACTTTTATATAGAGGAACGATATATTTTTAAAGGGGAAAAGAAGACACATCAATCAACTGACGTGTCTTCTTTTCTATGTCCAGCTTTCTCCCCAAGATTGAATGGACTCAATGACTGGTTGAAGGGCAATCCCCTTTTCCGATAATGAATACTCAATCCGAACGGGTTTCTCTGGAAAAACTTCTCTCGTTACAATGTTTTGCTGTTCTAATTCTTTCATGCGTTCTGTTAGTATACGATCACTCATATCGGGAATTTGTGCTTTTATATCTTTAAAACGTTTTGGTCCATCTAAAAGAACTCTAATGATAAGACCAGTCCACCTTTTTCCTAATATGTCAATTGCTTGCTCGAATTTAGGGCACATTTGGCTGTAATCCATTATCATCACCTCAGTTATTTTTAGTTTACCACATTGGTATGCTAGAGATGAAATATAGTCGATTAAATATTGAAAATAACCTAAAAACCTACTTTTTTCATTTGATAATAGGACTAATTAGTCTTAATCAGTAGCCGATTTCCTTAGTTTTTAAGTAATGATGCACCACTTTTTTGTGTATGGATAAGATAAAGTATCTTTTTAAGGAGGGATTTCATGATATCAAAAATAATAGTTGCGTTGGATGGATCAGAACAGTCAATTCGTGCTGCAGAAACAGCAATTGGATTAGCTAAGGTTACTGGTGCCCTTACGTATGTTGTTTATGTTGTTGATGGGACAACTTCAAAAGCCGATATATTAGATACATGGAACTCCTTAGGAATAATCGAGAAACGGAAAAGAAAAATGAAAATGATCGAAAAGAAAGCGAAATCAGAAGGAATTCAGTATGAAGTGAAGATTTTGCGAGGAGCTCCGTCGTCTTCTATTGTAAAGTTTTCAATGGATATCAAAGCTGATTTGCTTGTGATAGGAAGTAGAGGATTAAATCAATTTCAGCGAATGATCCTGGGAAGTGTGAGCCACAAAGTAGTTAAACAAGCAACATGTCCGGTTCTAATTGTTAAATAAAAGAAGGGAATGGCTAATAAGCTATTCTCTTTTTTGTATAAAAAATTTGGGCTTATATTTTAAAAAATAGCATTGACGAATATTTTTTATCTGTTATATAATACAAATAACAAATAATATATTGTATTAATACAGGAGGCGAAGGAAATGAGCAGACAAGAACGCGAGAATATGATTCAATTTCTTACGAAGATGGAAGGAATGACAG
Source organism: Halalkalibacter wakoensis JCM 9140 (assembly GCF_000513095.1). Classification (GTDB taxonomy): domain Bacteria; phylum Bacillota; class Bacilli; order Bacillales; family Bacillaceae_D; genus Halalkalibacter; species Halalkalibacter wakoensis. The sequence continues at coordinate 22,505 of NZ_BAUT01000024.1, forward strand.
AAGGAAAGCTAATGATGTTGACTGATGAGGATGTCGAGCACCTCTATACAAGAGCGTACACTATGTCTGAAAGAGTATAGAAGCAAATCGTTTTCCTTTTTGTTCAAGATAGTGTCAAGCGTAACCTGGCCAAAATGTAGTATACTAACTAGCGAAGGTTGTAAAAAGGTGGTCGGGGTATGAGAATGTCGAATAAGAAACTTTTTCTATTGATTTCCGTGATTGTGATTGTATATGGGCTAGGTTATTGGATTATTGGTGATTTAGTCACTAGATAAAAAAACGAAAGCAACTGGATGGTTGCTTTCGTTTTTTTCTTTTTATAAGGAAGATGTTCTTCTTGTGTTTGTTCGATGCATTAGTGAAGTGGCTTCTACGCATCTTACTTTATGTAGCGACAATCTCCTGAGAAAAAAACCCTTTCTTATAAAGCGGCCAATTGCGTTAAAAATGTAGTGGCAATTCCGAAATAAATGATTAAAGAAAAGATATCGTTTAAGGTCGTAATAAGTGGACCAGATGCAACAGCTGGGTCGACGCCTAAACGATATAACGTTAAAGGTATTATGGTACCAGCTAATGTTCCAATAATTAAAGTGGCTAATAAAGAAATGCCTACGACAAATCCTAAAATCAAGCTACCCATCCAAAAATAAGCAATAAGAAAAATTAAGATACCGCACGTAATTCCTATAATGATTCCGACACGTAATTCTCTAAAGACTAGCTTAATAACAGTTTTTCGATCGGTATCATGTGTGATAATCCCACGAACCACAACAGCTAGGGACTGTGTCCCTGTATTTCCTGTCATCCCAGCAATCATTGGCATAAAGAAAATAAGAGCAACGACTTGTTCCAGTGTTTCTTCAAATCCGCTAATAATACTTCCAGATAGAAGGCCGATAAATAATAGCAAAACAAGCCAAGGAAGCCGACGAACAGAAGCGGTTATCGCCGGTGTGTTAAAGTCTATATCCTTCCCTGTCGCAGATAACTTTTCAATGTCTTCATTTGCCTCTTGAATAACAACATCGATTGCATCATCAACTGTAATAATTCCTTTTAACACATTTTGATCATCGACAACAGGAACAGCAATAAAATCATACCGTTCAATGATTTGAGCTACTTCTTCTTGGTCGTCTTGAACATGGACAGAAACGACTCGAGTAAACATTAAGTCTTCAATTTTTTCATGAAGGTCAGCGATTAATAAATCACGATAGGATACAACTCCAACGAGTTTGTTCTCGTCATTGATAACATACAAATAATAGATGTTTTCAGAGAAGCTAGCATATTCCTTGAGTTTATCAACAGCTTGTCTGACTGTCTGATCAGCGTGAATCCATACAAATTGATTTGTCATGATTCCCCCGGCTGTATCAGCAGGATAACTCATCAATGACTGAATGGATTTCGAATCTTCGTTTTTCATAATATCCAAAAATTCTTGAATCTTATCAACAGATAGCTCATTTAGTAAATCAGCTAGATCATCATTATCCATATGATCCATTACTTTTGAGGATCGTTCGATTCCAAGCTTATGTAAAATTTCTATTTGCATCTCATAGTCTAGTTCTTGAATGAGATCTGCAATTTGAGAAGGAGTTAAAAACGTAAGGAATTTATGGTGATGCTTCTCGGGTAACCCTCTATATAGCTTGGCAAAATCATAAGGGTGTAATTCATCAAGAATTTCTTGGAGAGCACTACGTTTTGCTTCTTTCATGTATTTAATAACTAACACTAACAATTGATCTTCGGTCATGTTTGATATCATATCTTCACCTCACATATGTGTACGTGTTTACTTTAACAGAAAAAATCCTCTAAGAAAGCTACTTTTTGAAAAGGAAGAAAAAAACCTCTGTCCTTTACAATATTTACATACTTTATCTTTTTAACAATCGCGTTACAAATTATCTACAAATGTTTACCTTCAATTAATTTCTCCTTAATAACTAGTCTTTACACTAGAGCATGTACCAAATAAATAGCTTCGGAGGTTGGAGAGATGAAAAAGTATTTAAAAAGGGTAGGATTGTCAATTGCTGCACTTTCAGTAGCCATGTTAGCAGCTTGTGGCGGGAGTGAAGAATCTACAACAGAAATAAGTTCTTCTCAAGCAGAGCCGAGTACAGAGGAAGTTGAAGACGACATTGATCGAACAGGTTGGCCTGAGAAATTTGTATATGGAATTTTACCGACAGAAGATCAAGCCGAGTTAACGAAACAATTTGATCCACTTGTTGACTATATGGAAAATATATTAGGCATTGAATTTGAATTATTTGTTGGAAATGATTATAACGCATTAATTGAGGCGATGAGGAATGGTCACCTTCATGCATCAGGTTTTGGTCCGTTTTCATATATGCTAGCACATGAACGGGGAAATGCAGAAGCTTTTGCAATGGGTGTCGAAGATCCTAGTGCTGCAACGTACAACGCAATTTTTATAACATTAGAGGACTCTGGTTTAGAATCACTAGATGATCTTGAAGGTAAGACAATTGCTTATGCTGATCCGGCATCCACGTCTGGACATATCTTCCCTAAAGGAATGCTGATTAATCACCTTGGCTTAAATATGGATACAGTAGATGATCATTTTTCTTATGTAACGTTTTCTGGCAGTCACGAGGCTTCACTATATTCCATCTTAAATGGAGATGTTGATGTGGCTGGAGTGTGTGATGTTTGTATTGAACGAGTGTTTGAAAGAGTTCAAGATCATCCGAACTTTGATAAATTAAAAATCATTGCTGAATCTGACCCAATTCCTAGAGGTCCTCAAGCAATTAGTATGGATTTACCTGAAAACTTAAGAGAGCTAGTAATCCATGCATTTCACGAGATGCATAATGATCCAGAAGCTACTGCGTTCCTAGAAGAAAGTGGGTACAGTGCATTTATCCCTGCAGAAGATTCAGCCTTTGATATCATCCGTGATACGGCAGCTGCGCTCGAAATGAGTGCAGAAGATCTATTGAAATAAATCAGTGTTAAGGGTGGTGAGGACCTCACCACCTTTTCTATTAACGTATGAAAAGGAGAATTTAAAATGGGTGAAGCCATCTTAAAAGTGGAAGGATTACGCAAAGTTTATCCCGATGGAACAGTGGGATTAAAAGAAATTTCAACGAGTGTTAAAAAAGGGGAACTTATTTCGATTATTGGTCCAAGTGGGGCAGGGAAAAGCACTTTTTTACGTTCGATTAATCGATTAAATGAACCAACTTCCGGAAAGATCTTCATTGATGGTGACGATATTTGCCAAGCAAAAGGAACAAAGCTTCGGAAAATGAGACGAAAAGTAGGAATGGTATTTCAAGGCTACAACCTTATTAAAAGATCATCAACTGTTCAAAATGTCTTGCATGGTAGGTTGGGTTATATGTCTTCACTTAAAGGTGGCTTTGGTCGTTTTTCAGAGAGTGATACAAAAATGGCATTGGAAATTTTAGCTAGAGTGGGATTAGAGGAGCAAGCATTTAAACGTGCAGATGAGCTTTCGGGTGGACAGCAGCAGCGTGTTGGAATTGCTCGTGCTATTGCTCAAAATCCTAGCTTGCTATTAGCTGATGAGCCTATAGCAAGTTTGGACCCAGCATCGTCTGAAAAAGTCATGAGTTATTTAAAAATGATTGGTGAAGAAGATGGAATCACCACGATTGTAAATTTACACCAAGTTGATTTTGCGAAACAATTTGCAGATCGGATTATTGGGATTAAGGCGGGAGAGATTGTGTTTGACGGACCTCCTAATGAGCTGTCTGATTATACCGTTGAGCAACTATATAAATAGAGGAGGGTTGTACGATGAGTATGCCAGCAGAGCAAATAAAGGTTCCACCTCTTGAGCAAGTCAAACAACACGTAAAAAAAGAAGTAAATATAGAGGCCATGTATGAAGATTTACTCAGAAGAAAAAAGCTCGTTCGAAACAACCAACTCGTTATTTTTTTGATTATATTTGCTTTGATTGCGTGGTCGTGGTATGAAACTGGATTCAAATTAAGCTTTCTTTACTCAGGTACTGCAAATATTGCAACATTCATTTTTGAAGACTTGTTACCTCCGGACTTTTCTTCGATTGCTGTCTTTATTAAACCAGCGATTGATACAGTCTTAATGAGTTATGTTGGTATGCTATTTTCAGTCGTCGTTTCGTTAGTATTTGGGTTCTTGGCAGCTAAAAACCTTACCTTTCACCCTGTCGTTGGGGTTATGAGTAGATCCGTTATCGCCTTTCTTCGAGCGGTGCCTGCTTTAGTCTGGGGGATATTAATGGTTGCCGCTTTTGGTCTAGGACCATTTGCGGGAACGGTGGCCCTCGGTCTATCGGGAGTAGGGATTTTGGCTAAGGCTTATGCGGACATTTTAGAGGAGTTAGATCCTGGACAAATAGAAGCGGTACGTTCAACGGGGGCAAGCTGGTTTCAAATTGTCGGTCAAGGAGTATGGCCGCAGTTTAAGGCGGGATTTGTTGGTTGGTCTCTTTATAAGATGGATTTAAACATTCGAGAGGCAGCTGTTCTTGGGTTAATTGGAGCAGGTGGAATTGGAACAGTTCTTCAAAGTTCCATTAGCTTGTTTCAATATCAGCGGGCTGCGGTGGGGATTCTCATAATCTGGCTTCTCATCCTGCTCGTTGAATTTACGACTGCGAAGGTAAGGGAGAGAATCTTATGAAGAAATTCCAAGATAGCAAAGATAAGATGACAAAAAGGATCATTTTGTTTCTAGCGATCGTCTTGTTTGTTTATAGTATTTTTCAGCTTGAGATCATGCCGGACCGAATATTAAAAAGTTGGGAACGAAGTCAACACCTATTATTTGGCATGATTCCTCCAACTTTAGATGAGCCGATTGATATTGCTGGCGCAGCACTTGAATCCCTGCAGGTTGCTGTTATGGGTACGTTATTTGGTGTGATTTTTTCCGTCATCTTAGCTTGTTTTGCCGCTAGAAATCTAGCACCGCATTGGACAATAAGCTATGCAGTAAAAGGGTTTGCTGCCTTCGTGCGAGCTGTACCAGCACTAATCTGGGCAATCTTATTTATCATTGCAGTGGGCCTCGGTCCAACGCCTGGGATACTAGCTTGGCAGTTAATAGTATTGGGATGCTTGTAAAAGTATACGCTGAAGCGATTGAAGAAATTGACAAAGGGGTCATTGAAGCCATAAAAGCAACCGGTGGATCTCAGTTTCAAGTCATCATGCAAGGGGTTTTGCCAACGATTATGAGTGCATTCATCTCTTGGTCTGTCTTCCGTTTTGATGTCAACATCCGCTATGCAGCCGTCCTTGGAATTGTAGGAGCTGGTGGAATTGGCTGGGAACTTGTTCGAGCTTCTCGTGTCATGGCGTATGATCAAGTACTCGGAGTAACACTTGTTATTTTCGGAATGATCATATCAATGGAATTTTTAACAAGATATTTGAAAAAACGCTCAGATGTTGTTAGTGCAAAAGCTGCAAGCTAACAACTTTGTAGAAGCAGGCGACTCGTCGACCTGCTTTTCTATTTTTAGATTAGGAGATGGTAGCAATGAATTTAATCGGAATTGATTTAGATGGAACGTTACTAACGGATAAAGGGACTTTATCTACCTATACGAAAGAAACGATTCAAGCTGTTTGTGAAAAGGGGCATAAAGTAGTTATTGCAACAGGCAGGCATCTACGGTTAACCATGCCGATTGTTGAAGAGCTTAAGTTAGTTGAGGCAGTTGTTTGTTTTAATGGTGCCTACATTCAAACTCCGGACAAACAGGTTCCGAGTAAGCATTCATATCGAGCCCAAGACATCGGAGTATTGGTTAATCTTTTGAATGAATGGTCATGCAAGTATGTAATAGGGGCGGAGAGTGGCTATTTTCTACCTACTACGCTTTCTGAGGAAAAAGAAAAGAGAGCCGGATTGCCAGTGCCAATTCAACTGATTGAGAATATAGCGGAGATAGATGAACCCATTTTTAAAACATCTATATTAGGGACAGAAAAGGAGCTAGAGAAAGTAGAAAGAAACATTGAGGCCGTTATACCTGAGTTACGAGTAGTTCGCAGTGGAGAAGACTCTCTGGATGTCATTCATCCAAAAGCGAGTAAAGGAAGCTCTCTAGCTTGGTTAGCAGAGTATTATGATATTTCACAACAAGATACCATTGCATTTGGTAATTATTATAACGATGTGGATATGCTCTCTTTCGCAAGAGTAGGTGTTGCGATGAAAAATGCCCCCTTACCTATTAAACAAAGTGCTGATTATGTGACGAAAAGAAACGAAGAGGATGGAGTAGCGTTTGTGTTAGATCAATTGTTTTTGCAATCAAAAGGGAAACGCTATGATTTTCTTGAAAAAATGAATATGCAGAAGTCGATCTCGTAGTGGGTTTGTTGTGATTGAGAAATCTAAAAAGAAAAGGCAAGTAACCGTCGTTGCGCTTGTAACAGCACTTTGTTTATTAGGGGACTCCATGCTCTATATTGCTTTGCCTATTTTTTATAAAGAAGTTGGCCTACAGTCACTATGGGAAGTAGGGTTAATTCTTTCTATTAATCGTTTTGTTCGGATTCCAATTAATCCTTTAGTTGGTTTGGCGTATCGCAAACTTCCACTTAGAGCTGGTTTATTTATCTCAGTCATTTTAGCTATTGTAACGACAATCGGTTATGGAGTGGGGACAGGATTAGTCATTTGGATCATCTTGCGACTTGTATGGGGCGTCGCTTGGTCCTTTCTTCGACTAGGAGGATTACTTGCTGTAATTGAAGCTTCAACGGATCGCAATCGTGGTGAATTGATGGGGAGATATAATGGTTTATATCGTTTAGGTAGTTTAGGTGGGATGATTGGAGGCGGGGTATTAGTCGCGACTATTGGCTTTGACTGGACTTCTATCTTATTTGGAATATGTATGATAGCCGGGTTGCCGCTTGTTTACTTCGCCTTGCCTAAAGTTGTCCATCAAGATGAATGGGTCAAAACGAATTCTACCCCAAAAGAGAGCTTAAGGTTTTCAAGAAGAACTATTTCGGTTGTTATTAGTGGGATGATTTTAGCTTTTTTAATTCAAGGAATGTTTAATTCTTCTTTAAGCCTTATTATGTCCGATCATTTTGGGGAACAACTAACCATCGTTGGATTAGTCGTAGGTGTAACGGCTCTAGCGGGAATCCTCCAAGGTGTTCGTTGGGTATGGGAACCTTATTTAGCTGTAAAAATAGGGAAGTGGTCAGACGGTGATAAAGGAAGACTGCCATTGTTTCTAACGGCATTGGGTGTATCAGTTTTAGGTTTTCTTCTTATCCCTTTTTCTCTTCCATTTTTCATATGGGTCTTTGTTGCAATAGGGATCATGATTTCTTCTACAGCTTTAACGACTCTTATTGACGCATTAACATCTGATGTAACAAGAGGAGAAGATGCTAACCAAGTAATGACGACTTATACGGTGTTTCTTGACCTCGGAGCAGCTCTAGGCCCTTTAGTTTCTTATATCCTTTTTTCTCTTGGTGGAAGTGTCTCACATGTGTTCTTTGGTGCTGTTTTCGTGTATTTGTCTTTATTCATCTACTGGGTAAGGGTGTATAAAAAAGGTGAATTTACACCCGTTCAACATACAAACACTTCATCTTTATAAAAAGGAAGAGTATACATGAAATCATGTATGCTCTTTTTTCTTAGTAAACTAGTAGGTTTTGACGTTGACGCTTTCAAAAATAATATGATAAACTTAAATTAAATTGATTTTCATTCTCAAGTTGGACGAAAAAGTAGGGAGGATACATATGAGCTTTATTCAACTCAAACAGCTGACAAAACTGTATTCAAAAACAGATACACCAGCTGTCGATAAAATTGATTTAGAAATTGAAAAAGGCGAAATTATTACACTCCTAGGTCCGAGTGGATGTGGGAAAACAACGACTCTTCGAATGATCGCTGGGTTTGAACAACCGACAAATGGTTCGATTATTATAGATAGTAATGAAGTTTTTAGTAATAGAACATACCTCCCTCCTGAAAAAAGAGGAATTGGTATGGTGTTTCAAGACTATGCATTATTTCCTCATTTAACCATTGAGAAAAATGTAACGTTTGGTTTGACGAAATGGAGCAACCGTGACAAAAAAGATAGAGCAAAAGAAGTTTTAGAATTAGTTGGGTTAGCTGAGTATGGGAAACGATATCCTAATGAGTTATCAGGCGGACAGCAACAACGTGTTGCCTTGGCGAGAGCTTAGCACCGAGACCGCATGTTGTATTGATGGATGAACCGTTCAGTAACTTGGACGCGGGGCTGCGTGAACGAATGCGCCATGATGTAACTGTTATTTTGCGTAAAGCTAATACGACGGCTATTATTGTTACACACGATCAAAAGGATGCATTTGCGGTTTCAGATCGAGTTGTTGTAATGAATGAAGGAATCATTCAACAAATTGCCTCGCCAAGAGAAATGTATCGTTGCCCCAAAAACTGTTTTGTTGCCCAATTTGTAGGAAAAACAAATTTACTTGAGGGTACACTTTGTGCAGATTTAAAACATGTTGATACTTACATTGGTAAGGTGTCTTTGCCTACTCAAAGTGAAAAGTTGTTAGAGGATGTACGTGTTTCGATACGTCCTGAAGGGTGCCACCTAGCTGAAAATGGCCGTTACTCAGGTCGAGTAGAGCGGGTGACATACAGTGGCGAGTATCAGGAAGTAGAAGTCCGACTCGGAGAGCATCATGAAACGTCGCAACCGATGGTCGTTTATGCTCCGATTGAACAAGAAATAGAGATTGGTTCAATTGTTTCGTTTGATATAAAAGCAGAGCTTGTCGCACTTGTTGAAGCATAAAAAATGAAGGAGCTTTGAAAAGGTTAGCCTTTTACAAGCTCTTTTTCTATGGAAGTAATAAAGAAAGTGATGAAAAGTGTATAGCCGTTTTTATAATTGAAAATAAATCTCACTTTATCGTTGACAATGATTATCATTTGCACTATACTACAAATTGTGAGCTGAGGTGATAATGAATATCATTGAAGCGAAAAAATACATATACATTGGGGGAGAAGAGATGAACAAAGCATTAAAAGTATTTTTATTTGGATTAATGGCAATGGCACTATTTGTTATGGCTGCTTGCGGCGGAACAGATGAGGCAGCAGAAACACCAGTAGAGGAACCAGAAGAAACAACGGAAGAATCTGCTGAAGAAATTAGTGACGAAGTAGTGGAACTAGATGGTCAACTTGTAGTATACTCAGCACGTAACGAAAACTTTGTGCAACCTTTACTTGATAAATTTTCAGAAGAAACTGGAATTGAAGTGTTAGCTCTTCACGGAGCAGATCCCCTTCAAATTCAAGAGGAATCTGGAAATGTACAAGCTGATATTTTTATTTCAAATGATATTGGAGCGCTAGGTTACTTGCACGGTGAAGAATTACTAGAAGGTTCGAATCCAGAAGGCATTGATACGATTCCGGCAGAGTTCCGTGCGGATGATAATGCATATTTTGCAATTTCAGCAAGATCTCGCGGATTTATTTATAATAAAGATATGATTACAGAAGAAGAAATGCCAAAGAGCATTGAAGATCTTTTTGATGCAAAATGGGCAGAAGTTGAAAATGGCTATGCGATTACTCGTGGTGGTAATGGCGGAATGATTGGAAACGTATCTGCTTTACGTTATGAGTGGGGCGATGAGAAAACAGCTGAATGGATTGCCGCAATTAAAGACAATGCAGCAGGAATTTTTGAAGGTCATGGTGACATTCGTAGAGCTGTAGGCGCTGGAGAGCATTCATTTGGACTTGTAAACAACTATTATTTCCACCAACAGTTGTTAGAGCCGACCGATAACAATGTAGGATTCATCTACCTAGATCAAGAGGAAGATCAAATGGGTGTAATCGCTAATGCAGCTGGAGTAGGTCTTGTTGCGGGCGCACCAAACGAAGCTAATGCTCATGCGTTCCTTGAGTGGGTATTGTTACCGGAAAACCAAGTTGCATTCGTAGGAGAGTCTTTAGAGTTACTTATTAACTCTGAATATGGGGCTCAATATCCACCGGAAGTAGAACCGCATATTATTGAGTTCGCAGATTTAAAAGTTCAGGACATGCCACTTAAAGAACTTGGAAATTATTTTGAAGATACAAAAGCACTTATTGAAGATTCTGGTTTAGACTTAGACCTTAGATAATTAATATATGCTACGATCTTTTAGGAGAGGGCAACATGGACAACAATCAAGAGAAAAACAAACAATTGAATAGTGATCCGAGTGCCAAGGTTGGGATGAATCTACCCCAACCCTTCTCCATTTTATCCGCAAAATGTGGTTTTCCATTTGGAAAGGAAACCCGCCAGGACTTGTGCTTTTATTATTTGGTTTAGCTGTTGCACTGGTTATGTCGATTCCGATCATCTACGTTATGTGGCGCTCTCTTTTTGCTGGTGTAGATCGGTGGATGCGTTTATTAGATGGGAGAATTCCACAGCTTTTATGGAATACGTTTTCATTGACAGCGGCCGTTACCGTTTGTGCGGTTGCCATTGGTGTCTCTTTAGCATGGATTGTCGTAAGAACAGACATTCCAGGAAGGAAAATGTGGCAATGGGTACTAGCTTTACCATTGGTCATTCCTCCTTATGTCGGGGCAGTAACGTATATTATTATTTTTGGACCAAGTGGTTGGGCGCGTAATCTTTGGAGAGACACTCCTTGGCTTGTGAATACGTTTGGTGATTATCCAATAAACATCTACTCTTTCTGGGGCGTGTTCTTTGTTTTAACGATGTTTACATATCCTTATGTCTTCTTAATTGCAAGTGCTTCGCTTCGGAAAATGAATCGGAATTTTGAAGAAGTCGCTCGCTCGCAAGGAATGAGTACGGCTAAGATTTTTTGGAAAGTAAACTTACCATTTTTACGTCCTGCTATTGGGGCTGGAGCCATTTTAATTTCTCTTTATGTATTATCAGATTTTGGTGCAATTGCGATGATGCGGTATGTAACCTTTACAGCAGCAATCTATTTCCAAAGAGCTAGTTTTGACACCGCTTCAGCTTCCGTACTGAGTTTAGTCCTTATTTTGCTAACTATTTTAATTTTATGGATAGAGGCAAGAACGAGGAGAAAGAATAAATACTATCAAACAACCAATACATTTAGAGAACCTGATATTTTACCATTAGCCAAATGGAAGCCGCTGGCGATCATCTATGTTGGACTAGTCTTCTTGTTATCCATTGTTCTACCAATTGTTGTTCTTGTTTACTGGTCTATTATTGGGATTGGTATGGGAGCTTTAGATGAGAGATTCTTTGGTTTTGCTTGGAATAGTATTAAGGTGTCAGGATTTGCCGCTCTTTTATGTATGATACTAGCTATGCCGATTATCTATTTAAAGTCACGTTATCCTTCCTTTATCTCGAGTGGGATAGATAAATTAAGTTATGCTGGGTACGCACTTCCTGGTGTCATTGTTGGTTTAGGGATGATTTTTATCTTTAATAATCATATTCCAGCTTTGTATAACACCTTTTATATGATTGCTTTAGCATTCGTCGTCCGCTTCCTTCCACAAGCGATGCAAGCTGGAGAGGCTTCATTAAGCCTTGTTTCACCTAGAATTGATGAAGCTGCACGAAGCTTAGGCTATCCGCCATGGAAAGTGATGTTCAAAGTTATTCTGCCGTCGATTTTACCTGGAGTCATGGCTGGAGGGGCTCTTGTCTTTGTAAGCTCCATTAAAGAACTTCCAGCTACACTTATGTTAAGGCCTCCTGGTTTCGATACATTGGCTGTTCGGGTATATGTAGAAGCAACCGAAGCCATTTATCATATGGCGGCGCCGGCTGCACTTTTAATTATTCTCGTATCTATCCTTCCGTTACGGTATTTGCTGAAGAAATATTAGACACACCAACGTATTATGTTGGTGTGTTTTTTTTTATTTGAAAAACATGGTACATATTTACAACAAAGTATTGACAATGAGAATCAATTTCAATTATTATAATGATAATAATTCTCATATGGAAGAGGTGTTTGTTATGTCTGCTTTACTTATTGTGGGAGCTGATCATTTAGGTTCTATACCTAAAAAGTTAGAAGAGATGGGGTTTAATGAAATTATTCATGTTACCGGTCGGAAGGTTCAAATGGTCAAAAAAGAAATTCCTTCACATATTGACCTCGTGCTCGTGTTAACAGACTTTATTAATCATAATTTAACGGGTGTTCTAAAAAAGAAAGCAACAGAACAAGACATCCCGATTTGTTATGCAAAGCGCTCTTGGTGTTCAATCTACCAAGCAATAGGTAAATGTGAATACGGCTGTGAAATGGAAAAAGCATGTCAAGTACGGAAATGAGAATAGGTGATGTTACATGAATATGACAAATCGAAGCCTAATAACAGATGTAAATATAAATGAAGAATTTTTAACATGTCCGTATGATTATTACGACTACGAACTACATAATGTTTCAGTCGAATACAATTGGAAACAAGCGGTACAAAAAACCGTAAACAATATTGTTCGTGAATGTTTAAGTATTCCTTCTATAGATCGGACGCACGGTTGTATATTAAAGTTGATAGGCGAGTACTGGATTCGATTAGACAGACAGCTTTTTGATTCTCTTCAGCAATTCTTTACAGTTTCAGCTGTCATCATTGATCATTTAATGGGTTTTTTAATGAGCAAGGAAGACAAAGGATCAATGGATACAATGACTCTAAGTAACAATGTTAACGCTGGAGATGAACTTATAATGGAAAAGGTGTTACTAGAGGTTGATGAGCAATTGCTTGAAACATACTGTGAAGTGGCTACAGATTATTTTGTTGGGAATAACAAAGAGATCCCAAGTCAAATTGAAGTGATTGATTTGATGAATGCCAAAAGATACGTTCGCTTCTTAACCTAAAGATGGGTATTACGTTGATATATAAAAATTAAATTCAGTTTTTCCTTTCTGCAAGGAACAAAAAGTTGCCCTGATGCATATCTTTGGTAAGGTATCAAATGCAGGGAGGAAGAAAAATATGAAGAAGAAACTGGCTTTATTTTTTACAGCTTTACTGACAGCTTTTGTTGTAGTTGCTTGCGGCGGAGAAGAAGAACGTTCCAATGAGCAATTAAAGGTAGTGACAAGTTTTTCGATCATTGCCGATTTAGCTGGAGAAGTGGCGGGTGACCGAGCGGAGGTGGATTACTTAGTTCCAATTGGTGAGGAACCACATGAATATGAGACCGTTCCGAGTGATTTTCAAAAAGTGAGTGACGCTGATGTGTTTTACGTGAATGGATTCGGGCTTGAAGAATGGTTAGAGCGTCTGGTAGAGAATACGGGCGACGTATCCATTGTGACTGTTTCAGATGGCATCACTCCACTTCCTATTGCTGGTGAAGAAGGAGAAGATCCTCATGCTTGGTTGGATGTTATGAATGTGATTACGTATGTTGAAAACATTCGCGATGATTTAATCGAGCGTGATCTAGAAGGTGCAGAGGAGTACGAAGCCAATGCAGCTGCATATATCAATGAATTAGAAGAGCTTCACTTATGGATTCAATCTGAGGTTGAAGTGCTAGAAAATCCTTCTATTGCAGTTAGTGAAAATGCTTTTCAATATTTTGGCGAACAGTATGGTTTTAACACGTATGGTGTGTGGGAGTTAAATTCCCATGAAGAAGGAACGCCAGGTCAAATTTCAAGACTTGTTGATATCATACAAGATGAGAACATTCCAGCTGTATTTGTGGAAACAACGGTAGATAAGCGCTATATGGAAACTGTTGCAAATGATGCCGGAGTTGACATAGCAGGAGAAGTATACACCGACGCCGTAGGCCTCGATGGCAGCGGAGCAGAAACGTATATTAAAATGATGGAGCATAATGTTACAACATTTGTTGAAGGGTTAAAATAATATAGGTTTAAGTAAATAAAAATCCGAATGACTCCGTATTCTTTATCTTTAAAGAATCGAGTCGTTCGGATTTTTTACATGTCTTCATTCGAGTGGTTTTTTATAAGAAATAAATACACTTAATAGATAAAAAAGGACCCTAGCAGGAGAATGACAGAAGCCAATGAAAAAGTGCTCGTTTATTTTGGACTTGATAGGGAGCTTTACCCTCGCTCCCGGGATGGGGGGCACGCTTTCCGCAGGCGGGCGTTGAACTAACCGGCTGCGCCGGTGGATTTCAACCCTGCCCTTTCCTCCTGCAGGAGTCGACCCCCCATCCCGTCCGCTTCTTTAGAGGAACTATAGAAATTCCAACAGAAAACAAAGTCTAAAAACGTTGCCGATGAATTAAAGAACAGATCGGTAATTTACTCGTGGTTTCATAGGAAAAAGCACGAGACTTGTCATCACCTGTTTGTATTTCTAGTTAGATCATAATCAATCGTACTGCCGTTTATTCTTGGCGGTATTTCCACCTAGTGATCTCTGATGTTGAACCAAAGATCGCTCAAATCCATCCGTTAAAGAGAAAAATTTGTGTTAGAAGAAATCGTAGAAGAGCAAGAGTAACAAGTAATAGATAAGTAGGAGTAACAAAACTAACCCTAGCAGGGGAATGACACGTAGACTCCTGCGGGAGCAGTGACCCATGTGTGAGACCCCGCAGGCGACAGCCGAGGAGGCTCACCGGGCACCCGCGGAAAGCGGAGTGTCATTTCCCTGCGGCAGTTAGACACTTTTTTAGTGGCCTCAAACAAAAAGAAAGCGACTACTAGGTTTGAGGCACTTTCTTTTTGTTGAGAAATAGGATTATAACAGTTGGCCCAGAAGACCAAATAGAACAAGAATCCCAAAACCAATCCAAAGAGCTTGCTTGATCCATTTCGAGTTACGTTGCTTTTTTTGCCACCTGTTTGGATCAAAGACCGGTTCAGTGTGATCAGAATAAACACGCTGGGCCGCGTAAAAAGGTCTCGCTCCTATTAGGAACAATGGAGCAAGTGCTGCTCCTGCAATTAACCCAAAAAGGTGAGCTAGTATATTAATATTTGGATTAACAAAGGTCATCACTAACCCAATTGCAATAATGGTCATCACAAGTTGTGAGTTAGCTCGATCAATTAGATCCTTGCGATTTAGGACGATATAAACATACATACCAAGTAAGCCAAAAATCGCACCAGATGCTCCTAAGTGCGGAGGATATGTTAAGCCACCGAGATAAAACGTGGCAATGTTTGCGATAATACCAGTAAGCAAATAAACGACTATAAATTTACCCTTCCCCAACATTCGTTCAAGAGCAGGCCCAAAGATGACTAATGAAAAGGAATTAAAGATTACATGTCCAGCCCCTATATGCATGAAAATAGGAGTTACCAGTCTCCAATACTCTCCGTTTGCAACAGCAAGGTTATAACCAATTCCAAAAGCTCGAATCCAGTTTCCGAAGGGGAGGAAGTTCATCCAAATAAAGAGAATAAGATGAATCGCTACAAGAACAGTAATGACAGGATAGTTGCGTCTAAAAGAATAAAAGCTTTCATTTCGGATAAACATCGTACGTCCTCCTTTGTAGTAGTTATTATAACAGGAATAGCAGCAATCCTTAAATGAAAAGACCATACATTATAAACTTGTAAATGTAATAGAACTCGATTTCATCCAACTTATTCTATAATATGTAAGAAAGAAAAAGTCATGATCAAATAGATAGGCGGGTTGTTATGATTGTTGGAATTGGCATTGATATTGTAGAGCTAGAACGAATTGAGAAAGTATTAATCCGTCAGCCGAGGTTTGCTGATAAAATTTTGACTGAACGAGAGAAAGAAACGTTTGACTCTTTCTCTCACTGGCGCAAAATTGAATTTCTTGCTGGTAGGTTTGCTGCAAAAGAAGCATTTGTAAAAGCTGTAGGAACAGGAATTTCAAAAAAATTTAGTTGGCATGATATCGAGATTGTGAAAGAAAAGAGTGGGAAGCCAACCTTAGTAGTACCAACCTTCAAGAGCGAATTCTTTTATCTATTTCACATAGCAAGTTGTACGTGGTAGCGCAAGTAATTATTGAAAGCTCGTCAAGCTAGTCTGCATATTGCTCAAGGTTGTCTCATATAGTTGTAGTGCGAATAGAAGAGGTAAACATTCAAGTCGGGTCTAATTTCCACAAGAAGTTCTTAGTTCTCTAAAACTCGTTAAATATCCCAGTCGTATTTGCGAGTCAGAAATAAGAGCACACATCATGAAGTAAGCCAACTCTTGAATGCATTCGCTCTCTTCTTTCAAATGAGACAAAGGGGTGAAAGCATGAAAAAAGCAATTTGGTTCGCTACACTAGGGTTACTACTATCTATAATACTAGTAGGATGCGGCGAAAAAACACAAGAAGACATTATGACAGATTTGGACGAGAAGCTAGAGGAAATGACTGGGTACAAAGCAAAGTCTACAATGACTTTAGAAACAGGGAAGGATCAACAAACATATGAAGTGGATGTTTGGCATCAAAAGAAAAGCTACTATCGTGTAGCTTTAGAAAATCAAAATAAAGATCAAAGCCAAATTATCTTACGCAATGATGATGGGGTTTTCGTGTTGACACCCGCTTTAAACAAAAGTTTCCGTTTTCAGAGTGACTGGCCAACAAACAGCAGTCAAGTCTATCTTTATGAATCTTTAATTCAAGACATTTTAATGGACCCAGAAAGATCGTTCCATGCCGATGAGGATTATTATGTATTCCAAACGAATACAAACTACCAAAACAAAAACTTAAATACGCAAGAAATTAAGTTAAATAAAAAAGATCTATCACCAGCTCAGGTGAAGATTATGAATGCTGACTTAGAGGTTCTTGTTCAGCTTGATTTCACAAGTTTTGAATGGAATGCAAGCTTTAATGAAGGCGATTTTGATATGGAGCGTAATATGACGGGTGCTCAAATGACAGAAGAGCCTGCAATGGCTGAAATGTCAGAGCCTATGACTGTTTACTATCCAATGTATACGCCAGATGGCACTCAATTTGGTTCCTCTCAGAACATTGAGTCTGACACAGGTGAACGCGTCGTTCTTATCTATAATGGCGAACAACCATTCACGTTGATTCAAGAGCAAAGTCAAGTAGTTCCAGCCTCTACACCTATGAATGTTAGTCAAGGTGAGCCTGTTGACCTTGGTTTTACAATTGGTGTGATGACGAGTGAATCATTGCAATGGTCTTACAATGGTGTTGACTTCTTCCTTGCATCTGAAAACTTAAGCGAAGAAGAAATGATGTCCATTGCAAGCTCTGTATATGGAACAGAAGAAAAATAAGTAGGATTACCCTAAGGCTCGGCTAATTAGCTGAGCCTTTTCTTTTGCTGATGTCTTTATGGTAAGATAAAGGCAAAAAAAGACAATGGTTCTGTGGGATATTGGAGGAAAGAGCGATGAGTCATGTGTTTTATCGCGATACATGGGCAGAAATTGATCTGAAGGCGATTGCTCATAATGTATCATCAATTAGTCAATTGTACGAAGGAAAAAATGTCGACATCATGGCCGTCGTAAAAGCGAATGGTTATGGACATGGAGCTTTTGAAGTAGCAAAAACAGCTTTAAAGTCAGGGGCCACGTATTTAGCTGTTGCAATCCTTGATGAAGCACTTGCTTTAAGAGAAGCTGGAATTTCAGCTCCTATTCTTGTGTTAGGACGTATCAGACCTGAAAATGCAGGAGTGGCTGCGCGCTATAACATCATGGTCACCGTTTTTCAAAGTGAGTGGTTAGAACAAGCCAAGGAACATCTTGCTCAGAATGAAGAAATTCAAATCCATGTAAAATTTGATACAGGAATGGGACGGATTGGAATTCGAACAAAAGATGAGGCCAAAAAAGTTTTTCAACTGATAGAACATCACGATTCATTTAATGTTATAGGGGCTTACACGCATTTTGCCACAGCTGACGAGTTAGATCGTTCGTATGTAGAAAAACAGCATAACCGATTTACGGAAATGCTCGCTTGGTTAGAAGAGTGGGGGATTCATATCCCGCTCATTCATAATGGCAACAGTGCTGCTGGTATGCGTTATCCTGAAAAAATGTTTACGCTGTTTAGACTAGGTATTTCCATGTATGGGTTAACTCCTTCCCCTGAAATTACTCGTGAGCTTCCTGTCACGCTAAAACCAGCCTTTTCACTAAAAAGTCGACTTGTTCAAGTGAAAGAGCTACCGCCTGGAGAGTCCATCAGCTACGGAGCAACGTACCAAACAAAAGAGAGCGAATGGATTGGAACGATTCCGATTGGGTATGCAGACGGATGGCTTAGGTATCATAGTACTTCCGGAGGGGAAGTATTGATTAATGGAGAAAGAGCTCCTTTTGTTGGACGTATCTGTATGGATCAATGTATGATTAAATTAAGAAAAGAAGTAGAAACAGGCACGGTCGTAACATTGATTGGGAAAGATGGAAATGATACAATAACAATGGATGAAGTTGCTGCAAGGTTGGGAACTATTAATTATGAAATACCTTGTGTAATTGGCCCGAGAGTTCCGAGGGTTTACCTTTCTTAAATGAAATTTCTTTATAACAATAGGGTTTTCATCATTTCATGACCTAAAACAAAAAAAAGACTAATCGGTCTTTGCATTTTGTTTGGGCTAATGCTATGATTAATTTTGGATATAAATTAGGAAATGTCTGTTTAGACTGGTTCTAAAAAGTAAGAATAAAAAGGTTTATGGTGGATGCTGGGGGTGGATGTTTGTGTCAGAGCAAAACACAAAGCGCATTGTAATCAATTTGCCACAACATTTGTTGAACGAGGTGGACGGTGTGATCAAAAAGGAAAACGTCAATCGTAGTGAATTTATTTCTCAAGCTACAAAGATGTATCTTCGCGAACGTAAGAAACGTCAAATTCGTGAGACGATGCAACAAGGTTACATGGAAATGGCGAAAATTAACCTAAACATTGCGTCAGAATCTTTTCTTGCCGAGGAGGAAGCAGAGAATACCCTCGATCGCTTAGTGAGTGGGGTGTAGCCCTTGATTGTAAAACGAGGCGACGTATACTTTGCGGATCTTTCACCTGTTGTTGGTTCAGAGCAAGGGGGAGTTCGTCCTGTACTCGTCATACAAAATGATATTGGCAATCGTTTCAGCCCTACAGTGATCGTAGCTGCGATTACAGCGCAAATCCAAAAGGCGAAACTACCGACTCATGTTGAAATTAATGCAAAACGCTATGGTTTTGATCGTGATTCTGTCATTTTATTGGAACAAGTACGTACAATTGACAAACAAAGACTTACTGATAAGATTACACATTTAGATGACGACATGATGAATCGTGTAAATGATGCATTGTTTATTAGTTTAGGACTTATTGATTTTTAACAAAGAGCCTCGTATATGTACGAGGCTCTTTTTGTCTTTTTGTAAGGATGTTGCGCGGTTGGGCTCCAGCCACTGTACACTGTACCGTAATGGAACAAAAACGCGTCACTTTACCGAGCCTAATCTACAAGCTATTGGAAGCTAGCTAACTAAATTTGAGGGAATATGTAAAAGTTTCTAATGATTTATCTTTGCAACTCGTTTTTTGTCGTGAAATAATAAGAGTATGATAATAGGACAGGAGGCTTTTGTATGCAACCATATATTGTTTCTTTGCTTACAAATCAAAAGGATGCTGTATTAAAACATTGGGAAAAGGAGTTAGAGGTTGTAAAGTCAAACAACTTCCTCTCGGCCATTAACGACAATGTCTATGAAAATATGAATAAAGAATTTATGGATTTTATTATGACTCAAGTTACGATGGAACAACAAGAAGCGCAGGGGCAACTAAGTTCATTTGCCGAAAAATATATACAGGCTGGCTGGCCCTTGTCTTACTTTACACAAGGACTTCAGGCCTTCCGCCGAGTGTTGCTTGCTTTTTTGATGAGAAATGAGACAGATGTACAAGTTCTAATCTCAACGTTTGGTGACCTTGAAGAATGGATCGATGGGGTAATAAACCAGTTAGTTCATGATTATACCGGCAATTGGGAAGATATTATAGAAATGCAAAAACTATCATTGCTTGAGTTATCTGCACCGTTGATACCGGTATTTGAAGGCGTAACCGTTATGCCGTTAATAGGGACAATTGATACAGCTAGGGCAAAGTTAATCATGGAAAACTTGTTAGAGGGTGTAATTGAACATCGCAGTCAAGTTGTCTTAATTGATATAACAGGTGTTCCAGTTGTCGATACGATGGTAGCTCATCATATTATTCAAGCCTCTGAAGCGGTACGGCTTGTTGGGGCATCGTGTATATTAGTGGGGATACGTCCTGAAATTGCGCAAACGATTGTGAATTTAGGGATTGATTTAAGCAAGTTTCCAACAAAAAGTACGTTGCAAAAAGGGATTGAAACAGCTCTAGAGGTAACGAACAAAAAAATGATTGATTTGTAAGTTGGGGGAAAGTGAAAATGAGAATTCCTATTTTAAAATTACACCAATATTTATTAATTAGTATCCAGGTAGAGTTAGATGATCAAACGGCTTTGCAGTTTCAAGAAGACCTATTAAACAAGATTCATGTAGAGGGCTCACTTGGTGTTGTCATTGATTTAACGTCCGTTGACATGATTGACTCCTTTATAGCGAAAGTTCTTGGAGATGTAGTGGACATGTCAAGTTTGATGGGGGCGAAAGTCGTACTAACAGGAATTCAACCAGCGGTAGCCATTACACTGATTGATATGGGTATTACACTCGATGATGTTCAAACAGCGTTAGACTTAGAGCAAGGTCTTACGAAGTTGCAACAAGAATTGGAGGGGTAAGGATGGAAACCCAATCCTGTGTTGAAGTAAAGAATGAATGGGGAATTGTTGCAGCTAGACAAGCCGGTCGTTCTTTAGCGAAAGAAGTAGGTTTTGGCAGTGTTGATCAAGCTCGGATTACGACTGCTATTTCTGAATTATCAAGAAACATTTATCTGTATGCAAACAGAGGACAAGTTTGTTTGGAAATTGTAGAAAAATCTTCGAAGCTAGGGAAGAAAAAAGGAATCCAAATTATTGCTCGCGATCAAGGTCCTGGGATACCTGATCTACGTCAGGTTATGGTTGACGGATTTACGACTTCTGGGGGTATGGGGGCAGGTTTACCAGGAGTGAAACGGTTAATGGATGAGTTTGGAATCGACTCTGAAGTTGGCAAAGGTACAACGGTTAAAGCGACAAAGTGGCTTAGATAGGGATGAGAGTCTCTTTTATGAAAAATAAGGAGGGGCTTTTGTGAAACAAAGTGTTCAAAGTTTAGAAGATACTTATAAGCAAATATTGACGACTTTTTTGCAACAAAAAAATGAGCAAGGCTTGTACGAAGCCCAACAATTTAGCAAAGTCTTACTTGAACAGCAAATAGCTCCCGAAGAATTAGTTAGTGTTCATCGTGAAGTACTAGAGTCGCTGTTCCCTTCAGTTTCAAATGATGTGATTGATTCATTGGATTTGTTACTTGAGATTATGATGGGGTATGGACTTGCATACCGTGAACATCAAAGTTTGCGTGATCGCCAACGTGAATTAGAGTCAGAAATTAAGGTTGCTGCTAATATGCAACAAACTCTTCTTCCGAAAGAAAAACCAGACGTTGACTGTCTTGATATTGGTGTTATTAGTGTTCCGGCAGCTCAGATGAGTGGAGATTACTATCACTATATTACCGATGATCATCAATGTGTAGGTGTAGCCATTGCTGATATTATTGGGAAAGGTGTCCCGGCAGCACTTTGTATGTCCATGATTAAGTATGCAATGGACAGTTTACCGGAACAACGTTTACAACCAGCTGCCCTCTTGGAAAATTTAAATCGGGTAGTCGAGCAAAATATTGGTGATGACATGTTTGTGACGATGATGTACGGTTCCTATGATCCACGTACTCACGATTTTCATTTTGCGGGTGCTGGACATGAACCGGGCTTTCTCTATCGAGCGGATCGAGATCGGTTTGAGGAATTATTTGCTAAGGGAATTGCTTTAGGAGTTTCTCGGAAGCCAACCTTTAGAGAATATCACAGGAAAATCGAGGTTGGTGATATGATTGTTTTTCTGTCTGATGGTGTTACGGAAAGTCGGATTGGTGATCGATTTATTGAGCGGTCTGAAATCACAAGCCTAATAAAAGACTCAATGCACTTATCAGCTCAAGAGATTGTCGACAACGTTTATTATGAGCTAGCAAAGGCTCAGGAGTTTCTTTTAAAAGACGATTTTACATTAATGATTATTAGACGAAAGGTTTAACGTCTATTGCTTTGTGGTATAGAACATATATGAATATTCGTAAAGGAGGCTAAAAAACATGAATTTATCTATTCGTTATGAGGAAAAAGCAGAACTTGTCGTTGTCTATTTATCTGGGGAAATTGATGCCTATACAGCTCCAAAATTGCGTGAAGAATTGATTCCATTCGCTGAGGAAGGGACTAATGTTAGGATTGACCTTTCTGGTGTTGATTATATTGATAGTACAGGCCTAGGCGTTTTTATTGGGGTATTAAAAGCAACAGATGTACATGACGGACGTTTAACATTGGTTGGAATGTCTCCAAGAGTACAGCGTCTTTTTACGATTACAGGCTTAGATGAAGTGATGACGATTGAAGAGGGGGAAGGTTCAAAATGAATCAAAATGAAGCGGACCACATTGTAATGAGCGTACCTGCTAAGCCGGAATATGTGGGAGTAATCCGTTTGACTGTTTCTGGAATTGCCAATCGGGCTGGTTTTACTTACGACGAAATTGAAGATATGAAGATTGCAGTTGCAGAAGCATGTACCAACGTCGTAACCCATGCATATGAGGACAGCGGTTCGATGAGTATTTCTTATTTGTTGTATGAAGATAGAATGGAAATTATTGTGGCTGATAATGGTCAAAGTTTTGATGTTTCAAAAGTAAAGGAACATCTTGGGCCGGTTGATGCTAATCGGCCGGTAGGGGATTTAAAAGAAGGTGGTCTTGGTTTGTTCTTAATTAGTACGCTGATGGACAAGGTGGAGATCAATGATGAATCAGGTATTGTACTGGTAATGACGAAGTTCCTTCATGGAGATGGGGTGGAACAGAATGTCAGTGGACTCGGGCAAACTACACAACCAGAACAATGAGCAAGTGTATGAATGGATTCAGCATTATCAACAATTTGATGACGATGAATCGCAATTGAAACTTGTAAAACATTATGAGGCACTCGTACGCTCATTAGCCCGTAAGTTTTCGAAAGGGCGCGATTATGATGAGGATATGTTCCAAGTAGGAATGGTTGGGCTTCTAGCTGCCTTAAAACGATATGATGTTGAATTTGGAAAAAGCTTTGAATCTTTTGCGATCCCGACAATAGTCGGAGAAATAAAACGATTTATTCGTGACAAAACGTGGAGTGTCCATGTTCCTAGACGAATTAAAGAGTTAGGGCCAAAGATAAAAAATGCAGTAGAAAAACTAACCGTTGAATTTCAACGGTCACCATTGGTTCATGAACTAGCTGAATACTTAGGTGTCTCTGAAGAAGAAGTGTTAGAGACGATGGAAATGAGCAAAAGTTACCAAGCTCTTTCAGTTGACCGGTCAATTGAGGCTGATCAGGAGGGCGGGGAAGTCACATTATTAGACTTAGTTGGAGATGTTGACGCTGGCTATGAGGAAGCGAATCAAAAGTTATTACTTGAAGAGGCATTTCATGTGCTAGATGATCGTGAAAAGCAAATTTTGATTTGCACGTATTTTGATAACTGTAGTCAAAAAGAGACAGGAGAAAAATTAGGAATGTCTCAAATGCATGTTTCGAGATTACAGCGAAGGGCCTTACAAAAATTGAGGGAATCAATTCAAGTTGAACCTTCGGAGATTTTTTAATGATATCCACATATGCGAATGAAAAAATTAAAGTGACAGCTTATGAGCGAGCGAAGCATGGGAATTCGTGCAGTGGAGATACACATGTATTCATTGAGAGTTCTGACTATGTTGTTTGCGCCGTTATTGATGGATTAGGTAGCGGGGAAGGTGCGTTTCAATCGGCTATTGCCGCTTTAAATGTTATTCAATCGCACCACCACCTTGCTGTTTCACAAATGGTTGGATTGTGTAACGATGCGTTAGGTCAAAAACGTGGTGTTGTTTTAACTGTTGTGAAATTTGATTTAAAAGAACAATTAGTGGATTATTGCAATGTTGGGAACATCGGATTTGTGATGTATTTACCTGATGGAAAAACGATACAACCTGTGCCTGCAAGAGGTTATTTATCTGGTAAAAAGCAAACATTTGCACAAAACTCTTTCCCGTATTTGAAGGACAGTGTCTTTATGCTTTATTCTGATGGAGTGAAGAAGAAACCATCTAAGCAAATGGTAAAAGATTTGGCAATTGGTGAGAATGGATCGGATCAAGTTCTTGAAAATGATTGGTTTGCAGCGGACGATGTGACAATTCTTTTTGGAAAGCTATATTGAGTTTAAATGAGGCTCTCGTTAATTTAATTCTTGGCTTTAACTGTCAAAGAAAAAATTAAGCGGAGCCTCTTTATGTGTAGATGGGCTATAGCTTCTAGAATGAATGAAGAAATGTATGCTATCATAAAAACTAGATTCTAATTGGTGAGGTGTTCGAATGAACGAGGCAAAGCAAAAAGAAACAGTGTTACAAATAGCAAAAGAGCTTAACGTGAAAACATCATACATAGAACAATTAATTACGTTAGTGGCTGAAGGAAATACGGTTCCTTTTATTGCTCGTTATCGTAAAGAGATGACAGGTGGACTTGATGAAGTTCAAATTCGAACGATCGTTGAAAGATGGGAATATTCAAATCAGTTAGCGAACCGTCAAGAGGAAGTCATTCGTTTAATTAATGAGCAAGGGAAGTTGACGGATGAACTTGCTACAAAAATCAACTCAGCTAAAAAGTTGCAAGAAATAGAGGATCTATACCGTCCGTATAAACAAAAAAGAAGAACGAGAGCAACTGTTGCAAAAGAAAAAGGGCTTGAGCCTTTAGCTTTATGGTTGCAATCGTTGCCGAAAACAGGGTCTGTAGAAGAGGAAGCAACAAAGTACTTTTCGGATGAACATGAACTAACGAAAGTTGAAGATGTTCTTGCTGGTGCGAAAGATATTATTGCAGAGTCTGTATCGGACGATGCTGAAATTAGAAAAGCGATCCGACTAATAGGCTTTAAAGATGGAAAAATGAAGACAGCTTCAAAAGATGAAGAAGCGGATGAAAAACAAGTTTTTGAGATGTATTATGAGTATGAAGAGGCGATAAAATCAATCGTACCTCACCGTATATTAGCGATGAATCGTGGTGAGAAAGAGGGAATCCTTCGAGTTTCATTGGTATTTCCAGTGGACCGTATTTTAAAAGAAACAAAAAGGAAGCTCGTGCGCTACCCCAATTCGCCTACAGCTACTATTGTGGAAGAGGCTATTGAAGATGGGTATAAGCGATTAATTGAACCTTCCATAGAAAGAGACATACGTAACGAATTGACGGAAAAAGCCGAAGAGCAAGCAATCCATATTTTTGCTGAAAACCTTCGTCATTTGTTGTTGCAACCTCCAATGAAGGACAAGGTCGTTTTAGGGGTGGATCCTGCTTACCGTACAGGCTGTAAGCTAGCGGTGGTCGATGAGACTGGAAAGGTTCTTGATATTTCAGTTATTTACCCTACTCCTCCTCGTAATGAAACGGAGAAGGCAAAAGCTGTGGTGAAGCAATTTATTGAAAAATATGATGTAGAGATGGTAGCAATCGGAAATGGGACGGCTTCTCGTGAAACAGAGCAATTTATTGCAGATGTTATGAAAGAACTAACGAAGCCTGTATACTATCTAATTGTGAATGAAGCTGGAGCGAGTGTGTACTCTGCCTCTGAACTAGGGAGAGAGGAATTTCCTGATTTGCAAGTGGAGGAACGCAGTGCAGCATCTATTGCTCGTAGGTTGCAAGACCCGTTAGCTGAACTAGTGAAAATTGATCCTAAGTCTGTCGGGGTTGGTCAATATCAGCATGATGTGTCACAAAAAAGGCTAAACGAGTCATTAACCTTTGTTGTCGAAACAGTCGTTAACCAAGTTGGAGTGAATGTGAACACAGCATCTGTGTCTTTATTGCAATATGTTGCCGGCTTATCTAAAGCTGTAGCGACCAATGTTGTCAAAAAACGCGATGAGGAAGGTCGTTTCACAAATCGAAAACAATTGAAGAAGATCCCTCGACTTGGGGCAAAAACGTATGAACAAGCCATTGGATTTTTGAGAATTCAAGACGGAGATCAACCACTTGATTCAACTGCCATCCACCCGGAGAGTTATAAAGAAGTTGAAAGGTTGTTAAAACATATTGATGCGACAGTTCAAGAAATAGGAACGGAAAAAGTGAGGGAACAATTACAAGCGATTAATGTGGAGCAGTTAGCCGCAGAATTAGAAATCGGTGTTCCAACATTAAAGGATATTGTTGATAGTTTGATTCGACCGTCAAGAGATCCTCGTGATGAAGTGGCGAAACCTTTATTAAAGCAAGATGTTTTAAAAATGGAAGATTTACAAGTCGGTATGGAGCTACAAGGGACGGTTCGGAATGTCGTCGACTTCGGAGCTTTTGTAGATATCGGTGTGAAACAAGATGGACTTGTCCATATTTCAAAAATAACTAATCGTTTTATTAAGCATCCACTTGAAGTTGTTGCGGTTGGTCAGATCGTAACGGTTTGGGTCGAACAAGTCGATGTACAAAAAGGCAGAGTTTCTTTAACGATGAAGCAACCAGAGGTTCAACACGTATCCTAATGAAAAAGGTGCCAAAAGGGTAATGATACCTTTTGGCATTTTTTATTTCAAAAATTAATAATTAACCTCTGATTCTTTTTCTTTGTAATAAAACCAACATTGGTTCAGCACTTTGATTTGATAGCGGTCCTTTTCTAAATACGCTCGTTTTAACTGTTGTCTTAGCCAAGTAGGCATAAGAATCAGCTCCTTAACAACTTACTCTATTTGGATTATTATATGTAAGAGGGTTTGTCAAAGTTGAGGGATTGGTGAAGATTAATGGATAAAATTCAAAATGAAATGACAAGTGGTCAATTACAAAGCTTGGTAGAGCGGATTTCATTGAGGGAGTTTGGGTGGGAATTCAAGCACAAAGCCATGTTTAATAATAGACTTAGAACAACCGGAGGACGTTATTTGTTGAGGAGCCACAATATTGAGATTAATCCGAAACAGCTTGTTTATTTTGGAGAGGAAGCACTTGTAGGAATCATTAAACATGAACTTTGTCATTATCATTTGCATTTACAAGGGAAAGGGTACCAACATCGTGACCAAGATTTTAAAGATTTAATGGAACGAGTTGGAGCACCGCGGTTTTGTGATATCGTTCCTGGAACGCTGAATCAATCATCCGTTATCCATCAGTATGCTTGTACAAAATGCAGTCTAGTTTATAAAAGAAAAAGAAAGTTAGACGTTAAAAAATTTGTCTGTGGGAAATGCAAAGGGAAACTTAAAAAAATATAAAAAAGAGTATTGCAAACTAATCTAGTCCTGTGCTATATTATAGAAGTCGCCTGAGCGAAAGATGTTTTAAAAAAGGTTGACACGCTTTAGGTAATAGATTAAAATATCTAAAGTCGCAAGATATTCCACAGTAGCTCAGTGGTAGAGCTATCGGCTGTTAACCGATCGGTCGTAGGTTCGAGTCCTACCTGTGGAGCCATGGAGAAGTACCCAAGTGGCTGAAGGGGCGCCCCTGCTAAGGGTGTAGGTCGTTTACGCGGCGCGAGGGTTCAAATCCCTCCTTCTCCGCCACATATTTTAAGTGGCCCGTTGGTCAAGTGGTTAAGACACCGCCCTTTCACGGCGGTAACACGGGTTCGAATCCCGTACGGGTCACCATTTAGTTTATTTTAGAAATTCGGAGGATTAGCTCAGCTGGGAGAGCACCTGCCTTACAAGCAGGGGGTCGGCGGTTCGATCCCGTCATCCTCCACCATATTTTTGGTCCGGTAGTTCAGTTGGTTAGAATGCCTGCCTGTCACGCAGGAGGTCGCGGGTTCGAGTCCCGTCCGGACCGCCATTCACCTTTGCGGGTGTGGCGGAATTGGCAGACGCGCTAGACTTAGGATCTAGTGTCTTATGACGTGGGGGTTCGACTCCCTTCACCCGCACTGTATAACTGTTATGAATATGTTTGGTGTGAACGCGGTTGTGGCGGAATGGCAGACGCGCTAGGTTGAGGGCCTAGTGGGGGATAACCCCGTGGAGGTTCGAGTCCTCTCAACCGCACCATTAATATAGTAGTTTTTGGTTTTTATAGTTTTTGCGGGAAGTGGCTCAGCTTGGTAGAGCACCTGGTTTGGGACCAGGGGGTCGCAGGTTCAAATCCTGTCTTCCCGACCATTTCTTTTTGATTAGTGAATTATTTTATGCGGGTGTAGTTTAGTGGTAAAACCTCAGCCTTCCAAGCTGATGTCGTGAGTTCGATTCTCATCACCCGCTCCAATTTAATGTTTAGATTTAGGTGCTTTTTTTATGCCTTTTTTAGGGCCTGTAGCTCAGCTGGTTAGAGTGCACGCCTGATAAGCGTGAGGTCGGTGGTTCGAGTCCACTCAGGCCCACCAAAAAAAGTTCTTGACTATTAAAAGATAACCTAAGTAATATAGGTTAAGTAGCTACAA
>NZ_BAUT01000023.1 GCF_000513095.1 Halalkalibacter wakoensis JCM 9140
TGTCGAGCCTCCTCGGCTGCGCCTGTGGGGTCTCGACCTTACCTCTACTTCCCGCAGGAGTCGAGTGGTTTCCGCTTCATTTCACTTAGAGGAAAACCTTCGTCAGACAGCGACAGACTTTATGGGGAAATAGCCTTGCTTGTTTTTATGGACTAGGTGGAAAAAAGGTGATCGTTCCATTACGCTGCAGCCACTCGCACCCGCAAAGAGGTGTCGAGCCTCTTTTTGAGGCCACTGAAAAAGTTCTTTTATCCTTTCCAATGCTTATAATGAGTTGGATCTTGATAGTATGAAGAGCTGATATTAGCAGGGGAATGACACGGAGACTCCTGCGGGAGCAGTGACCCACGTGTGAGACCCCGCAGGCGGCAGCCGAGGAGGCTCACCGGGCACCCGCGGAAAGCGGAGTGTCATTCCCTTGCGGCGGTTAGGCACTTTTTCAGTGACCTCCTAGGCTGCACCTGTGGGGTCTCGACCGTATTATTTCTTCTTATCGTTTGCTCGATTCGAACCGTTATCGATCATTTCGCTCGCAACATCTTCGTTCAGAAGATTTTCTTTTGGTGTTTGGTTATTGGTTAGTGCTTTTCCTTTTTGTCTGTTTCGTTTATCCATGTGGACAGCCTCCTATTGTTTTAATGTAGTATCATTGTTACTATTTCTTTAGATCAAAATTCTATTCAAAGAGTAGGTGTCACGGTGGCAAAAAAGAAATATTACGTTGTCTGGAAAGGAAGAAAACCTGGGATTTACTTAACTTGGGCAGAGTGCGAAGCGCAAGTAAAAGGTTTTACAGGAGCAAGATTTAAATCCTTCCCTACAAAAGAAGAAGCGGAAGCAGCCTATTCAGGAAATGGCAGCACCCATTCACGCCAACCAAAGGGAAAGCCGGTACATAAGGAAATTACGGAGGAAGTCGATTGGGATAGTGTTTCGGTTGATGTAGGATGTCGAGGAAATCCTGGAGTTGTTGAATACAAAGGGGTTGATACGAAAACAGGGGAAATTTTATTTGCTCATGATGAAATCCATATTGGAACAAATAATATGGGCGAATTCTTGGCAATCGTTCATGGTTTGGCTTACTTAAAAGAACAAGGTAGTTCCAAAACGATTTACTCGGATTCGATGACAGCGATTAAATGGGTCAAACAAAAGAAAGCGAAATCGACGTTAGTTCGAAACGAGCAAACAGCTTATATTTGGTCATTGATGGACCGAGCTGAGAAATGGCTGCAAACAAATGACTACCAAAATCCCATTAAGAAATGGCACACAGAAAAATGGGGAGAGATTAAGGCGGATTATGGCCGTAAGTAACAGGGTGAGAAGTTAAATCTTATAGTAGTAAACGGTCCCCGATTGTGAGAAACGATCGGGGACCGTTTTTGTTTTTTGTTAATGGACTAACTGCCGAAAAAGAAATCAATTACATTTGATGCAGTGGACGTTTGACTATTGTAAAACTCTGAGTAACCGCAATTTGTACAATAAACAACGCGAAATTTGTTATGCTGAATATCAAACATTTTAGATAAACCTGTTCCTGTTGTTGCGATTTCTTTCGTTTTGGCTTCGGTATGACCGCATTTTATACAACCGCGTTTTTGCATGTCTATTCCTCCCTTTTTCTAACATATAACGTATTAAAAGGGAAAAAGTTTCAGATTGAGAGCCATTGTTTGCGTAATCTTACAATTTCATGCCACTGCGGCTTTTGAAGCGTCTTAGTAAGATGTGGCTTTCTACTCGGGTAATGCCTTTTAACGCATAAAGCTCAACATTAATAAAATGTTCCAATTGATCAAAATCTTCAACGAGAACATGCATATGTAACGTGCTTGGGCCAGTCATTTGGTAGCAGCTTGAGACATTTGGATTTTCAGCTAACGTTTCAGCAACAGAGACGAGAGAAGTTGGCTCGCAATCCACTTCAAAAAAGGCAGAAACTTTTTTGCCGACTTTATCTGAATTAATCACGACACTAAATTTTTCGATCACTTCTTCTTCCATTAACTGATTAATTCTTTCTCGGATGGCTACTCGTGACAAGCCAAGTTCTTTGGCGATATCAACGTAAGACATCCGTCCATTATCGGTTAAAAGTTCTAATATCCGCTTGTCGGTCGCATCTAATTTCATGTTATTCACACCTTCATCTATAGTTACATTTATTATAAATGAAAACGAATGCGGGAAAAACAATAGAGTCAAGCAATCGTACAGCATTTTTTTGGTAAACTAGTATGATAGAAGCTGAAGTAAAGAGGAGATGGCGCAAGTGAACTATCCGGAAGTTTGGGATTTAGATTCAATCTTTAGAGGAGGATCAGAATCAAAGGAATTTAAAGAGTTTGTTATTGGAAATGATAGACAGATAGACGAACTTAATGAAGCAATAGGTGAGGAAGCATCTTTTGACCAGTTAGAGGATTACATACATCGTATTCAGATACAAATGCAAAGAAACAGGCAATCGAGTGCCTTTGTTAGTTGTTTAACTGCACAAAATGTGAAAGACAAAGAGGCGTCGCTTTGGCTAGGAAAAATGACAGAACAATCGACCAAGATTCAAATGATATGGGGCAAGATTGAAGACTTTTTAGTAGAGCTTACTGAGGAACAATGGAATGAATTTAGTAAAAGGCCAGCTTTAAAAAGTGTTCTCTTCCATCTAAAAGAACGTCGCTTTCAAGCAACAGAAAAGCTATCACCTAATGAAGAAAAACTTGCGGCGAAGCTAGAGATAGATGGATATCATGCATGGGGGAAAGTGTATAACGAAGCGGTCGGACGAATGCAAATTCCATTTGAAGAAAAGGGAGTAGAAAAGCCACTATCAGCAGGTCAATTGCAAAACCGCTTAAATAGCTCGGACCGATCCGTGAGAGAAAGAGCAGAAATAGCTTCAGAAAGAGCGTGGGAAAAGGAAACGGATTTGTTTGCCTCGACGTTGAACCATTTAGCGGGATTTCGCTTGCAATTATACAAGGCAAGAGGCTGGGATCAGGTGTTAAAGGAACCACTAGCAATTAATCGTATGCAAGAGACAACATTGACGGCAATGTGGGAGACGATTACAGACAATAAACCTCGTTTTTATGAATTTATGGCTAGAAAAGCAGAATTGTTAGGTGTTAAGAAGTTGGCTATGCATGATGTGCATGCTCCTCTTCCTGTTGAAGGGGATACAAACATTCCGTATTCAGAAGCTTGTGAGTTAATCATTAAGCATTTTAAACAAATTAGCCCGAAATTGGCTGCTTTTACAGAAGGAGCACTTAGAGATGGCTGGGTTGAGGCTGAGGATCGAGCAGGAAAACGGCCAGGAGGATTTTGTACGACATTTCCTTTATCAAAAGAGTCACGGATATTTATGACGTACGACGGGACCATGGCTAATGTCGCTACACTCGCCCATGAGTTGGGGCATGCGTATCATAGTCATTGTTTAAAGGATATGGCGCCACTCGCACAACGTTACGCCATGAACGTCGCTGAAACGGCTTCTACCTTTGCTGAAAATATAATTGCTGATGCACTAGTGAAGGAGGCTCCAACAGAAGAGGCTACATTATCGTTATTAGAAAATAAAATTTCAAGGTCTTTAGCATTCTTTATGAACATCCATGCGAGATTTCTATTTGAGACGAGATTTTATGAGGCGAGAAAAGAAGGATTTGTACCGGTTACTCAATTAAACACATTAATGGAAGAAGCTCAGAAAGAAGCGTACGGCGGACAATTAGCCACATACTCCCCAACCTTTTGGGCATCAAAGCTTCATTTCCATATAACAGGTGTTCCGTTTTATAACTTCCCATACACATTCGGCTTTTTATTTAGCTTAGGAATTTATAAAAAAGCAATGGAAACAGGCAGCTCATTTGAAGACGATTATATTGCTTTATTGCAAGATACGGCTAGTATGACTGTTGAAGACTTAGCGAAGAAGCATCTAAACGTTGACTTAACTAGCAAATCGTTTTGGCAAGAAGCGATAGACGTCATTTTAAAAGATGTGGATACGTTTATGGAATTAACTAAATCATAAGGTTGTTTTAAAAGGCTGTTGTGTGAAGAGTGTTGAACAGGTGCTATGCTCAGAGTGAAATGGAGCGGAAGCCTCGACACCTGCAGGACCAGTGCCCCACGCGTGAGACCCCGAAGGCGACAGTCGAGGGAGGCTCACTGGGCACCCGCGGAAAGCGGAGTGTCATTCCCCTGCGGCTGGTTACCCACTAACCTATGAAGAAAATTCTTGTTTTCTGCAAGGTAAGTGTAAAAAAAAGGTAACCATAAAAAAATAAGTCCCAGAAAACAGTCTTTTCACAAAAAAGATGCCAAAAGGAACATGTGACCTTTTGGCATCGTTCTTAATGAGAGGTATCCTGGCGTAAGTATCGTTTGTCTTTCATAAATAAGCGCCAAAACCAGATGAATACAGGAATAAGGATCGCCATTCCAATCCCATAACCAATTAAAAGCAAGTGAAACATAGTTTCATTTGTGAAAGCATCATAAATCGTTACATCCGGGTATAGAAAATAAGGCATGTGGGCCGAGCCATAGGCGAAGCTAGCAAGACCAAACTGCAAGGCAATTAGCAAGACAGCGATTCTTGGACGACCTACGTCAAACTTTTTGGCAGGCCACCAAAGGGCACTATAACCGATAGAAAAAGCGAGTAGAGAAAGTGTGAACCATAACCACTCATTGGCCATGTTTTCAAACATCCAAAATGCCTCTGGAATCAAGGTTAAAATCGCCCCTACAGCAAAAGAAAGAGTAATCGGACCTAAAATAATCGCATTACGTCGGTATACATGGTATGTTTCTCTGGATCCAGCTTCTTTTGCATAGTCACTTAACAATAACGAGGACAAAAACAGCTCCGTACTTAGACCGAATCCTAGGTGAGTATAAAAAGTAGGACTCGTGAATAATTGGTCAAGTAAAATATACTGCCTGTCCCCAACGACCTCAACAAATCCTCCAATTGCAGCCGGCAAAATACTAATGAGCAACGCAGGAATAAGTAGACCGGTAACTCCTGATATGATCACGAGCATGTTTGTATATTTTTGAACGGAATAAGAGTAAACCATAAACGCACTTCGTATCGTTAAAAAAAACAAAACTAAGCAAAAAGGGACGATCATCAATGTTCCTAACGTTGCAGCAGCTCCAGGGAAGAAACTAACTAATGCGACAACCAGAAGAACTAAAAATACATTCGTTACTTCCCATGATGGAGATAAATACCGATTTGCTATTGAAGCGGCTTTCGTGTCGGTTCGTTTGCGATAATACATAGCCCAAAATCCGGCGCCAAAGTCAATTGAACCTGCAATAGCATACATAAAGAGAAATACCCAAAGTATGATGATCGCAATATAAACATCTTCCATAAACAATCTCCTCTTTTACATCGTTTGTAGTTCTTTTGAAACAGGGTTACGGTTAAAGTAATAATGCATAACAAGTGCAGTAAGGACGAGCAAGATAACATAAAGGGATACAAACAAAACGAATAACATCCCTAAATTGCCGGAGGTCGTAGCCGCTTCTCCTGTACGCTGAATTCCGTAAATGGTCCATGGCTGCCTACCTGTACAGCTAAAGATCCAGCCTGTTTCGATGCCAATCACCGCTAATGGTCCAGAGGCTACAAGTCCGGCAAGAAGCCACTTTGGATAGGGCTTGTTTGTTTTTCTACGTAAAAAGGTCAGTCCCCAATAAATAACCGCTAAACCGAGAAGGGCTGAACCAATGCCAACCATCACATTAAATAACGTATGAACAAATAAAGGAGGCCACTCATCACGTGGGTAATCATACAAACCACGAACGACACCATCTGTTGAACCGGTAGCTAGCCAGCTTAGCATTCCAGGAATTTCAATCCCTCCAACAACACGACCGGCTTCAGGATCAGGCGTTCCCATAATCGCAAGTGGCGCATTGGACTGAGTTACAAACAGCCCTTCAGCAGCTGCAAGCTTAACTGGAATATGCTCATGAAGCATAATCGCTGTATCATGACCATTGTTCATCGTAACAACCGACATGATGAGTCCTACCGCTAGAGAAAGAGAAAGGCCTTTACGGTGATAAGCTACTTCTCGGTCCGTTAATCCACCGCGGAAAAGGTTATACGCTGCAACGGCCGCAAGAACAAAAGCACCAGTCATATAGGCACTATAAACAACATGTAAAGAAGTAACATAGAAACTAGGATTATTGATGGCTGCTAGGGGATTGACATTGGTAACTTGCCCGTTTACTAATTCGAACCCTCGAGGGGTGTTCATCCAAGCATGAGCATTTGTAATTAACACAGCTGATGCTGTTGCACCTAATGCGACAAAAAAAACACTTACAATTCTCATAGTTGGGGAGAGGCGGTCAGCAGCATAAATATAGATCGATAGAAACAAGGCTTCTAAAAAGAAGGCAAAGATCTCAACTTGGAAGGGAAGAGCAATGACTTGTCCGACGATTTCCATAAACCCTGGCCACAAGAGACTTAACATAACAGCTACGATCGTTCCTGATGGAATCGCCACACCAAGCAAAATCGCGACACCCTTTGTCCAACGTTTTGCAAGAGTTCCGTAATCTTCATCTTTGCGTACAATCCGCATAATTTCTGCTAGTAAGATCATGAGGGTTATACCTACCCCTAAAGTCGCGAATATGATGTGAAAAGCGATTGATGTCCCGAACATCATTCGTGCGAGCATAACATTATCCATCTTGTTCTTCCTTTCAAATTTGGTGAATTCTAATTACGCTATTACTGTGCGTTAATAATTTGGTTCTATTCGTTTTATTTTCCAATTAAAGAAATGATTTATTATGTATGTTTAATAAAGATTGGTGCTAGAGGAGATAGTATTGCAAGTGAAATGGCTGGAGAGCTAAGGAACGATATGTTCATCCACTTAACCTATAAAAATAATAAAAGAAGGAAAACAACCTAAAAAGAGCGAGTTCCCTAATAAAAAGGAAACTCGCTCTTTTTTTTATTTAGTATCTTTTTCTTGATTGCTTGACGTTCGTTCATCAATTCGTTCTTCAATTTTTGCTAATGCTTCTGGATCATTTAACAATTGTTTTTTGTTCTCTAAAACTAACTCTTCAAATGATGTGGATTGTCTTCTCATGATAACCCCACCTATTATAGTATTTTCCTGCTCCTTTGAGTATAACAGCAAAGTTGTGAAATAATAAAGAGAATTGTGACAATTTTTCGATAAAAACGAAATCTGTTACATGTTGTCGAATGAATTGCGTTGGCCTGTTAGTTATGCACAAGAAAAGAAGAGTTACTCACAACAAAAGAATACTTATACACAAATATGTGGATAAGTATGTGAATAACTAGGGAATTGTAGCAAAAGTTAAAAAGATTTAAAAAAGTGGTTTACAAGTAAGAGGATTATTGTTAGAATATTTTTAACATTAGAAAAGGTAGTTGGTTTTTTTATAGATAAAAAGTGAGCGACTGCTCAATCAACTTAAAAAGGGAGAGAGAAGGCATATGACAGTTTCGGAGAAAAAGATGATTGAAGAAATGGAAAAGAAGCTAGAACGTTTAGCTAGTGAATTAAATGAACTAAAAAAATCTAGTCAAAGTGGATTTGAAAAGTTAGATACAGATGATTTGTTAACTCAAGCTTACAATTAGTTTTAAAAGAGAGTGTCTATTAAAGGATTATAGACGAACTCTTTTTTTTTGAAATGAAAAAGGAAGGATTGGGAAAAAATGAATATAGCAGCAGAACCTATTTATCAACTAACCATTCCAACGCCATTTCCTGTTGGCCCAGTACATGTTTATTTAATTTGCGGGGAGTTAGTGACGTTATTTGATTCAGGTCCTCTCACTAAAAAAGGGATGCATGAACTGGAACGGCAATTAGCTAGTATAGGATATAAGCTAGATGATATTGATCAAATCATCTTATCTCACCATCATCCTGACCATATTGGGCTGACAAATAAATTCAAACGAGCTAAAACAATTGGTCATGAAAAATTGCGCCCATGGCTTGAAAAGAATGAGTTGTTTTTTCAACAATACACAGATTATTTAAAGAGCTTTTATGTGAAAAATGGTGTACCTCCAGAGCTAATGAAAAAGATTGAATCTGCGAGTCACTCGTATCTAAATTATACGGAACGTCGATCCTTAGACATCATTGTAAAAGAAGGTGACAATGTTCCGGGATTACCAGGCTGGATCGTTCATGAAGTTCCCGGTCACGCTCAGAATCATATTATGATCATGAGAGAAGAAGATCGTCTGGCGTTAGGGGCCGATGTTTTATTAGCTTCCGTTTCTTCAAACGCTTTGTTAGAAGCACCTATGGAGGGAGAAGAGAGACCCAAAACGTTGCTTCAATATCGAGATTCATTAAGGAAAGTAAGAGATTTAGAGATTTCTGTTTTGATGCCAGGACATGGTGAGATGATAAAAGACGTGGATTCACTAGTAGAACAAAGGCTTTTAAAGCATACGAAGAGAGCGGAAGCGATTCTAGAGATTCTTTCTTTTAGAAAAATGAATGCGAACCAAATTGCATATGAGTTGTTCCAGGAAAAACACAGAATGCAACCAGACTTGACGATATCTGAAACGATAGGACATTTGGATTTATTACTAGAGTATAATCAAGTAAAAACAAAAGAGATAGACGAGTATACGTTGTATTTTATTGAATGAGTATTCACTCATAAATTAACATTGTCGGTTTCTTTCCTTTTTGCCCCTATTCTTGGTAAAATAACTATAAGACAAAAAAGAGGAGGAGCAAGATGGAGCAGAAAAAAAAGAGTTCGTTCAAATTGATTTGGATCTTTGTTGTTATTGCGCTTTCGATTGTTTTAGTCAAAAAAGAGTGGCGAGAAAAAATGCTAGCGGAATTACGACAAATGAGAGAAGGAACAGAAAATGCCGTTCAGTTTATTAGGGATAACCGTGAACAAATAGTAGATCAAGTCAGAACGACAGCTAGTGAAGTATCTTCTGTTGTCCGAGATATTTCTCGAGATATTAAAACGATTGGTGAAACAGCTTCCCATTTACGAGAGAGCTCCGAAGAAATTGTAAAAGCAACAAAAGACGCAGCTGAGGACTTGAAAAGTTTGAAGCAGTAATCTACATAGATATGAAAAAGGGTCGGTCAAAAAAGAAGGGTACTAGAAGGGATTTTCCTTTTTAGTACCCTAGTTTGCAGAAAAACAGGAATTTCCTAACAAAAGTCAACGGGTAACCAGCCGCAGGGAGATGACACTCCGCTTTCCACGGGTGCCCGGTGAGCCACCTCGGCTGTCGCCTGCGGGGTCTCACACGTGGGTCACTGGTCCCGTAGGAGTACATGGGTTTACTCCTATTATTTGTGATCTGAGTAACATGTCTTCACTCCCCTCAAGAACCGCTCCATTTTACTTTAGTTCCAATTTTATATCTTTGCGAAAAGAGCCTTTCGAAAAGCGTACAAAAACAAAAACGAGAAAGAGCATCGTGCTTATGATGAAGAAGAAACTGATTCCACTCACGTTTTGTATAAACATTCCTCCTAAATAGGGTCCTAACAAACTCCCGAGACTAAAGGCTATTCCACAAAGAATATTCCCAGTGGGAAGGAGAGACTTTGGAGTTAAATCTGTCATATAACTGATACCTAGTGAAAATGTAGAGCCGACTAGCATTCCTGCAATGAATAAACAAATAGAGAGTGCAACAACAGATTGCTCAACGAACGATGCCATCAAAAAAGTGAAACTACCTGAAGCTAAAATAAAGCTCAAAATACGCTTTCTTCCATAAGTATCACTCATTATGCCAAGAGGCAATTGAAAGACAATCCCACCAATTGCGAAACTCACCAATAAAATAGAGACACTCGTTACATCAAGCCCAATTCGTAACCCATAAACAGGGAAACTTCCATTTAGAGAAGCTTCTAAAAAGCCGTACCCTAACGCAGGTAATAAAGCAACCCAACAATAGCGCAACGTTTTTTTAAACCGAGTAGCAGTATCTCTAAATGAAGTTAGTTCAACTGCTTGTTCAGGAAAGTCATTATGCAAAGCAAAGAGAAACACCCAGGCTACCAAACAAAGCCCCGCAGATATGATAAATGGAAGAGCTTCATTAATCGCAATTAACGGTGTCATTAAAGGTCCAATCGCAAAACCAATACCAAAGAACACGCCGTAGATGCTAATGTTTCGTCCTCTTTTTTCTTCAGGTGATGTCGAGGTAATCCATGTTTGTGTTCCAAAATGAAGAGCGTTGTCCCCAATTCCAATACATAAACGTAAGAAAAACCAAAACCAAAATGATTTCCAAAGAGGAAAAAGCGCTAAAGAGACAATCACTATTAAGCCACCAATGAGAATAACAGGTTTGTAACCAAACTTCCGAAGTGGCGGTTCCATAAAAGGAGAAACAATTAAAATACCAATATACAAAGCAGTTGCGTTTAAGCCATTTAAGGTGGCGGAGACCCCGTCTTGCTCAAATATTACGGAAATAAGAGGGAGGAGCATTCCTTGACTAAAACCACTTATGGCGACAATGCTCACTAAAACCCAAAAGCGAAAACGATTCATGCTAAAACCTCACTTAAAAATAATGCGATTTATCCATTTTAGCTTTTTTCACTCAAGATGACCATATGTTGTCAGGAGAAAGAACATGACGACAGAAGAGGAGGCTGATACAATAAGAAGATATGAATCATAAAGGGGAGGTTTTTTTCATGGAATACATAATGAAGGAAAATAGCTTCGTGACCAATCTTGAATTTGGTCAACTCGAGGTTTCTGGAAATGCTGATTACGGGTTCCGTCCCTATCAATTGCTTGTTTCATCAGTTGCCGTTTGCAGTGGCGGTGTTTTGAGAAAAATTTTAGAAAAGAAACGAATTTCTTACGATGATATAAAAATTAAAGCGGATGTAACAAGAAATGAGGCTGGAGCTAATGAAGTAACACATATTCATCTTCATTTCACCTTAGTTCAAGTCGACACGACGAATGAAAAATTAGAAAAAATATTCGAACTAACAAGAAAAAATTGTCCTATTTACCAATCTGTTAAAGACTCTATTCAGATTACTGAGACATTTGAATTGTCGTAAAAGTTCTAAGACATAAACGAAATTATTTATGCAGGAGTTTTTCTACACAAGTCAATGGGTAACCAGCCGCAGGGGAATGACACTTCGCGTTCCGCGGGTGCCCGGTGAGCCTCAGGAGGCTCGGCACCTCCCCGCGGAAAGCGAGTGGCTGCAGCGCAATGGAACGAACATGGGGGGATATGTAACCCTTAAAAACTACCTTGGAAAGCGCCAGTTTTTCATTACTAAGATTATGATAAACGCAACACCGCGCTAAGTATGTAAGTGGTGTTTCTTTTCTTTGATTGGAATCGAGGGGTTTTCATGGATCAATCAAAACAAATTGATTTTACAGATGGGCATATTATGAAAAAGATGATTCTTTTTTCATGGCCAATCTTCTTAACTAATTTACTTCAAGCCTCTTATCAGTTTATTGATTCGTTATGGGTTGGGAACTTGTTAGGACCGAGTGCATTAGGTGCCATTACGATTTCAGCAACGGTCATTTTTACGACACTTTCGTTTATTATTGGAATGAACAGTGCTACTTTAACAGTGATCAGTCAAAGACGTGGGGCCAATGATGAAGAGGGACTGAAAGCTTCACTGAATGCATTTGTTTTTGTATTAGGAGGCTTAGCTATTTTTCTGGGTTTGCTTGGCTTTCTATTTTCTGGAACCATTCTTCGTTTTATGGGAACACCAGATGATATTTTGCCAATGGCTCAATCGTATTTACAAATCAATTTTATCGGAATTTTATTTTTATTTGGATATAACTTTATTGGAACGGTGTTACGAGCGTTAGGTGATAGTAAAACGCCAATTCGTTTTATTGTCATAGCTGTTTTGTTAAATATCGTGTTAGATCCATTGTTTATTTATGTTTTTGGTTGGGGCATTGAAGGGGCTGCTTTTGCGACAATTGTTTCACAAGGCACGGCCTTCGTCTACGGGTTATGGTACTCCATTTACAGAGCGAGCGTGCCGTTTCAAATTCCGTTTCTTCCAGAAAAGAGATATTTTCTTGTTTTGTTGAAAATGGGTCTTCCTGCGGGGTTATCCATGATGATTATCTCAGCTGGAATATTAGCAATTATGACGGTCGTAACGAGTTTTGGCGAAGAGGTTGTTGCTGGATTTGGAGCTGCACAAAGGCTTGATAGCTTAATTATGCTTCCTGCGATGACGCTCGGTTCTGCTGTTAATAGTATGGCAGGACAAAACATTGGAGCGAAACTTTGGGAAAGAGTACATGAAATTGCAAAAAAGGCAATCTTTCTAATTATAGTTGTTTCCTTTACAATTAGCACATTGATCTTTATTGGAGCAGAGTATTTGATTCGGATGTTCGTGCAGGATGAAGAAACCGTTCAATTTGGTTCTATGTACGTGAAGACGATTGCGTTTTTCTACCCGTTTTTAGGAATCAATTTTGTCTTAAATGGAATTGCGAGAGCAGCAGGCGCAATGTTTCCTATTTTAATTTTAAACATCATATCATTTTGGATTTTGCGTTATCCGTTAACAGCGATTTTTGCTTATTGGTTTGGGGAAAGAGGAATTGCTCTAGGCATGGGAGTAAGTTTTGTGATTAGCAGCTTTTTTGCAATTGGGTACTATTTCCTCGGAAATTGGCGAAAGATTAGTGAAAATATTGGTGAAAGCACGGAGAACAAAGTTGAAAAAGATGAATCTTAATAGAAAATGAGGATTATTGAAAATGAAAGCTTTTTATATTCGAGCCCTTAGCTATTCAGTTGGGTTAATTATTGTATCATTTGGTGTAGCTTTGACGATATTGGCAAACTTAGGAGCTGGGCCATGGGATGCATTAAATGTTGGTCTTGCTCACCTCACTCCTTTTTCCGTTGGGAATTGGGTCATCATTGTAGGTGTGATCCTCATTATTGTGAATGCGTTACTAACAAAATCAAAGCCTGTTCTGGTTTCATTGCTTTCGATCTTCATTGTTGGAATCTTTATTGATTTTTGGTTATTAGTTGTGTTTCCGACTTTTTACGTACAAGAATTGATCCTTCAGGTTGTGATGATGATTTTTGGGATCGTTGTTCTTGCTTTTGGAGCATCATTATATATGCAAGCAGAATTTGCCCTTATTCCAATTGATGGTTTTATGTTTGCTATAAGAGATGTACTAGGGGTAAAGCTGATGGTTGCTAAAACAATTGGAGAATTGACTGCTCTAACAGCTGCATTCCTTGTGGGGGGGCCAATTGGCATTGGGACTTTGCTCGTAACATTTTTAATAGGCCCTTTAATTCAATTGTTCTTTCCACAGTGGCAAAAAAGAATCAATTGGAAAACCGTTCAGTATGAAAAAGGCTGATTTTGTCATATGACAGAATCAGCTTTTTTTCTTATGAATATTTGTTAATTTTGTTGTTTCCTCCATGTTCGTTCCATTGCGCTGCAACCACTCGCTTTCCGCGGGGAGGTGCCGAGCCTCTATTTCCCGCAAGAGTCGAGTGTCTTACGCTCCATTTCACTGAGAGAATAATGTTTTTCCAACAACCTTTAAAACAGATTTTTAGAAGAACCAAGCTCCTTCGCGCGGTGATTTGTTGCATGAACAGCGCGGATTAAGGAGTTTGTAAAGTCATCTTTTTGTAGGGATTCAATGCCGGCAGCTGTTGCTCCACCTGGAGAAGTTACTTGATATCGGAGCTTTTCTGGATCTCGATGTTTATCAAGCATAGCCGCACTTCCTATTACCATTTCTATCACGAGTTTTCTTGCTTGTTCATTCGAAATGCCGTATGAAGCTGCAGCCTCCTCTAATGCTTCGACAAAATAATATAAAAAGGCTGGTGCGCTCCCTGTTACTGCTGTCATTTGATGGACTTGTTGTTCAGATAACTCTTCAGAAGGGCCGATGGAGGATACGATTTTTTCGAAAAT
The DNA here is from genome assembly GCF_000513095.1 of Halalkalibacter wakoensis JCM 9140. Lineage (GTDB taxonomy): Bacteria > Bacillota > Bacilli > Bacillales > Bacillaceae_D > Halalkalibacter > Halalkalibacter wakoensis. The sequence continues at coordinate 14,061 of NZ_BAUT01000023.1, forward strand.
TAACTTTTGTTCACTCGTTACATATTGACCATATGAATAAATGGACATTGATTTTTGAACATCAGCTGACGTATTCGGCATGAGCCAAGCTGTTGCTGTACCATCTGGCAGGGAAGATTCGAGAACGGAAGGACCTATACCAGCCGCTACAGTCATCACAAGTTGAGATCCAGTTAGTAGAGGGTTTAGACTTGTAAGGACGTTTGGATGTTCAGATGGAGGGCAAGCGAGTAAAATCACATCTGCATGCTCTACCGTATGTCTCCAATCTTCGGTACTCTCTACTGCATATTGGTTTTGTAACTGATGTAACCTCTTTGTATCTTGTTGATTTGATACTGTAATCTTCATATTTAGTTCTGTTTGAACCATGCCAGCTAAAATCGCCTCAGCCATTCTCCCAGCACCGATAAATAAAATATGTTCTTGTTTCATTTTTCCTCCTTAAAATCTTTCTAATGTCATTTCTTATTACATTACCAAAAAATGAAAGCTTACGGTAGGGATGGATAATAATGATCTCCGTGAATCACACTATAAAAAAATGTCCCTATTGAAATAAGGAGGTATGAACATGAAACGAGTACTAATAGCGTTTCTTGCGATCTTTTTGTTAGCAACATCAGCGAATGTCTTTGCAGAAGGTGATGGGAAGAAAGAGGAAAAGGGGTTTAAGATCCCCGATTCCGTCGTGAAGATTTCAAAAGAAAATACGTACACAAACCCTACACAGGATTTGCCTTATTTGCAGCCAAGCTCATTAGCAGAAGAGTTACTTGATTCAGCCGATGTAGCAATTGAGAATCCCGATTTGATTCGTATTCTAAATGAATCAACGATTAACGATTCGAAGTTGGCACTAGGATTTCGAGCTTCAATTTATTTAGGTGAATGGCCTCTTTCGTATGAATCAGAGGGTACAGAGGTAAACTGGGAATACCAAAAGGTGAATACAAATTACGCAGACAATCGTGGAGGACGCTCCCCACAAAAATTAACGTACACTCAGGAGCAACAAAAGAAAGTGAATGGCGGGTTAACAGCTAAAATGCCTAATAGTGAAGCTGTAAAGAAAATGATGATGATTAAGGCGACAGAGCACACGAACCTACCATTATCATTTGAGACCGTCATTGGTCAGGGAACGAAGAAAAGCAATCCATATAATGTGGCACCGAAGAAAGTTGGGTATTTAAATAGCTTTGTACCTGCTGCCAATGAAAAAGGGAAAGTGACCTATGGCGAAGTGTATTTGACGTTTAAAGGCGGAAAGCGTAAGTTAGAAGTCAAAAATGTCACACAGCAAGGAATCGGCGCATGGATTCCTGTTCAAGATCATCTTTCCTTCTCCTTTGTTGCAACAGATCAACCTAAATAAGGGAAAAGATAGAAAAAAAGGTACTGAATAAGAAATAGCTTATTTCTTCAGTACCTTTTCTATTTATTACAAATTGGATTGACGTTTCGTGAAATCAACATCCTGATAATAAGCGTCTTTCACAAGGACATTTGGTCCTAAACACTTAACAGATGGACAATGACAGTTGAGAGATTGAGCTAAATCAGATTCTAACCATTTTGTGTAAGCACTTTGTAACGTAGTTGTTTGAATGTTGCCTAGTGGAGGTGTATCCCCGAAGTCAGTTACAATAATATTTCCATCAAAAATATTAACATTTAGGCGAGATCTCCCATCTGGGTCATTTCGAACCGTTACGTTTTTAGCCGAATACAAACGTTTTTGTAGCATGCGATCTTCTTCGTTTTCATTACAGGGATAAAAGGGCAGCGTACCGAACAGCATCCAAACGTTTTCGTCTCTTACATCTAGAAGTCGATGAATCCCAGTACGAATATCATCTAAAGAGGCCACTTCCAGCTGGCTAGCGAAATCACTCGGGTACATAGGGTGAACTTCATGACGCTGACAACCCATTTCGACAATTTGATTGTGAATTTTATCAAGATGTGGAAGGGTGCGTTTATTGAGCATCGTTTCCGCTGAAACAATTACTCCTTGGCTTGTTAGTGCCTTTGCATTATCAACCATCCTGTGAAAGAGCTTGGCGCGTTGATCAAAAGTTGGTTTGCGCTCCATAACAGCAAATCCAATATCAGCAAAATCATCGACACTTCCATAATTATGTGATATATGAAGAACATCCAAATAAGGAATGATTTTTTCATATCGTTTTAAGTCAAGTGTGAGGTTTGAGTTGATTTGGGTACGAACTCCTCTTTCATGAGCGTACTTTAAAAGAGGCACAACATATTCGTCTACAGATTGCTTTGATAGCATCGGTTCACCACCCGTTATGCTAAAAGCTCGTAAAGCAGGGATTTCATCTAGCCTTTTTATTAATAATTCTAAAGGCAGTGGTTCTGGGTCTTTTGTATTTAGTGTATACCCAACTGCACAGTGTTCACAGCGCATGTTGCATAAAGTCGTGGTGGTTAATTCAATATTCGATAACGTTAATTTACCATAATCTTTAATATCTTCATAAGCTTCCCATGGATCATAAGAAGGCGTAATTTTTGGGAACATTTCAATCACAAAGATCGTACTCCTTTTTTGATTTCCTTTCATAATCATAACGTAAAAATGCCTGTTTCAAAAGGCAAAGTTTCTAGTCTCTTTGGTTACATTGTGTAGCAAGATAGAATCTGTTACACTTTACACAGCTAAATCTGTTATTTTTAAATTTAAAGGAGAGAACATAATTGGGTGGAGCTATACATGATAAAAAAGAACAAATGAATTATTTACAAAAGCGATTTGATATGGTCCTAACGGTACTGGATTCAATTGATCCTGAAGAAGCAGGAGTAGAGGATATCGATCGTTTGCTTACAATGCTTGATGATATTGAAGTGAAATGTAAGCAATTTCGTCATGATTGGTCTGAATAAGGAGTTAATACGTTATGAACTTGTACTTGATTCGACATGGTGAGTCTGAGGGAAATGTAAGTGGGAAAATACAAGGCTGGGATGATTATCCCTTATCTGAATTAGGAAGAGAGCAAGTTGGTCTTGTTGCTCAATCTCTTCACGATCTTCCAATTCATTATATTTATAGCAGTGACTTAACTCGAGCTTATGATACAGCCAAAGCAATTGGACGGGTGAAAAATTGCACAGTTCATAAGTGGGATAAAGTTCGAGAAGTGTATCTTGGACCATTACAGGGGTTAACACGCTCTGAGATTTATGAACAGTATCCAGAAGCGAAGGAAAAGTCGATCATTACGTCTGGTGTAGCAGGGACGGAAACAAACGATGAGCTAACGAAGCGCTGTGAGCATGTTGTGAACCAAATGTTATTAGCTCATCGAAATGACCATGTTGCCATTGTGTCACATGGTGGTTTTATTAGTGTTTTTCTCATGTACTTACTCACGGGGAGCCAGTGGCATAGTTTTCATCGTCCTTTTCAGATTCACAATACGGGCATTACGCATATTGAATGGTCAAAAGATGATTCAAAACCAATCATCCACTACACGAATAACACGTCACATCTATCCCCGATACAAGAACAAAAGAGTCAAAAGGGTTTGCTATAAGTTATAAAAAAGAAAGTCCCAATGGTGAGTCAATTAAGAATCATCATTTGGACTTTCTTTTTGTTGATGTTAACTTTTGGTAAGGAATTTTTGGTGCGAAAATAGGGGCGTCTCTATTAGTGTAGGACATACTGTAGACTCCTTTGGGAGGAAGTCGAGGCCATTGAAAAAGTGCCTACCTGCCGCAGGGGAATGACACTTCGCTTTCCGCGGGTGCAGTACACTGTCGCCTACGGGGTCTCACACGGTATGTTTGGAGCGGAGATTTGAAGTCATATTTTGATTTAATGTGAACGCGCTTCCACTTAACACTTTCGGAATTTTTGGACTAGCATTATAATAGAATGGGTTATAGTTTTATATAATAAGGGAGATGGATGATATGAAGAAATTTGAAGAAAGTATGTACCAGCTTATCGTTGAAACATCTACAAATCTACCAAATGATGTCCGTCGTGCAATAGCAAAAGCAAAGGCTCAGGAAAATGCAGGGACACGCGCTGCGTTATCTCTTTCTACCATTACAGAAAACATCGGAATGGCTGATGTGAACGTGTCACCAATTTGCCAAGATACAGGGATGCCAACTTTTGAAATTAAAGTTCCAGTTGGTGTCAATCAAATCGAAATGAAAAAATCCATCTATGCAGCTATTGAAAAAGCAACAAAGGATACGAAGCTCCGTCCAAACTCCGTTGATTCTTTAACAGGGAAAAACTCAGGGAATAACCTTGGAGAAGGCACTCCTGTTATTCATTTTGAACAATGGGAAAAAGACGTTATCGATGTGCGCTTGATTTTAAAAGGTGGCGGCTGTGAAAATAAAAATGTGCAGTACAGCTTGCTACTGAATTAGAAGGTTTGGGACGTGCGGGCCGTGATTTAGACGGGATTCGTAAATGCATTATGCACTCTGTGTATCAAGCGCAGGGACAAGGCTGTAGTGCTGGTTTTATCGGGGTTGGAATTGGAGGAGACCGCACAACGAGTTACTCATTAGCAAAAGAACAGCTTTTCCGTACGGTTGATGATGTGAACGAACATGAAGATCTTCGTAAGCTTGAAGAGTATGTGATGGAAAACGCCAATAAACTTGGAATTGGAACAATGGGTTTCGGTGGAGAAGCTACGTTACTTGGCTGTAAGATTGGCACGATGCACCGTTTGCCGGCAAGTTTCTTCGTTTCTGTTGCCTATAACTGCTGGGCATATCGCCGTTTAGGGGTTGTTTTAGATCAAGAAACTGGTGATATTCAAGAATGGCTTTACAAGGACGGAGAGAAAGTTGACTTAAATGAAATTGAAAAAGAAGTCGCTGCATCGCAAGACAGTGAGAATGAAGTACGAGAAGTTGTACTTGAAGCACCTATTACAGAGGAGCAAATTCGCGATCTTAAAGTAGGTGATGTTGTTATTATTAATGGAATGATGCACACAGGCCGTGACGCAATTCATCATCACTTGATGGACCATGATGCTCCGATTGATTTAAATGGACAGGTTATTTATCACTGCGGTCCTGTAATGATGAAGGACGATCAAGGGGAGTGGCACGTGAAAGCTGCAGGCCCAACAACAAGTATTCGTGAAGAGCCTTATCAAGGGGACATTATGAAGAAGTTTGGGATCCGCGCTGTTATCGGAAAAGGCGGAATGGGACCAAAAACATTGAAGGCACTTGGGGAGCACGGTGGTGTCTACTTGAATGCGATCGGTGGAGCTGCCCAGTACTACGCTGACTGTATTAAGAAAGTAAAAGGGGTAGACTTACTTGATTTTGGAATTCCAGAAGCAATGTGGCATCTTGAAGTAGAAGGCTTTGCTGCCATTGTTACAATGGATTCTCATGGCAATAGCTTGCATGCAGATGTGGATCAATCCTCACTGGAAAAGTTGGCGCAATTTAAAGAGCCAGTTTTTAAGTAACGGATAAGGTTGATGAAGATTTAAAATGGGAAAAGGCAGTAATTTTTTCTAACGGGTTTAGCATTGGTAGGTAAAACGTTCATACAAATAGGATTACTTTTAACACTCCAATTTTAAAAAGTGAACACTATAATAAGCATACAAAAAGCACAGATAATGAATTTATCATCTATCTGTGCTTTTTTACTCTGTTGAACAGCTCCCGTTAATTACATAAGTAACAACATTATTGTTATATGATGAAGCAATTAATGGCTATCGTAAAATAAGTGGAAATTTTCCCGTTAAAATCAGAATAGAGCTAATTCTGAGGTATATAAGGGGAGTTTTTCCAGTTATAAAAAGAAAAATTGTCCAATTTCATATTTTTTGAGTCAATAGGTGGAATTTTTACCTCTATTTATTATATTTTCAGTTCTCATTACTAAAATAAGGGGAATTTCTCCGTTTAATCTTACCCACTCTTTCACTTTTTAGCATTTTTTTATTTGAATTGGTAATCATACATAAAGGATTTCAACTGTGATAAAACTAACAAAAAAATGAGGGAGAATGATACACATGTTTATGAAACGAACCGTCTTAATGACACTCATTTTTGCTGTCTTGTTTGGATGCTCCACCATATTTGCCGAAGGCTATAGCAATAAAGTTTACAATTGGAACTACAAGCCTGAAAAGGATAATAAACCAGTAGGAACAGAACCGCACTATCAAGAGCTCTTGGATAAGACTGGCGGCTTTTTTATTGGTGACACGTCTAAAAAGGAATTATATTTAACCTTTGATAACGGGTACGAAAATGGATATACGGAAAAAGTCTTAGATGTGTTAAAAGAGAAGGAGGTACCTGCCGCTTTCTTCGTGACAGGGCATTATTTAAATGATGCATCAGATCTCATCGTTAGAATGGTGGAGGAAGGACATATTGTTGGAAACCATTCTTGGCATCATCCTAGCTTGCCGGAAGTAGGGGATGGTCGCTTAACAAACGAATTAAATAAAGTAAAAGAAAAGTTTACCGAGCTTACAGGGGTAAAGGAAATGCACTATCTTCGTCCACCAAGAGGACAATTTAGCGAGCGTTCATTGGTACTGTCAGAGAAGCTTGGCTACACAAATGTATTTTGGTCCATGGCGTATAAAGATTGGGAAGTGGAAAAGCAAAAAGGTGGAGACTACGCTTATAATCAAATCATGAAGCGTATCCATCCTGGAGCGATTATGTTAATTCACTCCGTTTCTAGCGATAATGCCGAGGCATTGCCGAGAGTCATTGACGATGCAAGAGAACAAGGGTATGAATTCAAAAGTTTAGACGATTTAATGTTCCAAAAGCAAACAGAAGGTTTACCATTTGACTTTTAATTAATAAGGCTGTTCCACTACTTATATATTTTTTGAACGTGTTCGTTCCATTGCGCTACAGCCACTCGCACCCGCAAGGAGGTGTCGAGCCTCCTCGGCTGCGCCTGTGGGGTCTCGACCCTACCTCTATTTCCCGCAGGAGTCGAGTGACTTTCGCTCCATTTCACTATGAGAATAACATTACTACGGTGATCTTTACGAAAACATCCATAAATAAAAAAGGTTGTCTAATTCGCTCTCTACACTCCAATGAAGTATAGGGCAAATCCTTTTAGACAACCTTGACCTTACCTATTAATTTGCAAAACTTTGCTGACCAATTGCGGCTGCGATCGTTTCTAATGTACTCACATCTGTTACATCAAAAGCAATCGGTTGACGGCTACGAACAACCATCATTCCAATTTCTTCTTCCATTGAATTTTTAATTGGGAATTTTAATTCTCCGTTGCATTCCCATTTAATATCATCTTCAAAAGAAGAGGCTGCAACCAATTTGTGGTCTAAATTCTCATACATATAAATACCGACCCAATCAATGTATAAGACTTGTTCCACTAGGCTCTCAACCGTTTTATTAAAAATTGATTGTAGGCTTTCACGTTTGTACACATGAGCCATGATTTGTAGTGACGCTACATCTGTAGGAATTGACAATATAATCTCTCCTCTATTTAAATCTCTGAGTCTATTTTAGCAGATGTTACTCTCATTTTGCCTTAGTAAGTTTAGGAAGAAATGTGGGATCATGCTATAATAAGGGTCGCATGAAAGAACGGGGTGAACAGATGAAACAAAAGCGAGTAGATAAATCGATTGATATGAAAAGAGGACAACAATTTCCGTTAACGATTAAGCGATTGGGGATTAATGGAGAAGGTGTTGGCTACTTTAAAAAGCAAGTTGTGTTTGTGCCGGGAGCTCTTCCTGATGAAGAAGTAGTGGCGGAAGTAACCAAGGTTAATCCGCGTTTTGCTGAAGCAAAGGTTGTGAAAATTCGAAAACGATCGAAAGAAAGGATAGCTCCACCTTGTCCAGTTTACGATCAATGTGGGGGTTGTCAATTGCAGCATATGAATTACGCTGCAACGTTGCGTGAGAAACGAGATATTGTTAGACAAGCATTTGAACGCCATACGAAGCTAAATGTTGAGAAATTAGCTATTCATGACACAATCGGAATGGAAGATCCTTGGGATTATCGCAACAAAAGTCAATTGCAGGTTGGAAAACGAGGAGAAGAAGTCATCGCGGGTCTTTATGCCATGAATTCGCATAAGCTTATTGATCTGACTCAATGCAAGGTTCAGCATAGTGCCACGAACAAAGCAACAGAAGTCGTCAAACAAATTTTAGCAGACTTGAATGTATCGATATACAACGAACGAAAGCATGCAGGAGACGTTCGTACGATTGTAACTCGTGTAGGATTTGCGACAGGGCAAATTCAAATTGTTCTTGTTACAACAAAAGAACAGCTACCGAGGAAAGAAGCCATTGTGGCTGAAATTAAAAAAAGAATGCCAGAGGTGACGTCGATTATTCAAAATATAAATGGGCAGAAAACATCTCTTATATTTGGTGAAAAAACGGTTCACTTAGCAGGGGAAGAAGTAATTGAAGAAAAACTAGGAGACTTGTCGTTTGAGTTATCAGCTCGTGCGTTCTTCCAGTTGAATCCGGTTCAAACGGTGAAACTTTACGATGTGGTCAAAAAGGCTGCTGCGTTAACGGGAAAAGAAAAAGTAGTCGACGCGTACTGTGGAGTTGGAACGATTGGCTTATGGTTAGCTCGTGAGGCAGCTGAAGTAAGAGGAATGGATGTGATTGAAGCTTCGATTGAGGATGCGAAAGCGAATGCCAAGGCTCATGATTTTCATCATGTCCGTTACGAAGTTGGGAAAGCAGAAACATTAATGCCTCGTTGGCAAAAAGAAGGATGGAAGCCGGACGTTGTCGTCGTCGACCCACCTAGAACAGGTTGTGATGACATGCTGTTGCAAACGATATTGGAAGTGAAGCCGAAAAAAATGGTTTACGTATCTTGTAATCCATCAACATTGGCTAAAGATGTGGATCGTCTTTGTAAGAAAGGATACAAAGTTCGATCTGTCCAACCAGTAGATATGTTTCCGTGGACCGCACAAGTTGAAAGTGTGACGGAGCTAGTGAGAGAGAAATGATTGAAACCGCGATTGACAAGATTCGTTCAGAGTGTTTGTCATTTGGGGAAAAATCGTTACATATGGAAACGTACCGACAGTATTATGATCTTTCTTTTCAGGAAGGTTTGCATGACTATGGGTACATCACAACAAGTGGATTTGATTTATTCGTTCAGCAGTTTCGTCCACCGGTGTGCAAGGAAAGGGTCTTTTTACTTCATGGCTATTTAGACCACGCTGGTTCTCTAAACAAAACGATTCGAATGTTGGTCGAAAATCACTATGAGGTTATTGTGTATGACTTACCTGGACATGGATTGTCAAGTGGAGAGCGCCTTACCATTAACAGTTTTGAGGAGTATTTTCATACGGCAAAGGGGATATTTGACTTCTTTTTTAAAGATGTATCTCCCTTGTTGGTGGCTCATAGCACAGGGGGAGCGATTGCTTTAACATTAGTGAAAAACAAAGATGCTTCTTTTTCTAAAATGGTATTAGTTGCTCCGTTGTTTCGACCGCACTTGTGGAGGCTGTCGAAAATAGGACTATTTATAACGAGGCCGTTTTTAAAAGATCTTCGAAGGGTTTTCTCTCGAAATTCGGGAGATGAAGCGTATTTAGCTTTTACGAAACAGGATCCGTTACAAGAAAAAATGCTACCTGTCAGTTGGCTTAAGGCTTTGGGAAATTGGCTACAATTAGAAAATAATCAACCGTACGAGGATATTCGATTTTTAATGATTCAAGGAAGCGGGGATCGTACGGTAAATGTAGGTTACGGCGAAAAAAGGGTGAAGTCTATATACCTAATAGCCAAATCATAAGAATAGCTGAAGGAAGTCATCAATTACTAAATGAAGAAAGAAATGTGAGAGACCTGACTTTTCGCCTCATTCTTTCCTATTTAAAAAGAAAAGGTACAAAGGAATGAGCCAAAAGAGTGATTGGACTCTTTTGCTCATTCTATAAAAACGATAAGGAACTAGTTTGACGATTGCCTATTAAGTTCTTCCGCTTGCCGGTATGCATCGACCATTCCCCATATCCACATAATGGGATACGTAATAAATCCAATAATGATAATCATTAAAAGTGCATTAATAAACTGAATAATCATGAACGCAATGCCTTTACCAATTTGGCCGTTGTAAATTTGCCCTAATCCACACCATAAGGCACTAAGAACGGCAGCTAAACCAGGACTCTTAAGGGGACTGTTAGACATCATTCTACCTCCTTTACTTAGCTCTTATTAAGATTATTAACGTTCAAATCAAATCATGCCTTTCTTTTTTTAGAGACAGGCTAAAACAGGGGTTTTTGTAAAGAAAGAATCAAAAGAGCGATTCAAGGCAGGAGCTTAAACTATCTCTTGAACAGTGGTTTGAGATTCTTCGTGCTTCCATGGGGCATGAGGTGCCTTAATGGTTACAAAAAAGGTTGTCAAAAGGCTTTGACCTAAAGACAACCTTTTTAACTGTATTTATTAAATCGATGATTTTAATGGCATGTATATAATAGAAGGGGATCGATGATTTTTGTCGAAAGACTATGTACATGTCGTGTTCGATCATAGAAAAGGAGGGGGAAAGATGAACCTTTATAAAGCTCATATTGTGCACCCGAGTACGCAGGTGCCTTTAATTGTTTATTTCAATGAGAGTGATGGACATGTCACGTTTGAAAAGGATCAGGAGCTATTGAACGTATTAATTGAGCTAACGGAAGGGTTGCCTTCAAAAGAGAGGTTTATAAAAAATATGGAGTTAGCATCGAACATCTGCCAAACTCAATATCCGGTTTCTAGTTTTAAGGAAGTGTATGAGTTTCTCGCCACGCTGGGCGTGAAAAAGAACGATCTATCATTTCAACAATTATTTGTTCATTAAGGGGAGAGTACGATGAAAATAGTTATTACGTGTAAGCTGCCTCATGAAGTCATTGAACCATTACAAGCAAAATATGATGTTGTGATGTGGGAAAAAGAAGGGGAACCGATGGAAAGAGCAAGGCTCCTTCACGAAATTGAAGAAGCACATGGATTGTTTACAAATGTAGCGGATCAAATTGATGCGGAGCTATTGGAAAAAGCGACAAACCTTAAGGTCATAAGTACAATGGCTGTAGGATTTGATAACATTGATGTAGAAACAGCGAAACAAAAGGGAATAGTCATTGGACATACGCCTGGTGTGTTAACTGAAGCAACAGCCGATTTAACGTTTGCTCTTTTGATGGCTACAGGAAGAAGAATTGTCGAAGGAATGGACGTTTTAAGACAAGATGAGTGGAAGAGTTGGGCTCCGTTTTTCTTAACAGGACAAGAAATATATGGAAAGACCATTGGAATTATTGGCATGGGAAGAATCGGATTAGGTGTGGCTAGACGAGCAAAAGGATTCTCGATGAATATTCTCTATCACAATCGGAGTCATAATAAAGAGGCTGAGGAAACTCTCGGAGCGACGTATTGTAAATTAGATGATTTGTTAACGCAAGCTGATTATGTTGTCTTGCTTGCACCTTCAACAAAAGATACATACAAAATGATGGGCAAAGAACAGTTTGCCAAAATGAAGAATAGTGCAATTTTTATTAATACATCTAGAGGAACTAATGTGGATGAAGAAGCGTTATACCATGCGTTAGAAGCTGGGGACATTTATGCGGCAGGCTTAGATGTGTTTGACCCTGAGCCCATTTCATCTAGTCATCCTTTATTGAGATTAAGAAACGTGACGGCATTGCCTCACATTGGAAGTGCAGCGATTGAAACAAGGTTAGAAATGGCTCGGTTGGCTTGTGAGAACTTAGTGAATGGTTTAGAAGATAAGCCACTTGTTCATGAAGTAAAGGCGTAGCGAGTAGAAAGAGGTCATTCTAGAAGGTCAAAACAGCCTTCTAGAATGACCTCTTCTTTATCCTGCATTCATGTTACTTTAGGAATGGATAGGATAAAACGTGTTCCAACGTTCTCCTTACTTTCAACCTGAATTTGTCCATTCATTGCTTTTATAATGCTATAAACAACCATAGTTCCAAGGCCCGTTCCGCTTGTTTTTGTTGAATAATAGGGGGTTGCTAATCTTTTTAGGTGATCCTCTGACATACCGATCCCAGTGTCCTCAATCGTGATCACCGCTTCTGTTTCAGTTTCGGATAAGGTTAAAGTTAATTGACCTTGTTCGGGCATTGCCTCTATGCCATTTTTGGCTAAATTAATCAGGCATTGGTGAAATTTTTGCCGTTCCCCTGCCACTTTAACGTTTTCAGAGGTATTTACATTGATTGTGACATTACGCATGGTTGCATAGGGGGTCACGACTTTGACCACATATTCAAGCTCTTTTGCGACATTTAAATCAACAACATTTTCAAGTGAAGGTTTGGCAAAGGTTAAATAATCAGAAATGATAATTTCAGCTCGCTCAAGCTCATTTAATGAAAGCCTTAAATAAAAATCCTTTTTGTCAAAAGGGATGGAAGGATCTTGTAAGAGTTGAAGAAATCCTTTTGTGACCGTGAGAGGATTTCGCACTTCATGAGAAATGCTCGCAGCCATATCACTAACCATTTTCAACTTTTCAAGCTCATTTAGTTCGCTAAGGATGTAGTTTTCTTCTTTGGCACGCTCAATAAAATAAATAAACAAAAACATAACGATGACTTGGGTAATGTAAAACAGGATCAATGTTACCCAACCACTAACAGAAAGATTCACTTTAAAAAAGGAAACGACTGTAATGAGTAACAAAATACTTAAAACATTTGCTCCAATAGCGATGGTCATTTTTCTAGAGAAATTAGTTGTAGAACGAAATTGAGCACTAAAAAAGGCAATCGCTAAGAAGATAAGGGGGTAAATGATAATGGACGTATAAAACCCTTCTCCTAAACCAAGGAAATACCGATAACCAAGCAGAACAAATAATAAGGTGAGCCCTACTTTTCGACCGCCATATAAAATGCCAATAATAAACGGAACTTGCCTAAAATCAAAAATAAAATTTGGGCTAATGTTCCAAGGAAAGCTCATACATAAAACAATTGAAATAGCAGAAATGAGTCCGATCATGATGTTGTTTGAAACAATATTAATCTTTCCTTCAATGTATTTATGATATATAAAAAAAGAAGGAAGATAAAAGTGAGGTTTAATAAAAAGACTTGAATATCAAAAAGTTGTCCCACATCCATCCCTCGTTTTTTTATTTTTTTATATAATTCGCTATTTTTCGTGATTATCCTGCAAAACATGTAAAATTGTGGGTCATGGGGACAGGTTCCTTGACCCACCTCAAATGGACTCACGTTCCGTTATCTGTGACAAAAATAGCGATTTTGCGGTGTTAGTGGACTGTGGTTCCGCTATTTAGTGTTTTAAGGGTGTTTTTATAGTTAATTTCTGAAAATAGCGGATTCTGTGTCCGCCAAAGCCATAAAAATGCCAGTTTTAGATGAAATAGCGGAACTCATGTCCACTAAAAAAACAAGAACCGCTAACATGATAGATAGCGGTTCTTGTTTATATTCGGATCGTCCATTTCATATGGACATTGTGGACTTATCTAAACTGGGTCAAGGAACCTGTCCCCATGACCCACTTATTAGTCTTCGTCGACAGGGTAGACGCCGTTTTCGTCGTGTACTTCTCTTCCTGTGATAGGAGGGTTGAATACGCATACCATGCGCATGTCGCCTTTTTCACTTGCGCGAAGAAGATGCTCATCATGCTTATCTAATACATAGATTTCATCTTTTTTGATTGGCCATACTTTGCCGTCTGCTAGTGTTTCTACTTCACCTTCGCCTTCGATGCAGTAAACAGACTCAAGGTGGTTTTGATACCAGATATGAGTTTCTGTACCAGCTTTAATAATGGTATCGTGAACGGAATAGCCCATACCAGAGTCTTTTAACACAAGACGACGGCTAATCCAATTCCCGCCATCTACTTCTTGATCTGTTCCTATGATATCTTTTAGTTTTACGACTTTCATACTTGATTACCTCTTTTCATTAGTATGTAGGGGAGTAAGGTTTACTCCCCTTATAGGTGTTCCTCATATTCTTGCTTAAGATGTAACTAATTCTTTCGATCCTAAAACAGCTTTTACGCTGTCTTCAATAATCTTGAATCCTTTTTCCAATCCTTCATCATCAATAATGAGAGGAGGGAAGAGCTTGAATACTTCATCTTTCGGTCCAGATGTTTCCATAATTAGACCGCGCTCAAAGGCTTCAGCAGCGATTTGACCAGAAAGTCCTTCGATTTCAGATGAGATTCCGACCATATAACCGCGGCCTTTTGCTTCTCCTTTTAATTCAGGATAATCGGCAACAATTCTTTCTAAGAAACTAAAGATGCGCTCTGATTTCTCTTGAATGCCTTTTTCGAAGCTTGCATCTTCCCAATAAGAAAGGGCAGCCGTTGCTGTTACAAATGCATGGTTGTTTCCACGGAATGTACCATTGTGCTCACCTGGTTCCCAAATATCTAACTCAGGACGAATTAGAGTAATAGCTAGTGGCAATCCATATCCACCAATTGATTTAGACATACATACGATATCCGGTTTGATTCCAGCTTTTTCAAAACTAAAGAATGTTCCAGTACGACCAACACCTGCTTGAACATCATCGACGATAAGCAGAATGCCCCAACGTTTACAAATTTGTTCTACACGTTGTAACCACTCGAAGCTTGCAGCATTAATACCGCCTTCACCTTGGACTGTCTCGAGGATCATTGCAGCAGGGATTTCAACTCCGCTACCTCCATCCTCTAGGAAACGCTCGAGATACTCCAGAGTGTCGAGGTTGTCGTTAACAAAGCTATCATAAGGCATTGTTACAACATTTTGTAATGGAATTCCAGCACCTTTACGTTTAAAAGCGTTACCTGTAACGGATAAAGCACCAATTGTCATACCATGGAAGCCATTTGTGAAGCTAATAATATCTGTACGTCCCGTTACTTTACGTGCCAATTTCAAAGCACTTTCTACCGTATTTGTTCCAGTAGGTCCTGGGAACATGACTTTATAATCAAGGTTTCTTGGTTTTAAAATGACTTCGTTAAATGTTGTTAAAAACTCAGCTTTTGGAGCTGTTGCCATATCAAGCGAATGTGTGATGCCATCACTTAAGATATAATCGACTAGCTTTGCTTTCATCGTTGGATCATTATGACCGTAATTTAGAGCACCTGCACCTGAAAAGAAATCAATGTACTCTGTTCCTTTTTCATCCCACATTTTATATCCCTTTGCTTTAGTGAAAACAGTTGGAAAGCTACGGCAATAACTACGCACCTCGGATTCAAGCTTCTCAAAAATCGTCATATCTGTTTGACTCATCGTCTTTTTTCCTCCTAATAATACCTATACTGGGTAATGTATTTTTATTTTTTCATTAAACCTAGCTAATAAGGTGTTACTTAGTTTTTTATTGGACCTACACGAAAAGTAAGTTCTTCTTCATGTCCTTCTTCTGGAAACAAATCCTCAGAGAAACAATCACTTACTTCACATTCAGTTTCAAAACTACGAGCTAAGCGGCGAAATAACGCCTGTGATGCTTCATTTGACGGTGTAACAGTTGCTTCAACGTACTTTACTTCTTTACAACCTTCACGTTGTACGAGTTCATGAAGTAATTTTGAAGCTAACCCTTTTCCTCGTTGAGAAGAATGAACACCAATCTGCCAAACAAATACAACATCTTGTCGTTCGGGAGGAATAAAAGCAGTGACGAATCCAACGACTTGATCGTTTTCTTTCGCGACAACACACGTCTCAGCAAAAAACTCACACATCATAATGTATTTATAAGCTGAATTTTGGTCGAGCGTTGATTCATTAACTAATTCCCACATCGCTGCCCCGTCTTCAACAGTAGGTTTTAAAAACTCAACCGATCCTGTTTTTATGGGAGCAGGAGCCATTTGACTTTTAATGTTGGTATCCCCCTTGCATCCAAATTTTGTTTACTGTTTAATCATACGGGTAGTCTGGAAACGACGCAACTAAGCTTAAATGGGATTAATTAGCGTGAGCCACGATTAGATCGGATTAAGGTATGTGGGAACATTCATTGCTGAAAATGCTACTGAATGGTTAAGTTTTCTAACTAATTGAAATAGACAGACTCGCGGGCGCTTTAAAAAAGGTTGATGTAGCAGGGGTTTCGAGGTTTGTGGTTTTTTTTCAGAAAATAAAAAAGAGAAAATCAGCTATAAAAAGCCGTTTTTCTCTTTTTTTGGACAAATTACGATTTGCTTCGACTTGCTGCTCGGTCTGCTGCACGAAACTCTGATCCATATCGAACTTCTTGTGCCTTTCGTAAGGTGCTACGCTCTTCTTGTGCTCTACGTTTTTTGCTTTCCATCCTGACCACCACTTTCTGTAAAGGTAGTATCAGTATGGACTTGATTGGACAATCTTAATCTTTCTAATTAAGCTTCTTTTACTTCTAATTCATCTTGATGAGTTCTCATTAAATGAAGGTGATACTGATCTTTTTCTATTTGGAATAAGTTGTATATATCAACAGGGGCATTTATTTGTTCGTATACATCACGTCTGAAATCATTTGCGAGGGTGCAATAAGGTAGCTTTTCGGCAGCTTTAAATGAGCGGACATTTTCTTTACGAATTCTCATGAATACCGTTTGAATGTCACAGGAGAAAAATAGCTCTTCAAAAAAAGCGTCTTTTGCCACTTTGTTGTAGCCTCTGCCAAAGTATGGTTTGCCAATCCATGTTCCTAAAAACCCACTTTGGTTTGTGATGTCAAATAAATTAATCGTTCCAATTGGTGCGCCCCACTCATCGATAATGGTGCGAGAGATGAGTTCGCCGCGTTCTTCAGCTTCTATTGTCTGTTTTGTAAGAAACACAAACTCATCATACGAATGTGCCTTCTGACGAACATAGGGGAATACGGCCGGGTCCACTAACAAATCGAACAAAGCATGACAATCAGCGACGTCTCGTTTTTTTAATATCACAAAAAGCCCTCCTTTTGGATGAGGGCAGAAATCATCCACCCTCGAATTTAATAATGTTGCGTATCAAATTCGGGGTGGGAATCGAACCCACTAGAACCAGTCTTACTGGTGGCGCACCAATTGCCTTCCCAATGCTTATATAATCGACTATAAAGCGATTTAGGGGATTCTAGCGTGTTTAGACTAATGAAACACTGTGATATGATAACAATTCGTTCATTTACTCTTGAATCCTTTTATATATTAAATGTTTTTTTCGAAAAAAGATACCTATTTTTTATAAATTTCTCGTGAAAAAATCTCCCAAAATATTAAGTTTTTATCTATTTTGCAGAAGGTCTTGTAAAGCAGGTTGTAAAGCAGGAAATAAGTATGAATAGTTTTGTGAAATAGCTTTTTCGGGCAGTACTTTTTGACCATCTAAAACGAGTGTGCTCATCTCTCCAAGTAACGCTTTTAAAGCAAAACTTGGGGCAGGAAGGTAATGAGGTCGTTTTAAAACAGACCCTAACGTCTTGCCAAACTCATTCATTTGAGTTGGTGAAGGCGATGTAAGGTTGAAAGCCCCAGAAATAGAAGGGTGCAAAAGCGCAAAATGAAACATCCGAACAACATCATCTATATGAATCCAGCTTAACCACTGGTTTCCAGAGCCTAATGGTCCACCAGCAAACAATCGGTATGGAAGCAGCATTCTTGTTAACGCGCCTTCTTCTGCACTTAAAACGACTCCGAGTCGGCAGTAAACGACCCTCAGTCTAAATTGAGATGCTTCTTGTGCTTCTTTTTCCCATTGCTTTACTACATTCGAGAGGAAGTTTTCTTCTGTTGGTTCCGATTCTTCGGTAAATGTGTGATGATTCGAATTTCCGTAATACCCAATAGCAGAGGCGTTCAAGAGTACGTTTGGTTTCGTTGGCAGTTTTGAAATTAAATCCACAATGGCACGAGTGGATTGAATTCGGCTTTCTAAAATCGCTTTTTTTCTTTTCGCTGTCCATCTTCCTGAACCAATGGATTCACCAGCTAAATTTACGATCGCATCAATTGGTGGCAATTCCTGTTCAGGTTTGGCATCACTTTTTAACCACTCAACGTACTGAATCGAAGGTTGTTCTAGTTTATTTGAGGCATTTCTTGTTAAAATGAAAACAGAATGACCTTCTTGTACGAATAAATCTGTTAGTCTTTTACCGATAAATCCAGTCCCACCTGCAATGACAATATTCATAACATGACCTCCCAATTGGATAGTATCTTCAGTTTACGTTGGTTCCCAATCGTTTTGCAAAAATGAAAGTGTTTATAGGGGTGAACAAGTAATGGCCATCATAGCTAAAATTCAAATTCAGCAAAAAAACAAAAGTCGATACAATATTTTTTTAACAAAGGGGCAGTCAGTTGAATATGCGCTTAGTGTCGATGAAGACCTTTTACTTAAACATGGCTTGAAAAAAGGGCTTGAAATTGATGAAGACTTTTTAATACAACTTATTAATGATGATGAAAAAAAGAAGACGTATAACCTGGCTATTAACTATCTTTCTTATCGTATCCGTTCTATAGAAGAAATGCGTCAATATTTAGTAAAGAAAGAGAAGGAGCCACAGCACATAGAAGAAGTGATTAAACAGTTAATAAATGAGAAGTTGCTTAATGATGAAGAGTTTGCCCAGGCCTACATACGTTCGAAGCAACTAACTCTTATGAGAGGACCGCTTAAGCTAAAACAAGAGTTAAAGCAAAAAGGACTGCGTGACGATACGATTGAGCAAGCACTCGCACAACTCGAGGAGGGCACACAAAAGGAACAAATCATCAACTGGGTAGAAAAGCAAAAAAATAAAAAGACTTCAAAGATGTCAATGGCAGGATTTAAAAATAAACTTTCCACTCAACTGATGACAAAAGGCTACAGCAGGCAAGTAATTGTAGAAGCGATGAATGAAGTGGACTTTACAGCTGATAACGAAGAAGAATGGGATGCCATTATGATTCAAGGGGAAAAAATAAGGCAAAAACTGAAGAAGAAATATACAGGCTGGGAATTTACCCAACGCCTTAAACAGCAGCTCTATCAGAAAGGGTTTCAGATGGATTTGATTGAACACTACATCGAAAATGGCGAGAGTGAGGAATGAGGCACTAGCCTTTTTTACACAAGTTAGTGGGTAACCGGCCGCGGGGGAATGACACTCCGCTTTCCGCGGGTGCCCGGTGAGCCTCCTTGCGGGTGCGAGTGGCTGAAGCGCAATGGATCGATCACGGGAAGAACACCTTAGCAAAGTAGGCGTGAATCATTCTCCATTTTTATACACAAACTTTGTGAAATATTGAACAAAGTTTGTGTATAATAGAATTAGATTATCATTCTAATACTAAGAGTAGCTTTAGAAATGGGGAGTTCTGATGATTACAATACTTGCATTAACACCAATTTTAGCTGTCTTGCTTTTTTTAGTTGTTTTACGAATGCCAGCCATGAAGGCCATGCCGATTAGTTTACTGGTGACCGGTGTGATTGCTTATGTTTTTTGGCAAGTGCCACTTATTCAATTAGCTGCAGCTTCCATCGAAGGAATATTAATTGGGTTATCGATTTTATATATTGTTTTTGGTGCCATTCTTCTATTAAATACGTTACAAGCAAGCGGAGCGATCAATACAATTCGAAACAGTTTTCTTGGGATCAGCAATGATCGCCGGATCCAAGTGGTGTTGATTGCTTGGTTATTTGGAGCCTTTATTGAAGGGGCTGCAGGGTTTGGAACGCCAGCTGCGATTGCCGCTCCTTTACTTGTTGCATTAGGGTTTCCACCACTTGCAGCAGTTGTGCTCGCACTTATCGCGGATAGTAGTCCCGTTTCGTTTGGAGCTGTTGGAACGCCGGTGATTGTTGGGGTTCAGCAAGGGCTTCAAGAGGGGGCTGACTTAGCGCCGGTCGCTGCGAGTTATATTCAAGGGCTTTCGATGACGGACTTTTTAAGGCAATTGTCTTCGCAAGTGATGCAAATCGATGTCATTGTAGGGACACTTATGCCTCTCATCTTAATTCTCATTTTAACAAGGTTTTTTGGTGAAAATCGCTCTTGGAAAGAGGGGTTCGTCATGTGGAAATTCGCGTTATTTGCTGGACTGAGCTTTACGGTTCCGGCATTGATCGTCGCGACGCTAATCGGACCAGAGTTTCCTGCTATTATTGGTGGTTTGTCGGGCTTGGTGTTTGTTTTATTTGCATTGAAAAGACGTTGGTTCTTGCCTGAGAATTCTTGGGATTTTGGGGAGGAATCAGGTTGGAATAAAGAATGGTTAGGAAGCATTGCCGTTGATCGAACTGAAAAGCCGGTTACGATGAATTTGGCTACGGCGTGGGTCCCGTATATTTTACTAGGAATTGTGCTTGTTTTAACTCGTCTTGATGTATTGCCTTTAAAAAGCTGGTTGTTAAGTTTTATCGTTGGTTGGGAGAACATATTAGGGACCGAAATTAGTGCCAATTTCCAACCGTTGTATTTACCTGGAACAGTCTTTTTATTCGTTGTAGCGATCACTTTCTTTTTGCACAAAATGAAATTTTCTACATTTAAAATGGCGCTTGGAGTATCCAGTAAGGCTTTAATAGGGACATCGATTACGTTATTTACGGCTGTTCCAATGGTTCGTATTTTTATTAATTCAGGTGTGAATGCCGCTGGCCTAGAAAGCATGCCAGTTGAATTGGCGTTCCAAGCATCTGCTTATTTAGGTGAAAGTTGGCCTCTAGTTGCACCATTTATTGGGGCATTAGGGTCGTTTATTTCAGGTAGTGCGACCTTTAGTAATATGATGTTCTCGTTGTTTCAGTTTAATGTAGCCGATCAAACCGGATTAGATCCCATGCTGATTCTTGGCTTACAAGTTCTTGGAGCAAATGCAGGGAACATGATTTGTGTCGTGAATGTCGTGGCAGCAGCCTCTGTGGTTGGACTTGTTGGGAAGGAAGGAGCAATCATTCGGATGACCATGGTTCCGATGCTTTATTATGCGGGGCTTTCTGGTATCATTGGCATGATTCTGGCCTTCTTATTATAATTAATCGAATTTTTTGTTTGTGGTGTCTCTTTCCACTATAATAAAGAAAGAAGAATGGGAGGAGACAGAAGGATGGAACAACAAAAGCGATTTAGTCAAATGACAGAATATGAGCTTCGTACAGAAATAGCCCGTTTAAATGAAAAAGCAAAGAAGGCTGAGCAGTTAGGCATGTCAAGTGAATTTGCTGTTTATGAAAGGCGTGTCCTTGTCGCAAAAGCCTATTTGCTTAATCCAGATGACATCGAGCCAGGGAAAACATATGAAATAGACGGTGGCTCTACTTTTAAAGTTTCATACATGAATGGGTATTTTGCCTGGGGCTATCGAGACGACCAAAAGAATCTTGAAGGAATTCCGATTTCATTATTGCAACCATAAAGCAAGGAGGGCTGAGACAAAGCACAATGCAATGTCCCAGCCCTGAAAAAAATTATTAACGTTGTTCGGCTTTTCTGTGTAAGCGAACTTTAATATCGGTTTGACTCATTTGAGTTTCCCCACCGATTTGTTTGGAAGCGTGCTTCGCATTTGCACGAGGTGAATCAAATGGACTTTTATATTCTTGTCCAGCTTGGAAATTCATGCTCCTCTTACCCATAGTCAGGCACCTCCAGAAAACGTTGGATTTAAAAAAGGTAGTTATCCCAATTAATTGTTCGTATCACCATCACTGTTTCTCATACGCTCTCTAGGTCGCGTATTAATGCTTAGATCTGCACGTTTGGACTCGTTTTTATGACGAATGTCCTTCGGTGAATTCCCCTCGAACTTAATATGGTTTGGAAAGCCTTTAGCCTTGTTTCGCATTGGCGTTTCCCTCCTTTCCAACGTGTTCAGTACTATTATGAGCAGACACAGATAAGATATAAGACGTAAACTTTGACAATGGAGGAAAAGAACATGGAAGATCGCTTTAGAAAATTAACAGAACAGCTATTAGCCGTAAATGAAAACATTACAGCTTCTCAAGCAAGAACGTGGGTCGAAAGCTTGTGGGAAGATTTTGAAACGACTAGAGCAAAGGGAGGATGGTCTTATAAAGGCCAAGATCATACGGAGAAAATCGTTGAAAAGTGGATTACACAATATGGCCCTCATTTGCATAAATACAACCCAACAAAAGAAAAATTTTCGCATTTAAATAAAGATGATAGTCACTTGAATCATTAAAAAGGCTGCTTCCTTACCTATAAGGAAGACAGCCTCTTACTTTTTATTCGGTAATAACGTTTAATTTCTTCTGCAACGTTTCTTCGCTAAAGACCCAACCTGTATAGGAACTTAACACATTTAGGTCTTGATCAAGTTGAACGATGGCCACAAAAGGGTAATGCCCTTTGCTTCGGTAGCGTAAATCAATGAAACGGACTTCCGTCATACCGCCTTCCTTGTCTTCGATCTCCCAGCGGTAAGAAGGGGAGAAAGATAAGAAGGCAGATAAATTTGGATCTTTTCTTGCTGCATTAATAACAGGAATATCTGGAATTGGGTCGAATGAATACTGTTCAAAGTATTCAAATTCATGGTTCCTTGATTCAGTCACATACATGATGTCTGGTGTCCGAATGACCACATGCCATTGGTTCCACCTGATCGTTGGAGAGACAAACACATGACTGGCATCAGGATGCAAGGTTTTTGCATGAGCGACCACACGTTTCTTTTCTGAAATACGCCATAAATAATAGACAACTAAGAGTAAATACAACACTAAGATCGTTGGGCCTGGTCTGGCTAACCCTAGCCCCCAAATCGCAAATGCAGCCAAATGACTAAAGAAAATAAATGGGTCAAAAATGTTAATAATACCTAAAGCAATCCATTTATTTGAGAACGGTTTTAGTGCTTGAGTGCCATAAGCATTAAAAATATCGACGAACACATGCAAAAATACGGCGATAAAAGACCAAAGTAAAATAATCGCCCAGTTTGTTTCTGGAGTGAACAAAAGAATACCGCTCGTAATCAAAACCGGCCAAATAAACAGGGCTGGAATAGAATGGGTGACTCCGCGATGGTTACGTATGTATACGGCGTTGTTTCTGAGTTTTAAAATCGTATCGAAATCAGGTGCTTGAGATCCGATGATCGTCGCAATCATGACCGATGTAGGAAGCAATGGGTCGTTTGCAATTGCTGGTTGCAAGGTCGCCAACCCTCCAAGAGCAACGCCCATTACGACGTGAGTACCAGTATCCATCGAGTGTAATCCCTCCTAATCACGTGAAAAAATGATATAGTTTATTTATACCCGAAAAAAGACTGTTTAAAAAGGGGAGATTGGAAGAAATGACGAAACCTTTACAGATTTTTATGGAATATAAAGTGAATAAAAATCAGGTTCATGAATATGAGCAAGCGATGAAAGAGATTATAGAAGTCCTTCCAGAGTATGAAGCAACGAATATTCAATGGTTTGTTGGTGAGGAGGATCAACCTTATTTATATGTGGAAATGTTTGAGGTTCCAACCATTTCTCATTATGAAGTGATAAAAAATATGCGCAGATCAGCAGAACACTCTACATTTGGCAAAATCGTTCCATTTATTGATGGGGGAGCTGAGAAAATTCATTGTTGGGCGTTTAAAAGAAAGGAATCGTGAGTAAAGCATTGGAACAAGAGCAACTAAAAGATTTTCACATCAATGACTTTCAACATCATTTAGTATCATGGTTTAAAGAAAATCAACGTGACTTGCCTTGGAGGCTGTCAAAAGATCCATACCGTGTGTGGGTATCGGAAATTATGCTACAGCAAACAAGGGTAGACACCGTTATTCCGTATTACAATGCTTTCATGCGTCAATTTCCAACACTTGAAGCGTTAGCAGAAGCAGAAGAAGATCAAATTTTAAAAGCGTGGGAAGGGCTCGGGTATTATTCTAGAGTTCGAAACCTGCAGACTGCCGTTCGCGAAGTGGTCGAGCATTATGGTGGAGTGGTCCCGGATAATCGAAAAGATATTTCATCGTTAAAAGGGGTTGGTCCGTATACAGCAGGAGCAGTGTTAAGCATCGCTTATGGAAAACCAGAACCAGCTGTAGATGGAAATGTGATGAGGGTGTTATCGCGTGTGCTCCTGGTAGAGGAAGACATCGCCAAACCATCCACACGGAAAATATTTGAAGCGATTTTGTATGATTTGGTTTCAAAAGAAGACCCGTCTTCGTTTAATCAAGGTCTAATGGAGCTTGGAGCCTTGATTTGTACTCCAACATCACCAGGTTGTTTGCTTTGCCCAGTAAGAGAATTTTGCCGGGCTTATGATACAGGAAAACAAAACGAACTGCCAATTAAGTCAAAAAAGAAGAAACAATCATTGAAACACATGGCTGCCCTTATCGTCCGAAATGAAGCAGGGGAAGTCTTGATTGAAAAGCGGCCAGAAACAGGGCTGTTAGCAAGACTGTGGCAGTTTCCGAATATAGAAATTTCAGAAGAACAGTCATTAGAGGAGCAATTTTCTCAAGAATATGAGACTTCGTTTCAAATCGGCGAACAAGTCCAACACGTGGAGCATGTATTTTCGCACTTGATCTGGAATATTGCTGTTTATGAAGCGACGGTAAGTGGTAGACCTACAGGAGGACAAGCGACTAGAAAGTGGATTGAAGTAACGGATATCGAGAAATATGCCTTCCCTGTATCTCACCAAAAAATAATTCAGAAATCATTGTTGTAGGGGGATGTAATATGGATTTGCAACTAGAAAATAAAGTGGTTCTCGTAACAGGGGGCTCAAAAGGAATTGGCCTGGCGATTGCTTCAGCTTTTGTAGAAGAGGGAGCGAAAGTGGCGATTGTGGCACGCGGAAAAGAAGCTCTTGAAGAGGCCAAAGGAAATCTACAAGGAGACGTTCTAGCAATTGAGGCGGATTTAACAAATGAAGCTGAACGTGAACGTGTTGTAAACAACGTCGTAGAAGCTTATGGAACCATTGATGTTCTTGTGAATAACGTTGGTGGAAGCAACGGCTCAACAACAGCTGAAACCGACTTAGCCTTGTTTCAACAAGCGTTTGATTTAAATTACTTCTCTGCAGTGCATTTTAGTAAACTCGTTCTTCCG
The DNA here is from genome assembly GCF_000513095.1 of Halalkalibacter wakoensis JCM 9140. GTDB lineage: Bacteria > Bacillota > Bacilli > Bacillales > Bacillaceae_D > Halalkalibacter > Halalkalibacter wakoensis. The sequence goes on from NZ_BAUT01000023.1 coordinate 39,243, forward strand.
TATCTAAAAGAAAAAAGCTCAGGAAGCATTATTAACATTTCTTCTATTTTTGGAAGGGAATCAGGCGGAAAAGTTACGTACAATAGTGCAAAAGCCGCGATGATTAGTTTCACCAAATCATTAGCAGATGAAGTCATTCAAGACGGAATTAGGGTAAATGGAGTTGCTCCTGGTTCGATTTTACATCCTTCTGGAAATTGGCAGCGAAGACTTGAAGAAAATCCAGAGAAAATCAAGCAATTTGTGAAAGATGAAATTCCAGCTGGCCGGTTCGGATCAGCGGAAGAAGTGGCCAACGTTGTTACGTTTTTAGCGTCTGAGAAAGCGAGCTGGGTAGTAGGGGCTACGATTAACGTGGATGGTGGACAATCAAGGTCGAATTTTTAAAGGGTGTTTTCCTTTTTTTTGTTGTTTTTGGGGTAACATGTTTTTTCCCATGTTCGTTCCATTGCGCTACAGCCACTCGCTTTCCGCGGGGAGGTGCCGAGCCTCCTCGCTTACGCCTGTGGGGTCTCGCCGCAGGAGTCGAGTGACTTTCGCTTCATTTCACTAGGAGGAAAACTTTTATATAGCAACTATCCCTTTCGAAACCAGTCTTTCAAAAAATGCTGGACAATAAGTTTAGTGAAATAAAATCCGAATGATTCAAACGAATCGTTCGGATTTTTCTGAAATGCACAATCAATATTGGCGGTGAAAAGTAATAAAGGAGATGTCCTCTTACTAGCGTAACATACACGTAGACTCCTACAGGAGGAAGGCAGGGGTGAGACCCCTCCGGTGCGGTAGCACGAGGAGGCTCACCAGCCGCCCGCGGAAAGCGAAGTGTATGTCCGGAGCGGTGCTTATTAAGTACCTATTTTGTTCGATTTATTACTGATCATCATTAATCATGTGAATCTCTTTTATTTTTTCCTTCGTTTCAGGCGTTCCTAAGCGATACAGTTCCTCATATACATCGTTTAATCCTCTTTGGTATTCATTTCTGTCTTCATCGACTACTTCATCGTCAAAATGACGGAATGTAATGAGGTTTCCAAGTTCAAGGTCGTGAGATTGAACTTCGTGAAGTAAATCTTCTAACGCTTTTTTCTCTGTCGGAGTGGCTGCAATTTCATACTCAATTAATTGGCCATCATCGACTTTGATCGGGCTGATCGCATCCATGCTAATTGGATTTAGATTAACGTAGTACAATTCTTTTTCCATCGTTACAATCTCCTTTCTAATCAAACGCTTGTTTAGATCAAACGTTTGTTTAGTTTGTTATTTATCGTTCCCATAATTCCAAGAAACATGAAAAAGGACTAACGAATTCGTCAGTCCTTTTACGAGATGTTTTTAATTTGAATGATCTAAAATGATGCGTCCGGAGTACTCTTTTTTCTCTAAAGTCTCATGAGCTTTGGCAGCTTCTGTGTAGGAAAAGACTTTTCCAATGTGAGATGTAAGTGTACCATTTTTTAATTCTGTTGAAATGTGTTGACCTGCTTGAATCAGCTCGTTTTTTGGAGCCGTAAAAAGAAGAACACCAATCAACGATGCGTGCTTCATATTCAGTTGTCTCCACATAAGGGGAGGCGTGTTATCAACAGGAGATCCAATTGTAATAATGCGACCGCCTAATGCAAGAACCTCTAAGTCGGCTTCCATATTCTCACTAAAAGACATATCTAAAATAAGAGAGACACCAGCATGATTCGTTAGTTCTTTTACTTTTGTGACGAGGTCGTCTGTTTTGTACACAATCACTTCGTCAGCACCAGCTTTTTTCGCAATGTCTGCTTTTACTTGGTTGCTTGCGGTTGCAATCACGAATGCGCCAGCTTTTTTGGCGAGTTGAATGGCTGCATGCCCAACAGCACCAGCACCTCCGTACACAAGAACAGCTTCGTTTTCTTTTAATTGACCTCGATTAAATAAAGAAAGGTAGGCTGTCATGTATGGCATCGCAATGGCTGCACCGTCTTCAAATGTCGCATTCTCAGCTAAAGGGAACACCAAATCTGCAGATACCGCAACATATTCGGCGGAGGCTCCTTTTGCATTTGTTGCCCAAACACGATCACCTACTTGAAGGTTTGTCACATCTGTACCGACTTCAACGACTTCCCCTGCCACATCAAAATGAGGAATGTGAGGAAAAGAATCAACTTGGCGTATGCCTTTTCGGAAATATGTATCAACTGGATTAATGCCGCTTGCTTTTACTTGAATTAACACTTCATTACTTTGAATGGATGGTTGATCGACTTCTTTTACTGTTAATACAGTTGGATCTCCATATTGTTCATATACAACCGCTTTCATTTTTATCTCTCCTTTGTAACCTATTCTTTCTTTATTTTATAGTAAAAATCTGAATATTCCTATCAAAAAGTATTGCGGTGAGGGAAGGAACAGGGGGAAAAGGACTCATAGAGCTGATGAAGGCCCGAATGGATTGGAGGAACGGAGTGAAAGGCATTCATAGAGCTGATGAAGGTCCAAATGAAACCGATGAGCCGGTTAAAAGTGCTTCATCAAGAAAACCGCACAGAAACTAAGCTCTGTGCGGTTTTTAAAAAAAAGTACTGTTTAATCATAATGAGGTTTTGTCCCTTGAGTCCACGTTGCTTCTTGGTGAAGTCCGCCTCGGGATTCGATTTCGCGGATGATTTCACGGTGGATGCTAGCGCCTTCTGCGTTCAGGTATGGTGTCATTTGTTGCAAGCCATGGTGGAAAAAAGCCAATTCTTTATCCGTCCATTGATTCTTCGACATCATCGAAAGTTCAGTCATATCTCTTCCAACATACATAGTGGTTCCTCCTTACGGTGTGATGTGCTTAGTGTTCCTGTTCGATTGAAGCCCTATACGGTATAATGGGTGACATATGAAAATATTGGAGGTTGAACGATGGAACAAAAAGTAGCTCTTGTAACAGGAAGTAGCCGAGGCATTGGCCGATTGATCGCATTAAAATTGGCGGAGCGCGGGTATAATATTGTGATTAACTATGCTAGAAGCAAAACAGCAGCATTAGAAGTGGCAAAAGAGATTGAGGCGATTGGTCAAAAAGCGCTTGTTGTTAAAGCGAATGTAGGGAAGAAAGATAAAATTGAGGAACTGTTTCAAAAGATTGATGAAGAATTTGGAAGATTAGATATATTGGTAAATAATGCGGCATCAGGAGTATTGCGTCCTTTGATGGAATTAGAAGAAAGCCATTGGGATTGGACGATGGATATTAATAGCAAGGCACTTCTTTTTTGTGCGCAAGAAGCGGCGAAGCGCATGGAGAAAAATGGAGGAGGCCATATTGTTAGCTTAAGCTCGTTAGGTCAATCCGTTATTTGAAAAATTACACAACGGTCGGAGTTTCAAAAGCAGCGGTTGAAGCGTTAACTCGTTATTTAGCCGTTGAATTGGCTGAAAAAGGTATCGTTGTGAATGCTGTATCTGGTGGAGCGGTAGATACAGATGCGTTAACTCATTTCCCGAATCGTGATGAATTGTTAGCAGATGCGGCTAATCGAACGCCAGCTGGCCGAATTGTTGAAGCGGAAGATTTGGCTAACACGGTATTATTTTTATTATCAAAAGAAGCACAAATGATTCGTGGACAAACAATCATAGTTGATGGAGGCATTTCTCTTTTGACGTAAAAATAAATTATGTTTTAGTTGCATAAAGGATTTCATCCCCGGACATCTTAATGTCGTGGAGGTGATACACATGGATAGACAACAACAACAAGCGTCTAAGACAAACGCTCAAGAAGTACGTCGTCAAAACCAAGCTTCTGCTCAAGGTCAAGACACGGAATTTGCTAGCGAAACTGACGTTCAAGAAGTACGTCAGCAAAACGCTCAATCAGCAGCGCGCAAGCAACAAAACTCTTCTAAATAATTGCGTTTTTTAAACAAAGCACCCTTTGGCATAACGTCCAAAGGGTGCTTGTTTTTTATACATATAGGTAGATCATAAAAATCGTTATTCGTTAGCATTTCAAATTAAGTAACAAAACGTTATAATAGAGAAGAATGAAGCAATTGATGTGAGTAACTTAGTTTTTGCTAGTAGAAAATAGAGTAGAAAGCGGAAAAGGAAAGCTACTCTACCACTACTGACGTCCGAAATATGCAAGGAAGGGAGCTAAATATGAACTTTCCCAAAGTAGGAAGCAATATTGAGATCCATAGCTATAAGCATAATGGATTGATTCATCGCATTTGGGAAGAAACAATTGTGCTTAAAGGGACGTCAAAGGTTGTAATTGGAGGGAATGACCGTATTCTAGTGAAGGAATCGGATGGAAGGAATTGGAGAACGCGAGAGCCAGCAATATGTTATTTTGATTCCGAACAATGGTTTAACACAATCGGTATGATTCGATCAGATGGTATTTATTACTATTGCAACCTTGGGTCACCTTTTACTTGGGATGAGGAAGCATTAAAGTATATTGATTATGACCTCGATATAAAGGTGTTCCCAGATATGACCTTTAAGCTCTTAGATGAAGATGAATATGATTTGCACCGGAAGATTATGAATTATCCGCCTGCAGTTGATGCGATTCTTCAACGAAGTGTCGATGAATTAATCTCATGGATTCACCAAAGAAAAGGGCCATTCGCACCACAATTTGTTGAAAACTGGTATGAGAGATTTTTACAATATCGTTAAAGCAAGGGTCTGACTTAACGGAGTAGCAAGCAAGAATGGCTCTCGGAGGTCAGGCCTTTTCTTAGAAAAAAGAGGGGGTGACGAAGCTGAATAGCATGAAACGCTATATGGCATTCGTCAAGCCGTATTGGAAAGAGATATTCGTTACGATTTTCATTGGGATATTAAAATTTGGTATCCCATTGTTAATGCCGCTTGTGATGATGTATGTCATTGACGATATTATTTTTGCAGAGGCGATGACGCAGGACGAAAAAACATCACTGTTACTAAAAATTATGGCTGTGATGTTTGTCATTTTTGTCGTGCTCAGGCCACCTATTGAATATTATCGTCAATATTTTGCACAGTGGATTGGAAACAAAGTGTTATATGACATTCGTGATCAATTGTTTACCCATATTCAAAAATTGAGTTTGCGTTTTTATTCAAATCGAAAAGTTGGAGAAATTATTTCTCGTGTGATTCATGATGTAGAACAAACGAAGAATTTTGTGATGACTGGTCTTATGAACATTTGGCTTGACCTGATTACGATTGTGATTGCGATTATTATTATGCTGAACTTAAATGTTTGGTTAACGCTCGTTGCCATTTCAATGTTTCCATTTTACGGCTTTTCCGTGAAGTATTTTTATGCGAGGCTTAGACATCTAACAAGAGTGAGGTCACAGGCTTTAGCGGAGGTACAAGGACATTTGCATGAACGAGTCCAAGGAATGAGTGTGATTCGAAGCTTTGCCCTTGAGGATCATGAGCAAAAGCAATTTAGCAAGCGTAATAGTCACTTTTTAAATAGAGCGCTTGATCATACGAAGTGGAATGCGAAAACCTTTGCGGTAGTCAATACGATTACTGATATTGCTCCACTTCTCGTTATTTTTGTTGCGGGTTATTTTGTCATTAATGGAACTCTTGAAGTCGGGGCGATGACGGCGTTTGTGCTGTATATGGAGCGTCTTTACGGACCGTTACGACGACTTGTGAACTCATCGACGACGTTAACCCAGTCGATTGCCTCAATGGACCGGTATTTGAGTTTATTGATGAAAAATATGATATCCAAGATGAGCCGAATGCAAAGTTTTTAGGTCGAGCAAAAGGTCATATCGAATTTAAAAATGTGACGTTTCATTACGATGATGAAGAGAAAGCAGCGCTTAAAAATTTGCAGCTTGATGTGAAACAAGGAGAGACAATTGCGTTCGTTGGAATGAGTGGTGGTGGAAAAAGTACCCTCATTAGTTTGATTCCTCGTTTTTATGACGTGACATCGGGTGAAATTTTGTTAGATGGTGTGAACATTAAACATTATGGAGTGCGGAGCTTACGTGACAATATTGGAATGGTGCTTCAAGACAATATTTTGTTTAGTGATTCTGTTAAAGAAAACATTTTAATGGGTCGACCTGGTGCGAGTGATGAGGAAGTCGTCGCAGCAGCCAAAGCAGCGAATGCGCACGAATTTATCGAGGCTCTTCCAAAAGGATATGACACGGAAGTTGGCGAAAGAGGAGTGAAGCTATCAGGAGGACAAAAGCAGCGTGTGGCAATTGCTCGAGTCTTTTTGAAAAACCCACCAATCTTAATCTTTGATGAAGCAACGTCTGCGCTTGATTTAGAAAGTGAGCATTACATCCAAGAAGCGCTTGAAGTACTTGCAAAAGATCGAACGACGTTTATCGTCGCGCATCGTCTATCAACGATCACACATGCAGACCGAATTGTAGTGATTGAAAATGGCGAGATTGTCGAAGTGGGCCACCACGATGAATTGATGAAACGAAATGGAAGTTATAAAAAACTATTTGATGTCCAGCAGCTTCATTAAAGTGGGTCATGGGGACAGGTTCCTTGACCCAGTTCAAGTGGACTCACGTTCCGTTATTTGTGACAAAAACAGCGATTTTGCAGTGTTTGAGGACTTAGGTTCCGCTATTTCATGTTTGGAGGGGTTATTTATACTAAATTTTTGCAAATAGCGGATTCTGTGACCGCCAACCCCTTCAAAATGCGGGTTTTGGATGAAATAACGGAACTGGTGTCCGCCCATATATAAAAAGAAGAAAGGCTCCGTTCATAAAGTGAACGGAGCCTTTCTTTAATCTTCTTCGCGCTCTCGGATTTTTACTTCGTTTTCCTCTTGGTGGTACGTAAAGAAGCTTTCGACTAAGTGATCGAGGTGTTCAAGTTGCTCTTGGTATTCAATCATTTGCGAAACAGCAGGTAAGAGGTGGAGCCATTGATTGTAATCAATGCAAGGTTGAGTTTGCAAGCTAATATAATAGCTCATTAATTCTTCTTTCCCTGCGTTCATTTTTTCGATTAATTCGTCTGAATGATTAGTGTGTGTTCTCCCGATATACCTTAATAAAATCCGGTCATGGTAGGATGTTAAGTATTGGAGTTGTTTTTCAAATTTTTGATGCGTTTCTTCGGGCAATAAATTCAATTCTTCTGTGCGTTTTTCTAAGTTTTTCAGTACAAATAAAGCTTTTTTGGCTGTTACAAGCATTTGCCTGTATAGCACGACTTTACGCGCTTTTCCGTATTTGTTTTTCATAAAATAATTGCGTTCTTCTTTATATAGTAGGTAAATGTTCTCGAGTTTGACCATTTTTTCTTCGAGACGATTTAAGTCCTTTTTAAGAGCGCGATGATCAGCTGCATGGCGAATCAATAACATCGTCCATTGATTAATATCTTCCGTCGCAGATAACAATTTGTGGTAGAGCTTTGTTTCGTATTTAGGCGGTAAAAACAGTAGATTAATAATAAAAGCAGCTAGTACGCCAATTAAAATGAGTCCAAATCGTCCTGCGGCAAATAGAATAAAGTCATCTGCAGGGCTTTCCATAATGACAATGACGGTCATGATTGCTAGTGGGATGGTCGTTGGTTCTAGTTTGACTTTTAAGATAATCGATATCGCTAGTACAACGACAAGCCCGACAACAAAAGGGTCATGGCCAAATGTCATAACGAAAATGACAGCTAAAAATGCTCCGATAATGTTTGCTTGTATTTGCTCTAAAATCGTTTGGAATGTCCGGTAAAGCGATGGTTGCACAGCGATTGCTGAAGCAAGAGCCGCAAACATAGGAGGTTCGAGCCCGAGCCAAATCGCCAAATAAAGGGAAAGCATAACAGCTAACCCGGTTTTAAAAATGCGAGCACCAAGTTTCATATGTGAAGATAACTCCTTTTATGCTTTCGCTAAGATCTAAATCCATGGATAATCGTATTGCTAGTGTCCTCAATTCATAACCAAAAAATAACACCGAAGCGTAATATACAATGAATGACAGGAAGAAGCAAGCCTTTTATTGATGAAAAAAAGGACCAACAGGGATTCGTACAGTCCTGTTGGTCCTTCTGCTTTCTTGACTTAATTCATCGCAGCAAAAGCTTCATCTACTGCTTGCAATGTTTCTTGTATATCCTCTTTTGTATGAGCAATGGTTAAAAACCATGCTTCATATTTGGATGGAGCTAAGTTGACTCCGCGTTTTAGTAGCTCTTTGAAGAATATGCCGAAACGATCACCATTTGTGTTTTCGGCTTGTTCGTAATTGGTTACTTTTTCGTCTGTAAAGTAAACCGTAAGTGCACCTTTGAGGCGGTTGATCGTAATCGTTTCACCGTGCTTTTTGGCAAGTGTTTCGATGCCTTCCTCTAGTATCGCGCCTAATTGATCTAGTTGTTCATATACACCTTGTTGCTGTAATACTTCCAGGCAAGCAATTCCAGCACTCATAGACGCTGGGTTTCCAGCCATTGTTCCAGCTTGGTAAGCAGGACCGAGTGGAGCGACTTTTTCCATAATGTCAACTCGACCGCCATAAGCGCCAATCGGAAGTCCTCCACCGATGATTTTTCCTAGTGCCGTCATATCTGGCTCTACACCAAGATAGTTCTGAGCTCCTCCGTACATGAATCGAAAAGCTGTGATCACTTCATCGTAGATTACAAGAGCACCTGTTTCATGTGTTAAGTCATTCACCGCTTGAAGGAACCCTTCAGCTGGTTCTACAATCCCGAAGTTTCCAACAATTGGTTCAACGAGAACGGCTGCGATGTCGTCACCCCATTTTTGTAATGCTTCTTTATAGGCATCAATATCATTAAAAGGAACCGTAATGACTTCTTTTGCGATGTTTTTCGTCACACCTGCAGAATCAGGGGTGCCAAGTGTCGATGGGCCAGATCCAGCTGCAACTAAGACGAGGTCGGAGTGTCCGTGATAGCAGCCGGCAAATTTAATGATTTTGTCTCGTCCTGTGTAAGCACGCGCAACACGGATCGTCGTCATCACAGCCTCTGTTCCTGAATTCACAAAACGTACCTTCTCAAGGGAAGGGATTGCCTCTTTTAACATTTTGGCAAACGTATTTTCTAGCTTCGTTGGTGTTCCGAATAAAACGCCATTTTCAGCCGCCTCTTGAATCGCTTTTGTAATATGAGGATGAGCATGTCCTGTAATAATAGGGCCGTATGCGGCTAAATAATCGATGTAACGATTGCCGTCGACATCCCAGAAATGAGCCCCTTTTCCTTTTTCCATAAAAATCGGGGTCCCACCACCTACTCCTTTATAGGCGCGAGATGGACTGTTGACTCCTCCGACGATAAGATCCTTTGCTTCATTATATAAAAGTTCCGATTGTTCCCAGTTCATGATAAGCCTCCTAGTGAAAGTGTTCTGTTTGTATTCAACCATAGAGGAGCGAAATGGGCAAGTTAGAGTCTAATTCCTGATGAAAGCTCATAAATGTTACTAGAGGTGATATTGTGAATGTGCTTCTTTCATTAGCGCTAATGATGGCGACGATTGGAACGCTTGTTAGTATTTTAATGTTATTGCGCTACCGCCCGATTCGTGGGACTCATCAAGTTTCTTTAAGGCACTTTGCCCTTTTACTATTGGTTTATATGACAATGATTTTATCGTTTTCTAATTTGTACTTAGGTCTTGAGATGTTAGGGATTGAAGTGTTAAAAGAAGGGAATTCTCATGTAGAGGGGACCGTAAACCATTTAATCGTAGACATTGTTTATTTTAGTGCGGTAACCATGCTTTCTGTTGGTTATGGAGATTTGGTTCCGATCGGGATTGGTCGATTCATTGCAATTGTACAGGCTTTATGTGGTTTTTTTGTTACCGGCGGCTTTTGTTGTGACGTCTTTTTTGCATGTAGCGAATAAGGAGGAATAGTTGTCTTTCTTCCAAACATGGGCTACGCTATTAGGAAAACATGTAAGGAGATGGATAGAATGACGATTGAAATTGGCCAAATGGCTCCAAGCTTTTCATTACCGGCAAATAATAATGAGACTGTTTCTTTAGAAGATTTTCGTGGGAAGAATGTCGTTCTCTACTTTTATCCAAAAGATATGACACCGGGATGCACGACTCAAGCTTGTGACTTCCGTGATAAAATAGAAGATTTTTCAGAACTAGATACCGTGATTATCGGGGTAAGTCCAGATCCCGTTGCCAGACATGAAAAATTTATTGAGAAATATCAACTTCCATTTTTGTTGTTAGCAGACGAAGAACACGAAGTAGCTGAGCAATATGGGGTTTGGACATTAAAGAAGAACTTTGGAAAAGAATACATGGGAATTGAACGTTCTACGTTTGTGATCGATAAAGAAGGCAAGCTTGTGAAAGAATGGCGTAAAGTGAAAGTGAAAGATCACGTTGCTGAGGCGCTTTCGTTTGTGAAGGATGAACTTCAGAACTGATTGTTGAAGCGAGTAGGAACTTCAAGCCTCAAAATCGAATAGTTTATTTTATAAAGGTTGTTTTGTTTAATTTCGAAGGTTGCTCTCATCTTATATTGGAGCGCACCTGTGACAATACGTAACAAATTAGGCAAAGCAGCCATTTTTTTAGGATCCGTTGAATGGGGGAAACGTGATGAAGTTACTCGTATGTATTATTGATAATGTGTATCGAGATGCCGTTGAATCTAGGTTGAAAAAGCAAGGATACAGGATGACGGAGCTGGCGAGTTCTGGAGGATTTTGGAAAAAAGGCAATACAACCTTTTTGTTTGGTATAGAAGAGAAGGATATACAGCAACTTCAAGACGAGTTGAAGTCAATTTGTGTGGAGCTTGAAAAGAAAAAGCAGCGCAAGAGCAAGCAAGCTCATCGCTATACATCCTTTTTGTTAGATGTAAAAGACGCGGCTCCTTTTATTGGATTAGGTAATTAGTTGAGTTGAGCCACATTGACAGCGAGATTATTTTTATATTATACTAATTACAAAGTAAGAATGGTTACTTGAAGGGGAGGTGCATGACAATGTCTGATCATCGCTTGCAAGATGCACTTGATGCTTTGAAGAGCACCCGTGTCCGTATGACTCCGCAACGTCATGCGATACTAGAATTCCTATATGAATCAATGACCCATCCGACAGCTGATGATATTTATAAGGCGTTAGAAGGGCGTTTTCCAAATATGAGTGTCGCGACAGTATACAATAATTTGCGCGTATTCAAGGAAGCTGGCATCGTAAAAGAGTTAACATATGGTGATGCATCGAGTAGATTTGATTCGGTCACATCTGATCATTATCACGTGATTTGTGGGGATTGTGGAAAGATTGTAGATTTCCATTATCCAGGATTAGATGAGGTTGAGACGTTAGCTGAACATGTAACGGGATTTAAAGTTCATAATCACCGTATGGAGATTTACGGAACTTGTCCAAAGTGCAAAGAGAAAGTTGAACATTAAAACACCTTCTGAATAGGGAGGTGTTTTAGTCATTAAAAAGAGGAGGAAGAAACGGTACGCGATCCGGTTCTTCCTCCTCTTTGTTTACTTATTTCTTTTTTCGATTGTATTCCTCGTTAAATTCTTTGCCCTCTAATGATTTATCCATTGTTAACGGCTCGTTGCAATGCATACATGCATCAACACGTCCTAGCATTTTTGTTGCGCCGCCGCAAGAGGGACAGACCACTTGGATTGTTTTGGTTGAGAGCATACCGATCCAAAAATAAACAACCGTGCTTCCTATGATACAAAGAAACCCGACGATCATGGCGAGTGACATAATTATAAAGGAATCTCTAAAGAAGATCCCGACGTACATGACGAGAATTCCAATAAATACGAGCGATAAGGCAAAGGTTCTTATTTTATTAATTTTATTCGTGTATTTTAAAGCCATAACATGTCCCTCCTAAATCTAGTAGTAAGTATAGCACAGAACGAGGCTTTCGACTTGAAAGAAATGTTAACAGATAACGAAGATTCGTTCGGAATTAGCAGGAGTTTTTCGTTCTTTGTAGAACTTGTAATCTCGGTATCCTACTAGACTGGTTGTTAAAAGACGGAACATTTTAACGATCGTTTTCGATGAATCTGTCATGCGTAAGGGGGAACGAAATTATGGATGTTTTGTTGCGACAACTATATCAAGACCGTGCAAGTGAAGAAGAGACGTTGTCCATTCTTTTAGTTGAAAAAGAATTTTTGCCGTTATCGGTAACAGATGGGTTTGATGTCGTGATTGTTCTGATTAATCATCATCAGACAATTTCATGGGAAGTGAAGCATTATAAATTAGGTGAAAAGCGAGTGTCCTTTCATTCGTTAAGCCAGGCGGTTATGCACCAAACGTTAATTGTAGGAAATCATAGAAGGTTGGTTGACTGGTTAATAAACGGTAAGATTGTGTTTGATCGAAATGAGTTCTTAAAAGAAGTAAAGGAACGAATTGATTCGTTTCCACCAGGTGATCGAACAAAGAAGATGGCGATTCAATTTACGAAAATGCTTCGAAGGTTTGAGGAAGGGAAGTCGTTGTTTCAAAATGGTCATTATTTTGATGCATTTAGCAATATGATGCACTCGCTTCATCATTTGGCACGTCTTTCTGTAATTAATCATGGATTTTATCCGGAAGTAACTGTTTGGGAGCAAGTGAAGAAAATTGAACCGCAAACTTACATATTGTATCAAGAGCTTTTAAATAGTGAAGAGTCTTTAGAAAAACGAATTGAGCTTCTCATCTTAGCAACGGAATTAGCGATTCGTTCAAAAACAGAAATAGGAAGTCATCACTTTCTTTCTTTATTAGAAACAAAAGAAGGGGAGCTATTTTCGATTGCGGAGTTAATGTCTTTTACCGAAGTAGAAGATTATTGTGTCGACTTAGAACTTCTTATTAGACATTTAGTTGAGAAAGGGTTTGTTACGAGTAAAAAGGTGAAAACAAAGGTAGAAGGAATCGAGAAAACATTTTATTCTTTTAAAAAGTAAGATTGTTTTTCGGTTAGTTATAGAAGTAACGTGTTTGTTTTGCCTTCGCTCTAGCTATTCAGTGATGGAGATGGCAAGCCTCTGTGGGGTCATGGAAGAAGAGGGGTCTTCTTTTAGGCCCTGCTTTTTTATCCTTGTAGGAGCCGGTGCTTTCCCTCCATACCATGGCTGGGAACAATGATGCTCTAAAGTAACAAATCTTAATAAACGTAAAAAAATAAAAAAGATGGTTGACGTTAGAATTTAATGATGATATATTATTACTTGTCGCTAACGAAGCGAACAAAAAACAAATAACAATTTCGAAAAAAACATTTGACATCAGATGAAACGAAACGTTATGATAATCAAGTCGCCATCGAGCGACAAACGAGTTC
>NZ_BAUT01000022.1 GCF_000513095.1 Halalkalibacter wakoensis JCM 9140
TCTCGACCCTACCTCTATTTTCCGCAGGAGTCGAGTGGCTTCCGCTCCATTACACTATGAGAAAAACTCTTTTGTTACAGCAAAGATCTATAAAAAAGTGAGTCTGTTGTTAAGGCATAGATCCACATCTTTTTACTACTCTGTTTTCGCTAATTTGTTGTTTTATTGGTTTTGTGCTCTTCCATGTTCGTTCCATTGCGCAGCTTGATAAAAAGCTGATTTTAGCAGGGGAATGACACGTAGACGGCAGCCGAGGAGGCTCACCGGGCACCCGCGGAAAGCGGAGTGTCATTCCCCTGCGGCAGTTAGGCACTTTTTCAACTGGTCTCCCTCTATTTCCCACTGCAGTCAAGTGACTTCCGCGCAGTTTCAACAGCTAGCGCCGAATTCGTGATAAAATATAAAGAGAACAATTTATTTAGAGACCATTGTTCTTGACTAATTTTTTTAGTGCTATTAACGGAGGAATACGATAGATGATTATTATTCTACTATTTTTGATTCTATTTACTGGAGGCCTTTTTATTACTTTCTTTCAAAAGGCACTGTTTTGGAAAAAACAACCTAGGATTGATCAATTGTGGAGTGAGTTAGCTGAAGAGGATTGGTATAAAGAGCTAATTCAAGATCCAAGACAGAAAGAGTGGATAGCTTCAGATAAAGAAAACGGATTATTAAGAGATCCTTACTTTTGCAGGAAAATTATAGATGAAGAGATTCACCGTGAAGTTTTTATTAATTATATCGTAGGAAAGACAAAGTAGTTTAAAATAGATACCATTTAACGGAATTATATATAAGAGAAGAGACTTGGTTTAGAACCAAGCTTTTTTTGTTGTTATATCTAAACATTCATTTAATTATGTTTAATGCAACATTTATTTTGGGCGATTTTATGACAGTTTTATTGGAAGGAGAGAATAAATAAGATATCGGAAGAAAATTAAAGAAAAACAACTATGATGAACGCTTACATAGGAGTTTGAAAAATCATGTGATGGTGGTAAGATACAGGTTGTTAACAACGGACCCCGACTTTTGTGAGAGTCAAAAGTCGAACAAAAAACTAACAATTAAATAGGAAAGAGGTGTTAGATTGAACATTCAATCTATTAAACAAGAATGGTTTGGGAATGTAAGAGGCGATGTAATGGCCGGCCTTGTCGTTGCTCTTGCACTGATCCCTGAAGCGATTGCCTTCTCCATCATAGCAGGTGTTGACCCGATGGTAGGGCTTTACGCTTCATTTTGTATTGCCGTCGTCATTGCTTTTGTTGGAGGACGTCCAGGGATGATTTCCGCTGCAACTGGAGCTATGGCATTGCTAATGGTGACATTAGTTGCTGAGCATGGCCTTCAGTATTTACTTGCTGCTACGATACTGACTGGTATTTTGCAGATCTTATTTGGCGTTTTTAAGCTTGCACGAATTATGAAATTCGTTCCTCGTTCAGTTATGGTCGGATTCGTTAATGCATTAGCCATTTTAATTTTCATGGCTCAGTTAGAGCAATTTGTTGACGCTACTTGGTTAATGTATGTTCTAGTTGCCGCAACGTTAGTGATTATTTATGGTTTGCCGAGAATTACGAAAGCTGTACCTTCTGCTCTAGCAGCGATTGTACTGATCACAGCAGTAGTTATTTTTGCTGGATTTGATAATCTTCGTACAGTTGGTGATATGGGGAATTTAACTCAAGCACTACCTATGTTCTTAATTCCACAAATTCCATTAAATTTAGAAACATTAATGATTATTTTTCCATATTCTCTTGCTTTGGCAATCGTCGGTATTCTTGAATCACTTCTAACGGCAAATATCGTTGATGATATGACAGATACAGAAAGTGATAAAAATAAGGAAAGCCGTGGACAAGGAATTGCCAATATCGTATCAGGCTTCTTTGGTGGTATGGCAGGTTGTGCGATGATTGGACAATCGGTTATTAATGTGAAATCTGGAGGTAGAGGTCGTCTATCGGCTTTAGTTGCTGGTGTATTCCTTATGTTCTTAATCTTAATCCTTGGTGGTCTAGTTGTTCAAATTCCAATGGCTGCACTTGTAGGGGTTATGTTCATGGTCTCATTTAGTACATTTGACTGGGGTTCTGTACGGAACATTCATAAAGTACCACGTACAGATGCAATTGTTATGATCGTAACAGTTGGAACAGTTGTTATCACTCATAACTTAGCTTATGGAGTATTTGCTGGTGTTTTATTAAGTGCCATCTTCTTTGCTGCAAAAATCTCTAAAGTTCATATTGAGAAAAACTATGTAAATCATTTAGATAAACAGATTTATAAAGTTCAAGGTCAGATTTTCTTCGCTTCTGTAACTGATTTTGTGAATAAGTTTGATTATAAGCAAGATGTAAAAGCAGTTGAAATTGATCTAACAAATGCTCATTTATGGGATGACTCAGCTATAGGTGCCCTTGATAAGATTGAAGGGAAATTCGAACAAAATGGCATAAAAGTTGAATACGTAGGATTAAATGCTGAAAGCGAAAAATTAAAAGATAAAATTGGTGGCTTATCTAAGGCATCAGGGCATTAATACAAAAGAGTCAAAGGTGAATACCTTTGTCTCTTTTTTTTAGATAGCGATAATGTATAACTGTATTTACAATTCAGTTTGATTTGATTAGGATTAGGGTATATTCGAGTTAGTAATTCATACAGAGGGGGACCTAACATGTTTAAAAGTATTTTACTAGCTTCAGATGGATCAGAACATTCCTATCGTGCAGCAGAAAAAGCTGCCGAATTAGCGAAGATACATAATGGAAAAGTGACAGTTGTTTATTCTATAGACGGCTCAACTTCAAAGGCTGACGTTTTAACAAATAATAGTAAGTTCGAAATTGAAAGAAAACGAAAAGAAAAGCTAGCCCCTATTATTGAAATCTTCACGAAAGAAGGCATTAACCATAGCCTGAATATTATCCAAGGTGAACCAGGACCAACAATTGTGAAATTTGCAAATGAAGGTGACTATGATTGCGTTGTAATAGGCTCTCGTGGATTGAATAAATTGCAAACAATGGTGTTAGGCAGTGTGAGTCACAAAGTTGCGAAGCGAGTAGAAGTGCCAGTGCTAATTGTGAAGTAACAAAAAAATATTAAATAAAAAACTTTTAATGCCCTATTTGCATTAGAAGTTTTTTTTATTAGAGAAGACCATGTAAGTACTCCACTACATACTTCTTTTCAGCAGAAGCAAAAAAGAACGTCTTTTTTCTCATCCAATTTATTTTTCATATTGAATTATAAAATCTTTGATACGAAGAGAATGGACTGAACAAATTACCAGCCAATTCCCCGTAAGATAATGTTATTTGCCATGAAAATGACGAAAACTGTTATTTAGTACTTGCTCTTTTACAAAACATTTACATTACAACCATACCTCCTTAACATTCCTCTACTATACTAGCAATTGTAAGAGAGGTAGACAGCCCTCGACAAATTACTCGTAGATAAAAAAGGGAGGACAATGAAGTGAAGAAGCTTTTATTGTTTGTAGTCATGTTAGCATTTATGATCGTAGCCGCAGCCTGCGGAAGTGGAAATGAGGAAGCAACAACGGAAACAAATGAACAAACAGCTTCAGATCAGACAGAAGCAACAGAAGATGAGACAGAAGAAGATGCAACATCTGATTTAAGTGGAAGTGTTGTTGTTGATGGTTCTGGTACGGTGTATCCTTTAATGTCTGTTATTGCAGAAGAGTATATGTATACGGAGCAAGAGAATGTCTCTGTAGAAGTGAGTCGTGCTGGAACAAGTGCTGGGTTTGGTCGATTCTTAGTTGAAAATGGAACAGATTTCAACAATGCATCTCGTCAAATTAAAGACGAAGAGACTGCGGAAGCTGATGCAGCTGGTTTTGAAGTAATGGAAATGAAAGTAGCGTTAGATGGATTAACATTCGTTATTAATAAAGAAAATGATTGGGCAACTGATTTAACTAAAGAAGAATTGATTTCTATTTTCCATCACGATGGTGGAGTAACAAAATGGTCTGACATTCGTCCGGAATTCCCAGATGAGGAAATTAAACCAATGGGTCCAAATGAAAACCACGGTACTTATGAGTTTTTCTATGAAAAAATTCTTGATAAAGAAGATTTAGTAGATCATGTAAATTTGCAGCAAGAATACTCAACGCTAGTTAACTTAGTATCTGAAGATGTAAATGGAATTGCTTTCTTCGGATTTGGTTATTACGTAAACAATCAAGATAAATTACAAGCTGTAAACGTTGATTTTGGTAATGGTCCAGTAGAACCAAGCCTTGAAACAATCGGTGAAGATGCGCAGTACGCACCATTTACTCGTCCAGTGTTCACATATTTAAATGTAGACAATGCAAAAGCGAAACCTGAGGTATTAGATTTTGCCTTATTCGTAGCAAATAATGTTAATGAATTTGCTGGTGAAACTGGATTTGCACCACTTCCAGAAGAAGAAGTTCAAGCATATGTCGATGCTTTAGAAGGATTAAAATAATCATGTTACTTGGAGGATGAGGGTATTTCTTCTCATCCTCTCATTCATCTTTTATTTGGTCTAAAAAAGGGGTGCAAGTGATGGAAGCAAACAGCGCTATAAAAGAGGGGAACGCTGTTAACGTTCGAGAAATGATTGAAGAGAAGAAAAGCAAGAGAAGCATGACAAATGTTATTGAGTTAATTATGCCAAAAGTGTTGTTAGCCATTGCGACAATATCAATTTTAACGACAATCGGAATTCTTTTTACATTATTATCGGAAACAATAGAATTTTTTAGTCGAGTACCATTTCTTGATTTCTTTACGGGAACGGTGCTGAGACCTTTAAGCCAAAATCCGGAGTTTGGAGTTCTACCTTTATTAACAGGAACCATTATTTCATCTGTTATTGCGATGTTTGTTGCGGTACCAATTGGATTAATGACTGCTATTTATCTAAGTGAATATGCATCAGATAAAATTAGAAGATTATTAAAGCCAATGCTTGAGATTCTTGCTGGGATTCCTACAATTGTCTATGGATTTTTTGCTTTTACATTTGTGACTCCAATCCTTAGAGAATTGATTCCAGGGCTTCAAGCTACGAATATTTTAAGTCCAGGGATTGTAATGGGCATTATGATTATCCCAATGGTTGCTTCCTTATCTGAGGATGCGATGAGTTCTGTTCCTAACTCAATGCGTGAAGGAGCATTAGCATTAGGATCAACAAAATTAGAAGTAACAAAAAAAGTCATTATTCCGGCAGCGATGTCTGGAATTGTTGCTTCATTCGTTCTTGGAATTTCTCGTGCAATCGGAGAAACGATGATTGTCACGATCGCAAGTGGAAGTTCCAAAAACTTCACTTTTGACATTACACAATCTATGCAAACGATGACTGCGTACATTGTTGAAGTATCTAGTGGGGATGCCCCATCTGGATCGACTATATATTACAGCCTATATGCCGTAGCTATGACTTTGTTTGTGTTCACATTTTTAATGAATTTACTTGCTAGATATATTTCTCGTAAGTTTAGGGAGGAATATTAATCATGAAGTATGTAGATGCCGCTGTTGTTCAAAAGAAAATGAATTCACGATTAGCAACGAATTCAATTGCCAAAACGATTTTCCTTCTTTCAACGATGTTTGGACTCATTGTTCTAGCTGTGCTTATTTTTAGAGTTTTGTCAGAAGGAATCACATGGATTAATATCGACTTCTTAACAGGTCGCTTGTCTACACACGCTGACCGTGCAGGAATTATGGGGGCTATTTTAGGAACGTTGTGGTTAATGGTTGTCGTTGCACCGGTTACGATGCTAATTGGAGTCGGAACAGCAATCTATCTAGAATGTTACGCCAAAAGAGGTCGTATACACTCTTTTATCCAGACGAATATATCCAATTTAGCTGGTGTTCCATCGATTGTGTTTGGAATTTTAGGATTGACGATTTTTGTTCGAGCCTTAGATTTAGGAAATATTATTTTAGCTGGTGGATTGACAATGGCGCTTTTAGTGTTGCCAATAGTTGTCGTTGCAAGTCAAGAAGCCATTCGAGCGGTTCCTGCTCAATTGAGTGAAGCTTCTTATGGAATGGGGGCAACAAAGTGGCAAACAATTAAAAACATTATTTTGCCAGCTGCATTACCTGGGATTTTAACGGGCGCTATTCTTTCATTATCAAGAGCGATTGGGGAAACAGCCCCACTTGTTGTAATCGGAATTCCAGCATTACTCATTCCTTTCCCAGGAGGAATTATGGATCGATTCACGGTGTTACCTATGCAAATTTATTACTGGACACTAGATTCATCACTTGTTGCTGAGTATGCTAACTTAGCAGCTGCAACCATTGTTGTATTACTTGTCGTTCTATTTTTACTTAATTCCATTGCAATCGTAATCCGTAATAAATTTCAGCAAAGATATTAATGTTTAGGGGGAAAAAATAATGGCTTTGTCACAAAAGGTGAATATCGCGTATAACGAAAAAGGTGGCCCGCTTCTTGATGTTAATACAGATAAAAAAATAGTGTACAATACGAAAGATTTAAATTTATGGTATGGCAAAGATCATGCTTTAAAAAATATTAATCTTGCGGTATATGAAAGAGAAGTCACGGCTATTATTGGGCCATCTGGTTGTGGGAAATCCACTTATATTAAAACACTAAATCGCATGGTTCAACTTGTTCCAACTGTTCGAATTTCAGGAGATATTTCTTACCGTGGAAAAAGCATTCTAGACAAGTCTTATAAGGTGGAAGATTTACGAACTCGCGTTGGGATGGTTTTTCAAAAACCAAATCCATTTCCTAAGTCAATCTATGATAATGTGGCTTATGGCCCGAGAATACATGGTATTAAAAACAGGAAAATACTAGACCAAATTGTTGAAAAGAGTTTACGCGGTGCTGCTATTTGGGATGAAGTGAAGGATCGTCTAAATGAAAATGCATATGGATTGTCCGGGGGGCAACAACAGCGTCTTTGCATTGCTCGCTGCTTAGCTATTGAGCCTGATGTCATTTTAATGGATGAACCAACGTCTGCTCTTGATCCTAAATCTACTTTAAAAGTAGAAGAGTTGATTCATGAGTTAAAGAAAGAATATTCGATTATTATTGTAACTCACAATATGCAACAAGCGGCACGTATTTCCGATAAAACAGCCTTTTTCCTTAACGGAGAAGTGGTTGAATATGATGAAACAGACGTTATTTTCTCTAATCCATCTGATAAGCGTACAGAAGATTATATTACAGGAAGATTTGGATAAGAAGGTGTAGCCAGTGGCAGTTCGCGAAAGTTTCCATTCACAACTTGATTTAGTAAAACAACAGCTTTTAGATATGGGGACACGTGTAGAAGAGGTTATGGACCAGATGATCCAATCATTTGCTTCTTCAAACACAAATAAGATGGACGAAATTATTAAAAATGATTATCTCATCAACCAACTTGAATTAAGTATGCATGACCAAGTGACGTTATTGATTTCTAGACAACAACCTGTTGCAACAGACCTTCGAAAATTAATTGTTGCTTTAAAAGTATCAAGTGATTTGGAAAGAGTGGCGGACTTAATTGTCGATATAGCGAAACAATCTAAACGTATGAAAGAAAATAGTCTATTAACCTTTCAAGTTAAAATTATTGCTATGTATACCATTGCACAAGAAATGCTTACTACTTCTTTGGATGCGTTCAAACACACAGATTTGTTACAAGCTCAAAAAATTGCAGGAATGGATGATAAAGTAGATCAATTATATGGTGAACTTATTCGAGAACTCTTTACGTTAAAGGACGCCCAGATTGAGATTGATCAAATTACACAGCTAGCTTTTATTGGTAGGTACATTGAGAGAATAGCAGATTATGCGACGAATATTGCAGAATGGGTGATTTATGAAGTAAATGGTCGTCATTTTGATCTGAATTGATCAATTATGTACCACCTTTGTTAAAAAAATAGAACATCGACTAAAACAAGTCGATGTTTTTCTTTACAAAAAATTTACAATGAACACAATTGATTAATACTAATAAAATAATTATGATAGAGGAGGGAGATACTTCTATTTTTACAGGGAGTGGATAATGTGAATCCGCATGGAGAAGATAGTTCAAAGATAGCACTTGTCGAGGATGAGCCATCTCATGCTTTATTAATGAGTTATAACTTAGAAATTAAAGGAAAACAGGTAATTTTATTTGAAAAGAGTGAGGACTTTTTAGACACTGTAAAAGATCAAACTTTTGATCTCATCATCATTAACGTGAATCTATTTAATTCGGATGGTCTTCAATTGTGTCAGCAAATCAAAAACAAAGGGATTTTAACACCTATTTTATTTGTTACCACTTCACCAAGTTTGCAAGACTGTTGTAATGGAACTAAACTAGAATACATAGTAAAACCATTTTCTATAAAAGAATTCATTCAAAAGGTTGATCATCTCTTATTAGAGCGTTTTATGGCCATAGGTGACATCGGTTAGGATTGATTCACAAAAAATAAGGGCTCATAAGCGTTCGTTTTTTTAAAGAAACATGTTGACATATAGAAAAACATCCTGTAAAGTCATCAATGTAATTGAATACCTCGTTAGGTGAGGCTCCTGTGCTGGAGATACGCTGCTGCCCAAAAATGTCCAAAGACGCCAATGGGTCAACAGGAACCATCGACATAAGGTGGTTTTTAATGTAGCTGGATTTTTCCTATGCCGCACAGTGCTAAAGCTCTACGAATGGAGGACGCTAAAAAGGCTTTTTTGCTGTGTTGTTTTTGATAGTCTCTTATCAAAAAGATACTGCCTTGTTTGCATATGTGTGTAAAACACCTTCATTCGGTTGAAGGTGTTTTTTTATATAGATTTTCTCCTTAGAAAAGACCTAAGTATGCCCAGATATTTGCCTGCGTGCAATTCATTTTACTTTTGTAAAAAAAGTTGAAATTGTTAAACTCTTAGGTATTTAAGGAGCATTGCATTGGTACTGAGCGTCAATTAATGGTTACTGTTTGGGGGTGATGTGGAATGGAAGTAGATGAACCAGAATCGGTATGTGTAAGCTATCAGACTAAAGAAAATAATAGCCAATATAGGGGCCATTCCCATCCGCTTAAACAAAGTGGTTGTTTGGACTCCTAATGAAGGAGGATTTACCATGGTGAAATTAAATGAACAAAACCGTGAAGAGTATGAAAAATTAATTTTAGATACATTAAGAGCGGAGGATCGTGAACAATTTCGCGAAACATTTTTAGAACTACATCCAACAGATCAAGTTGATATTTTTGTGAAACTAGAGAAAGATTCTCGTTTACGAGTATACGACTATTTAACACCCGAAGATTTTTCTCATATTTTTGAAGGGTTAGAAGTTCAGGACCAAAAGAACATTTATCTTGAACTAAGTGAAGGCTACGCATCTGAAATGTTTAACAATATGTTTGCCGATGATGTTGCTGACTTTTTAGCTGAAATAAAAGACGAAAAGGCAGAAGACATCTTACTGAAAATGAATAAAGTAGAAGCTCAGGAAGTAAAAGAACTAATGTCTTATGCACCAGAAACAGCCGGTGCCATTATGACAAAGGAATTTGTCAGCATTTCTTCGACCGAGGGAGCTGCAAATGTCATTGAAAAACTACGTAATGATGCACCAGATGCAGAGACAATCTATTATTTATATGTCGTTGATGAGCTTGAAAAATTAGTAGGTGTGGTGTCACTACGAGATTTAATTATCGCTCCGCCGGACGAAGTAATTGAGAATATTATGAGTACGCGTGTTGTATCGGTTCAAGATGATATGGACCAAGAAGATGTAGCCAAGCTGATTAAAAAATATGATTTCTTAGCAGCACCAGTTGTATCAAAGCAAAATCACTTGGTAGGGATTGTGACATTTGATGACGTGATCGATATTTTAGAGGAAGAAGCGACGGAAGATTTGGGGGAAATTTCAGCAGCAAAAGGCGCAACTGATGTAAATGTTAGTGCTTTTACAGCTGCGCGCAAACGTTCACCTTGGATTATTCTCCTCATGTTCTTTGGTTTGATTACAGCTGAAGTTATCGGTCAATTTGAAGAAACATTAGAAGCAATCGTCTTACTGGCAGCCTTTATTCCATTAATTATGGACTCAGCTGGAAACACAGGGACACAGTCTTTAGCTGTTGCGGTTCGTGGTCTTGCATTAGGTACGATCAAAAAAGGTACGATTGGAAAAATGGTAAGACGTGAATTTGGAACAGGACTCATGCTAGGTTTAATATGTATGGTTGTCTTAGCCATCACCGTAACACTTATTCATGGGCATTGGATTTTAGCTCTAATTGTTGGTTTTTCTATTTTCTGTACATTAAGTATTGCGACTGTTATTGGGGCAACTGTTCCCCTTATCATTAATAAGTTGAAACTAGATCCAGCTATTGCATCTGGACCTTTTATTACAACTGTAAACGATATTTTAGGCTTGTTAATCTATTTCTCTATCGCTACAGCGTTACTTGATTTCTTATAAACAAGCAAAGAGGCAATGTCAAAATGAACACTTTGACATTGCCTTTTTATTATTGGATTTTTTTGTGATTTTTGTTGCAGAAACGTTCTTTCTTCTGATGTAAGGAACAGCATGTAAACAAAAAAGAATAAGGTCGAAAAGTAATCTTATTCTTAAGTAGTAAAGCCAGGATGTGCATACAGCTGCCCTTTATTTGGAGACTCTAAAAAGAAAACATCTTTAAAGGAGTCAAAGCTATGTCACTCGATGCCTTTTTAATGGGTTTTGCCTTTATTTTAATTCATCTGTTTGCAAATGAACTCATTCCTTCCAATAGAATGAATCGCCTAAAGTGGTTCTCTTTTTCAGGTGGGTTAGCTGTTTCCTACGTGTTTGTATACGTTTTGCCTACCTTACATAAGGAGCAGCTCTTAGTAAAGAAATATAGTAATCACTTAGCCATGGAGTCAGAACTTTATTTCATCGGACTTGTAGGGGTTTTGATATTTTATGGAATTCAAAAAGTCGTTAGAAAAGCGCAGCTGAAACAACAGCCACATAAAGCACGAGCTTTGTTTTGGCTACAAATTTTGTTTTTTGGTTTTTATAATATGTTGGTCGCCTATACGGTTATTTCTCATAATGTGTTAGGTATTCAAGCTGTTTTTTATGGTTTAGCCGTTGGGATGCACTTTATTGCCGTTGCTCATGATTTATGGAGAGAATATGAAGACATTTACGATAAAGTCGGACGATATGTTCTCGCACTTGGAATTGTGGCAGGGTGGATTTTAGGAATAACCGTCACGTTTTCTCCTTTAACGGAAGCCATTATATTTGCTTTCATATCAGGTGCGATGATCTTGAATGTGTTGAAATATGAATTGCCACCTGATGATGAAGCTCATTTTGGTACATTTACAATTGGAGTTGTATCCTATACGACCATTACGATGTCGTTGAAGTTTTTCTTTCAATGGTAAAAAACGTTAAAAACGTTAAGTGAATTTTAAAAAATATTAATACAGTAGACAAAAATCCCTAAAAAACGACATTTGTGATTCTGTTTCATATATAATAAAGCTATCAATTATATATGAGGAGAGGAAAAAATGTCACGCAAAACAACTTTACGTAGAAAAATGCTTTTGATTTTTATTCCACTTGTTTTAGTTACAGGTGGATTGGTTTCGGCTGTTTCATACTTCATTGCTAAAAATGAATTAACATATGCACTGGAAGAAACGATGAAAAACCAAAGTGCTGAAATAGCAGAAATGACAGAACGCAGACTTGTTGCCCATCAAAGAATAGCTGATTCTCTCTCGTCTGTGACGACTAGTTTAGGTTCAAATATTGATAAAAATGAGTATCAATCGATTTTAGAACAGATCGTTTGGAACAATGAAGATACGTTAGGTGCCGGTGTTTGGTTTGAACCGTATCAATATGATCCACAAATTGAGTTTTTTGGTCCATATGTATATAAAGATGGAACTAACTCCATTTTTACAGAAGCCTATGAAGATGCATCTTATAATTATCCGAGCTGGGATTGGTACGAGATGGGCTTACAATCAGATGGAGAAGCAGTATGGACGGAGCCTTATTTTGACGAAGAATCGGACATGACCATGGTGACAACATCGGTTCCATTTTTTAACAATGGTCAAAAGATGGGGGTTGTCACTGCGGATATTGACCTTACAACATTACAAAATCATATTAGTCAAACAGATCTTGGAGGTAGTGGGTTTGTCTTTTTGTCTGGAGAAACAGGGCAATATATTGCCCATACAGTACAAGAAAAAGTAATGACCGCTTCGATGTTTGATCCTAGTGAGTTTGGTGCGAAGTTTTTAGAAGAAACATATGTACAAGGGATGATAAATGAATTCGAATATGAAGGAGAAAACCATCAAGTTTACATAAGTGAACTACCTTCAGCAAACTGGAAGGTAGGCCTTGCTGTTCCTGATCATGTCCTTTATGCTCCTTTACAAAATCTATTAATCCAATTAACGATTGCTACTCTCATTGTAGCGGGAATTGGCTCGGTTATCATATTTGTCTTTTCGAATCGACTTACGTATCACATTCAACAACTTAAAGATCGTATGGAACGTGTAGCAAATGGAGATTTAACGGTCAAAGCTTCCGTTGAAACGAATGATGAAATTGGATTATTAGCGATTCAGTTTAATAAGATGACAAAGGATATGAATAGTCTACTAACGTCAATGGGCAAAACCGTTTATCAATTAAGAGACTCATCTGAGCAGTTAAGTGCCACATCAGAAGAGACAATCGCTTCTAGCCAAGAAATTAATCATGCCATTCAAGAAGTTGCCGTAACAGCAACATCAATGTCTGAACAAACGAATGAGACAAGCCACAGCGTAAATGACCTAGCTTCCTCTATTGAGAGAGTATTGCAAAAAATGAATGAAATGAACAAAATGGCTTTGAAGCAAGAAAACAGTTATAAGAACGGAATGACACAGGTTAATACATTGCAAGAGAGTTCTACTCAAGCATCTACTCAGGCAGAAAAAGCAGGAATAACCGTTCAAACATTATCAACAGATGTGGATTCGATTGAATCTATAGTTGCGGCCATTCAAGGAATATCAGAGCAGACGAATTTACTTGCGCTTAATGCGAGCATTGAAGCGGCTCGTGCAGGAGAGCATGGAAAAGGATTTGCTGTCGTAGCGTCTGAAGTACGAAAGCTTGCAGAAGAAACGACAACCATGACAGATCAAATTAAACAGCAGCTATCTTCAGTAAAAAATGGCTCAACGGATGCCGTACAATCTGTACAAGCCATGAGACAGTCCTCCGAACAGCAGTTACTGATTGTCAATGAAACAAAAGATGTGTTTGAACAATTAATGCTTGTCACAAAAGAGCTGTCACAAGTGATTTCAACTTGTTCCAATGATGTGACCATGATGAATGAGCAGAAGGAAGTCATCGTTAGGAGCTTAGAAATGATGAATGATGCCATTAGTCAAACGGCCTCTGCTAGTGAAGAAATAACAGCATCATCTGACGAACAAGTTCATGCCGTACAAAGTGTCGCAGAAGCGGCAGAAATGCTTTATGAAATGAGTGAAGATGCGAATAAAAAGGTTAGCTCATTCACCATTGAAAAAGAAGAGTAGAAGCTTAAAAAAAGATGTAAATCAATTTGGTTTACATCTTTTTTGATATCAAGTAAGAGAAAACAAACATAAATTTCTTATGATCTATCCTTGACGAAAGTGTGGCAATCGTTCGTCAAATTATGATTTTTTATCCAGATCGATTATAATGAAAAAGAATGCTATTTAAAGGAGGGATACAATTTGCAAACAGGTATGCAGCATGCTCACCTTGATTCATGGTGGCTTTTAATTGTGTTATTTTTAATTACCTATTTCTTGCTAAAAGCGGGCAAGGCTAAAGGTGCAAAAATCCTACATATGATCGTTCGACTTTTTTACATCGTGATGCTTTTTTCCGGTGTGTACTTATTATCAATGTGGGGATTCCCATTAACTCACGTAATTAAAGGAATTCTTGCAATTGTATTAATTTATGCAATGGAAATGATTTTGGTTCGTACGAAAAAAGGAACACTTGGTTCGAAGGCTCCAATGTATTGGGGAATTCTCATTGTATCGCTTGTTCTAGTTTTGTTATTGGCATTTCGGATTATTTCATTCTAAAAAATGAGTTAGAGGACAAAGATCCTCTAACTCATTTTTTTGATGATGATTGATTGTTTTGTAGGAATGCTTGAACGTCTGCGACAAACTTTGTTTTATCATACGATTGATACAGAGATGAAGATAGCCGAATAGGATCACCGAAAAAGTAACGCTCATATTGGGTTTGACGCGAGCCGAATGAACTCATCGTTAAATCCCATGCAAGTCGAAACAGTTGGACACGTTCTTTTGCTGGTGCGCCTTTTGCTTGTAAGTATTGGTTTAGATCTTTGCCAATGGCTGAATCGAAGTCTTGTTCCGTTGGTAATGAAATAAATCCACTCGCGCCAAGCAAATGCAAGTACTCAACAAGTTTTGCATATTCTCTTTGGTAATAGCTAGATGCGGTCATCAATGGTTTTGGGTTAGGGACCATCGTGCCAAATTGATTGGCAAGGGCTTCTTTTTCGGCCTTATATAAAAGCGAAGACATGATCTCGTGAGTCATAATCATGTGACTTAGTTTTTCTTGCACATGCTGATATTCTGTAATTCCAATCGTTTGTGCTACACTTTCTGCCACGCCGA
This sequence comes from Halalkalibacter wakoensis JCM 9140, assembly GCF_000513095.1. GTDB lineage: Bacteria > Bacillota > Bacilli > Bacillales > Bacillaceae_D > Halalkalibacter > Halalkalibacter wakoensis. The sequence continues at coordinate 14,803 of NZ_BAUT01000022.1, forward strand.
GGAGGAACTCCGTTTTGACAACCTGCCTGCTAACAGCTTGAAAAAGAAGCATAATATTTAAGTTTGTCTCAGTGAAAATCTTTCCTACGCCCTCTAAGTCTTTATAAAGAAAGACCCGGTCCCAAGGTACAAGCACGTGATCAAAAACAACAACGGAATCAACCTCATCAAATTGTGAAGTAAGAGGGTAATCAAAATGGTTCACTCCCTCTTTTGCATAAGATTCACGACAAAGAAATTTCAACCCAGGTGTATTTGAAGGAATGGCAAACGCATAAACATAGGCAGGGTCAATGGCATTTCCACCAACTGGTAAGACGAGTATTTCGTCTGTAATCCCGCCTTGAGTCGCGAGCAGACGAGCTCCATGAATAATGATTCCTTCCTCTGTTTCGTCAATGATTTTGGCTGCAATGATATCTTCTTTATCTGAAAACTCAACATAGTTTGGTGAACGATTTACTTGTGGATTGATAAATGTATGTGTAAATGATAAATCATGATTTCTCGCATGATCATATACATTTTTTACATTGTCGCGAAAACGCTCATCAAAAAAAGAAGCTGAAGAACCAAGGGTCATGATGGCGGTATTAATATAGTCGGGAGAACGTCCAATTGTCCCACCACTTTGCTTAGCCCAAAATTGTGTTGCTTCCCTTCGTTTCTGTAAGGTTTCTAAGGATGTTGGCTGTTCAAAAGCAAAATTGCTTACTTGTCGCTCCCCCTGAACTTGATGTGTTAGAAGTGATTGTAAATTTGATTCGTGTTGCAAATCATATAGGGCCGCCTTACTTTGTAAGATCCCTTTAAAAGCTGGATGTTCTGATAGCTTTCCTTTTACTTGTTGCCCATCAATCCATACATCATTGTTTAACGCATCAATGCGATCCATATACTGCTGTCCTGTAATTATGGCCAAACGTATCCCACCTTTGTAAGGAGTTCATCATACTATATGTAGAAAAGTGGGGAAGTTGCCTAGATTATTGTCTTAAACTTATTCTTTTTCCCGTTTCTGTTAAGATGATAAAATAAAGACACACATCTATAGAGAGGATCGAGTGAGAAAATGAAATGGACGGTTAAAACATTTGAACAATTATCCATACAAGAGCTATATGAGATCATGAGCCTCCGTGTCGAAGTGTTTGTTGTCGAACAAGAGTGTCCTTACCAAGAGTTGGATGGGAAGGATCAAGAGGCGTATCATCTGTTAGGACGAAAAAATGGAGAGCTTGTTGCGTATAGTCGATTGTTCAAACGGGGGAAGGCTGCTAAAGATGCTTCAATTGGACGGGTCATCGTGAAAGAGTCAGTCAGAAAAGAAGGAATTGGAAAAGCTCTCTTAACAGAGTCGATTGCTTACCTTGAAAAACAGTTACAAGAGAACGTAATTGTTATTCATGCCCAGTTATATTTACAAGAGTTTTATCAATCATTTGGTTTCAAACCAATTTCTGATGTTTACTTATTAGATGGAATTCATCATTTAGATATGCGAAGGAGGGGAAGCGATGAGTGAACAAAGTATCTATCATACACATCTAAAAGAAGTGGCCAAAAAAGAAAGACTAGAGACGGCCTTTCAACTGGCGAAAGATAGTCAAAACACGGTTTTCTATGTGCTCCCATCACAAATGTGGTTGCAGGAAGCGAGAAATAGGAGACCAGGCTTACTGGCTACTACATTTGATGACGTTGCTACATTTCTCTTAAAAGAAAGCAATGATTCCTATATTGCTCTGTCGGAAGAAGAAAGAACACTTTTTTTCTTACAATTTATGAAGGAAGAAGAAAAAATCAATGGAGTTGATGTGATATCAGGAAAAGCCCGTGCCTATGCGGACACGTACGGACAAATCAAACGTCTCGGTCTTGCTATTGAAGATCTTCCTTCATCGCTTTTGCCGATTCAAGACCTTTTTGACCGGTATGAGCAGAGCATCGTGAATAAAAGAAGATTGCTCGATCCAGAAAACATCCTTTTGCGTGCCATTCATTTATTAGAAACAGGTAACGTCAATCATCTGATTTCTACCGTTATAATTGACGGCTATTATGACTTTAGCCCGCTTCAAATGTTGTTTATGGAGGCGTTAAAAAAAGCTAACGTCTCCATTGAGGTATATGTACCAAATGATAAACGGTTTGCAATTGTTGAGGAAACGGTTCGAGAGCTAGTTACGATCGGGTTTACCGATCAACGAATTCAAAGTGAAAATGAGAAAACGGTTGAAAAAATGGAAGTTATTGCAGCTTCAACAACGGAAGAACAATGGCGTGGGATTATGGAGGAAATCGCTTTAACAGATTTAGCTTATAATCAGATCGGGATTTTAATAGTAGATGAACGACAAGGCATGACCGACCTGGCGAAATATGCAAGTGCGTATCACGTACCGATGAACAAAGCAAAAAAAAGACCATTGTCCACAACAGCGATCCACTCCTTTTTGCTGACTGCGTTAGGGAATACACTTGCTCCAACGTCAAAGTGGGACAAGCTACCTCTGGTCGAACAAATTTTAAAACTATATCAAGTATCTGGATTAGAGTTTGCTAAACAAAAGCAAATGTACTTGCAGTCAGGCGAGTGGATAAAAGAACAACATCGTACGCTTTTTGAATATATGACCAGACTAAATTGGAAAAAAAGTGAGCCGTTCGTTACGTATATTGAGCAGTTGCGTCATTTTGTTGCCGAATTGCCCTTCAAGCAGTATTGGGAAGACCATTTTAACAAACAGGAAGATCCAAAAAACATAAAAGAAATAGCCATCGAGTACAAAGCGTTACAGCAAATAGATCAGCAATTAGAGCGATATGAACAGCTATTAAAGGAGAAAGGCTTAGACAACTTGCTCATGACCCTTGATTTGTTCACAGACTGGATCAAAGAACTCGGAGACAGCTTACAGCTATTTGAAGAAAGAGCCGCTAAACGTGGAGTTTCGGTTCATACTTGGAGAGATGTTAGTTTGTTTCAAGGTGAAAAACTCTATGTTGTTGGAATGAATGAAGGAGCTTTTCCTACTCCACACAAGTTAAGCGGATACGTACAGGAGCGAGACTTACATCAGAGTGCTGTTCGTTTCAGCCCCCCTGATCAAGAACATTTTCGTTTAAAGCAGCAGGCTTACTTTGACCAATTGTCCTTTGTTGCAAAGTCTATTTCATTTACTTATGTTAAAGGAATCGATGCACATCACCCGTTATTACCTTCTACGACTTTAGAAGATATTCAAGAAAGAGAACAAGCTTGGACTTGGGAATATCGTATTGAAAAACAACAAGCCCACTCTACTGCAGATCAAATCGAAAAGCTAGCTTACCATGTTGGCAAAGGTTGTGTGGTTGACGAGCTTCCAAAAGAGATAGAGGAAATAACTCACAGGTTAGCTCGACTTGAAGAAGGAAAAGAACCGATTACTCTTTATCAAGAAACACCTTTGCAGCCAGTTGTTTCTGTAACTGCACTTGAAAGCTATGCACGTTGTCCTTTTCGATATGGGATGGAGCGGGTTCTAAAGGTGCCAGAACCGGCTGCTATGCAAGAGAATGTATCACCACTAGATATTGGGGATTTAATGCATTCCATTATTGAAGAAATTTATACAGAGTTAAAAGCTGTTGGACAATCCTTCGTTTTGCTACGAGATGCTATAGCTCATATTCCAGAACGAATTGACGAGCTATTCGATCAAAAATGGGAGCTTATTGAAAAGGAGAGTCCAGAGATATCGAGGTTTGACCTAGAATTGACGAAGCAACAATGGCAGAAACGATTGCGTCATTGGTGGCAAGCTGAACGAAAGCACTTTTTTGATAATATACAACTGGAACAAATGCATATTTTGGCAATTGAAAAACCAATTCGGTTTGAATTGCCGTTAAAAGATGAACGGACACTCGTACTAACTGGGAAAGCAGATCGAATAGACCGAAATGGTCAGTCCATTGTTGTCTATGATTATAAATCAGGACAAGCGAGCGTGAAAATGGAGGATGTTCGCTCAGGATTAAAGCTACAGCTTCCTCTTTATGCGTATGCGATTCGAAAAGAGCTCGAACAAGGAGAGGAGGATTCCATTCAAGCTGATGGAGCAACGTACATTTCCTTAAAGGAACCAAGCAAACGGGCAGGAAATGGAATGTGGCGTACGGAGCATGTTGGTAAATCTTCAAAGTACAATGTTTCGTCCTTTTGCAAAAACAGAGAAGATCAGCTAGGTACGGATCAATTTCTCGCCGACCATGAATTACAAGAACGAATTACAGAAATTTGGGAAGGGATGCAAACGAATTTTCCAGTTGAGCCATTAGAATGCTCTGCTTTCTGTGCATACCGAACTGTATGTCGTGTGACGGATGAGAAGCGTGAGCAGGCAAAATAAAAGGAAGAAAGGAGGAGATGACGATGCAATTTAATGATGCTCAACTAAGGGCTATTACAAGTGAAAAAGAACTTATCTTAGTATCTGCAGGAGCAGGGTCGGGGAAAACACGAGTGTTAACAGAACGGTTTATTCATTTATGTGAACTTCGTCTACAAGATCCGGACCACCCCGTTGGCGCCACAGTAGATGAAATGGTGGCCATTACATTTACTGAAAAAGCAGCTAGAGAAATGAAAGACCGAATTCGAAAACGGTTAGCAGAGAAGGAAAAGGAAGCGCAAAGTAAAACCGAGCAAAATTTTTGGTTTGAGCAAAAAGAAGCGATGGAGCGTGCGAACATCTCAACCTTTCATAGTTTCTGTCAGAGGCTGCTATCTCAGTATGCCATGGCAGCAGACCTCATTCCTCACAGCCGTGTTATGGATGATGTACAAGCACGAGGCCGAAAAAGAACCATTCTGAAGTTGATGTTTGAGGAAAAAGAGTTTCACGAAATGGCACTGCCTTTTCTTCTGATTATGAGTAAGAAACAATTAGGTGAAACCATTGAACAACTTCATAATCATATTCGTGAACTGATCGTTGGGGAAGAAGCGATTGACAATCTTGAAACAGAAAAAATGCTCGACATTCAACGACAAGCAAAAGAGAAGAATCAAGGAAAGCTTGTCCAACAGTTTCACGAAAAAGCACGGAACTGCATTCACGCTTTTCCACCATTAGAAGATTTAACAAAAGCACAAAGAGGTCATGTCGAGAAAATTTTAGACGGATTCGAGCATCTTTCTCCACCGAGTGATCCAAATGAGTATATGGAAAAAGTGGCTAGTTTTATGCCCTCTCGATCTGATAAACGTTGGGCGGAGAAAGCACCAGCATTATATGAACTATATACAGAGCATTGGAAACCACTAAAAGATAGCTGGAAGCTAATAGGTGGGGAAATCAACGTTACAGACGAAGTGAAACAGTTTATGGACAGATTCCTTGTTTTACTAAAAGAATTTTCATCAAGATATGAGAATGAGAAGAAATTAGGAGGACTACTTGATTTCTCTGATCTGCAGCAAAAAGCCGTTGCCCTTCTTGACAATCATTCGATCAAAGAAGCGTGTAAAAGGCAGTTTCGCCATATGATGGTCGATGAGTTTCAGGATACAAACAAGCTTCAACTCGAAATGCTTGAGCGAATTGAACCAGTCTATCAATTTATTGTTGGCGACCAAAAGCAATCGATCTATCGCTTCCGCGGAGCGAACGTTAGTTTAATGAATGAAAGAGAAGAACTAGCTGAAAAAAGCAGCAATGGCGAAGTTATTTTAATGAATCAAAATTACCGAACAACGGCACCAGTAATTGAAGCAGTTAATGAGTTGTTTTCACATGCAATGACGGACGTACGGACCCATTCGTTTGAAACCGTGTATGCACCACTTGAGCCTAATAGGGCAGGTGAACAAGAGGAAGAAAAAAGAGTCGAACTAATGATTGTGGAAAAAGATGAAGAAGGAGAAACAACATCCTATGATCTTCTAGCTAACCGAATCATTGAAATGGTTGAAACGAAAAGTCCACATGTGAATCAAGATGATACATGGCTTGAACCTCGTTTTGGTCATATGGCGATCTTAATTCCAGCTAGATCCCATCTGCTTACATTAGAACGTGCTCTCTTAAACAAAAATATTCCTTATGTCGTGAATGGTGGAGTTGGTTTTTTTGAAAGACAGGAAATTTTAGATTATATCACATTGCTCAAGTGGTTAAATCGCCCATTCGAAGAGCTCCATTTACTTGCCGTTTTGCGAAGTCCGATGTGCGGACTAACAGTTGACGAATTGATCTATATGAAAAGGCAATTAGAAGAAAACGAATCCTTTTATCAACTGGTTTACGATGAAAATCATAAAGCATTTGACTCCTTATCTTCACGAATTCAAGAAGTCTGTCACAAGATTAGTCGATGGCTAAATCAATGGACACCTTTTCGAACAGAGCCATCGTTAGAACATACATTGAGTGATATTTTCTCAACAACAGGTTTACGAACCTCACTCATGCTACAAACGAATGGATTGCAAAAAGTACGGAATGTCGAAAAATTAATTCAAACGATTGTGGACGAAAGACAAGTTAATTTAGAGATGATTTTAATGGAACTCGATGATCGGATTGCTTTAAGTGATAAAGAAGGGGAATCAGAAGTTGAACGAGTGGATGGAGATTTTGTTCAAATTATGACTGTTCATGCATCAAAAGGACTCGAATTTCCGATTGTCTTTTTACCACAATTAGAAAGGTCGATCCAAGGTGATAAAGGTACAATTCGCTTTGACCATGAACTAGGCATAGTAATGAACTTAGAGGAAGAGGCAGCTGATCTCGATGAGAACTCTCATCTGTATCAAACTCCTGGATTTGAGTTAGTTAAAGAAACCGCAAATGCTGAAGCCAAAGAAGAGGCAAAACGTTTGTTTTACGTTGCGATGACAAGAGCACGTGACTATTTGTACATGATAGGGGAGGATTCTAATACGGCCGATACATGGCTCTCTATGACAAGAAATGCATTAGAGCAAACGAACTTAGCATCAAAGGTCAACATCCTTGAAGATGTATTAGAGAAGGAACCTATTTTAAGAGAACCGAAAACGTATCCTATTCCACAGTTAGTAGAACGTAAGGAAGTGTCACTCACTTTGTCAGTATCTGAAATCATGCTGTTTATGAAAGATCCAGTAGCCTATTACAAACGATATGTTCTTGGACTACCTGACCTCTTTGAAAAAGAAGAAGAAGTCATTCAACGTGGAATGAATATTGATGCAACGTTTCTTGGAACACTTGTTCATAGAGCTTGTGAATTAAGAGATAATGGTTTGAGAAATGAGGCTGCCATTCGCGAAGCTCTTCGGGAAGAAGAAGAGCAGGGGGCAGATGTTTCGAGTTATGAACATGAGATGAGCACCCTCATGAATAGTTACACAGACGACAGGAAACAGCAATTAGGAGAAACTGTTGAGTCAGAATGGTCGTTTGTGACAACGATTGAAGGGGTCGATGTGATTGGAGAGATTGATAAAGTAACGAAAAGAGACGGTGCCTTTCATATCATTGATTTTAAAACGAATAGAATTAGACAATCAGGTAAGGAACTTTTTCAGTATTATTGGTCTCAACTATATTTATATCAAATCGCTTATGAACAGGAAACCGATCATACAATCGAAACGATGTCGTTGTTTGTGTTCCGTGATCAGGTCAATCCAGTTCATCAGCTACAAAAAAAGGCTGAAGAAGAGGAAGCCGTTCGAAAAGCCGTTCGAACCCTTCGCCAACTTCGAAGCCAAAACGCAGGAAAAGCCGATTACGAAGCCATTCAGTTTTAAGTATGATCGTTATGAAGAATGTTATTTATCAAAGTAAAGTGAAGTGGGCCACTGAAAAAGTGCGTAACTGCCGCAGGGGAATGACACTACGCTTTCCGCGGGTGCCCGGTGAGCCTCCTCGGCTGGCGCCTGCGGGGTCTCACACGTAGGTCACTGCTCCCGCAGGAGTCTACGTGTCATTCCCCTGCTAGTATCAGCTCTTCATAAAAAGGTCATAGATTTTCATTCGATATGCTTAAAGGAAAATTGATTGAAATTGCTTTAGAGAAAGACATCATTAAGAGTATCATTGTGGATCCACACCTACTCAACCATGTTATAATCAAAAATTGCCAAAAGAAATCTTACAAGAGAAATCAAAGAATGTTAAACAGTTTTTCGAAAGGTTGCTGAATATTCCATAACAACATCTAAGTGAAATGGAGCGGAAGCCACTCGACTCCTGCGGGAAATAGAGGTAGAGGCTCGGCACCTCCCCGCGGAAAGCGAGTGGCTGCAGCGTAATGGAACGAACATTGGAAGAGCACATAAACCGATAAATAAAACTATGTATGAAAGTAAAGAAAAGAAGCAAGCTGTCCCAAAAGGGTAGCTTGCTTCTTTGTGTATTGAATTAGACAATCCGCTTACGAATCGCTGCACTTAAGTAATCGATGATGGTTACGACCACAATAATGACTAATAAAATCATCCCAACTTCATCCCACTTACGGTTTGAAATGGAGATCGTGATAAGAGTACCAATACCCCCAGCACCAATGATACCAAGAATCGTTGAGGCACGAACATCAATTTCAAAACGGTAAATCGCATACGAGAGAAACTCAGGAATAATCTGAGGAATGACTCCGTAAAAAAGAACTTGCATTTTATTGGCACCATTTGCTTGGAGAGATTCAATGACATGCATATCAATGGACTCGATTACCTCAGAATAAAGCTTTCCAAGCATCCCGATTGAACCAATCGCAATAGCTAATACACCGGCAAAGGGCCTAGGACCAACAGCAGCAACGAACATTAACGCAAGAACTAACTCAGGGAAGGCACGAATTCCGTTTAAAAATCCTTTTGATAAGTTGTTCAACCATTTGCTCTTAACCATATTACTCGCTGCGAAAAAGCCAAATGGGATTGCTAAAACAGCAGCCAAAAGTGTTCCTGTGTAAGCCATTTGTAACGTTTGCCACATTAAGCCCATTACATTTTGAAAGGCTCCCCAATCTGGTGAGAATAGTTGAGGGATAACACGACCAAAATTTTCAATGGTTCTTTCACTAAATACTCGGTCCCACCTTACATCTATTGTAGCAAATGTCCAAACATATAGAGCAATAAGGGCAAGGGCAATAACTATGTTACGAATAATTTTTGATACTGAACGTTTCTTTTTCGGTGGCATGACTAAATCCATTATACAATTCGCTCCCTTATCTTATTACTAATGTATCAATAATGACGACGGCAACAAAGATAATGATAATAATCGTCATGACTCTAGGAAAATTAAAGAAATTGATTTGTTGTTGGAGCAATAGACCAATTCCACCTGCTCCTACGAACCCAAGTACAGTTGAAGCTCGAACGTTCACTTCAAACACATACAAACTAAAAGAGACAAATTGTGGTAACACCTGTGGGATAACGGCATACCAAATTACTTGTAAAGTGTTGCCTCCTGAAGCGCGAATTGCTTCTAATGGATTCATATCGATAGATTCTACCGTCTCATACATTAATTTGGCTAGTAGACCTAAAGAGAAAATAAAAAGAGCCATAATACCAGGGAATACTCCTACCCCAAAGATACCTACAAAAATAATGGCAAGTAAGATATCAGGAATGGTACGTAAAACGTTCATGATAAAACGAACGGGTTGATGGATCCAAGCACTTGGAAACAGGTTCGCAGCTGAAAGCAAGAAAATAGGGATACTAACGATCGCTGCAAAAGTTGTTGCAATAATGGCCATTTGAATCGTTTCAACTAACTTTTCCCAAACTTGAGGAGCATAAGCCAGTTTGGAGGGAAAAGATCTGTTAAAATTCGTTGAAATCCACCCCATCCACGAATGAGATCCATAGGAGTAGATCTAGTAGCCCAAGACGTGTAGGCATAGACTCCAATTATGGCTACTAAAATGATCGTCATTCGTAATTTAGCTTTTGAGGAAACGACCCCCTGTATTTCAGGTTTACTCATTGTCTTGACCCCCTACAAGGTCATCCTCTCGAATTTTTCGACCATAAATCTCTTCAAACGTTTTTTCACTCACTTCACTTGCAGGACCATCAAAGACAATTTCTCCTGCACGAACCCCAATAATGCGGTCAGCATACTCCATCGCCATATCAATAAAGTGTAAATTGACAATGGTTGTAATATTATCTTCTTTATTTACTTTACGTAAGTAGGTCATAACTTGATGAGAAGTTGGAGGATCAAGACTTGCAACGGGCTCGTCCGCTAAGATAATTTTAGGTTGTTGCGTTAAAACGCGAGCAATGGCAACACGTTGTTGTTGACCACCACTTAATTGATCGGCACGCATATACACTTTTTCAGCAATATTAACGCGTTCAAGACTACGATATGCAAGTGAAACAGCCTCTTTTGGAAATAGGTTAAAAAGACTTGCCAAAGTTCCGGTATGACCAAGTCTTCCAGAGATGACATTTTTCATAACAGTAGAGCGCTTAACGAGATTGTAATTTTGGAAGATCATTCCTACTTTTGTACGTAATTTACGTAATTTACGTTGGTTGTAGGATAGTATATTTTCATCATCAATAATAAGTTCACCTTCAGTTGGTGTAACTAGACGATTCATACTGCGAATGAGTGTTGATTTTCCTGCTCCTGATAAACCTACAATGACAACAAATTCTCCTTGATTTATTTTAAGGTTTACATTTTTTAAACCTTGAGTACCATTTGGATAAACAAGCGAGACATCTTTAAATTCAATCATTTTTTTCCCTCATTTCGTTTACTTATAGAAGAGAATTCCCCTCTTTTGTTTTCTCATTATTATTTTCCTAGAAAAGACAAAAGAGGAGGGGAGAATAGTTTATTCTCCCCCTAAATGAACTTTCAATTAGTTAATGTCAAATTTCTCAGCGACACTACGAACGACATCATAGTCACTGTCAGTAGCTGTATCGATTCCAGTCCAGTTGTAAACAGAATCCATAATTTCAAGCATTTCTTCATCTTCATTGAATGAAAGGAATACTTCAATAATACGATCGATTAAATCTTGAGGAAGGTTTGTTGAAACAGAAATCGTATCATTCGGGATTTCATCCGTGTAACCAAGAACACGTAGCTCTTCCATTACTTCTGGATAGTCTCCAACGATGGAATCACGAGCGTCTTCAAACGTTGTAGCAACGTCAGCATCGCCTTCTAAAACTTGAATTAATGAGTTATCATGACCACCAGTTTGGATAATGTTAGAGAAGAAACTTTCAACCTCTTCAACACCATAATCATCCATTAACTGAGCTGCTGGGAACAGATATCCACTTGTAGAAGTTAAATCTGCTAATGCCCAGATTGTTCCTTCTAGATCTTCAAGAGATTCAATATCAGAATCAGCACGAACTGTGTATTGTGCTCTGTAAGTTGAACTACCGTGACGAACTGATTTTAAAACCGCATCAATATGATCGTAACGCTCTGTTGCAAGAACATAGCCGAAAGGAGGTAGGAAACCAATGTGCACTTGGTCATTCCCCATAGCTTCAACAGTAGCCGTGTAGTTTGTCATAACCTCACCGCGTACTGGAATTCCTAACTCTTCAGAAAGACGTTCAGCAAGTGGTTCTACTGTCGCAGCAATATTTGCTGAATCTTGTGATGGTACAAATCCCATAACGATCTCAGATGGATAATCAGCAGTTGCATCATCTTCTACTTCTTCTGTAGCATCCGTTTCTTCTACCGGATCTGCAGCTGGTGCCTCTTCTGCTGGCTCGTCTGCTGCTCCACATGCTGCAAGTGCCATAGCTAGCACAAGCACAAACATGAAAGATAATAATTTCTTCAAACTTGTCAACCCCTCTTTTTTAGTATGTATTGTTTTTCATACAAGTGTGATTATGCATGAATATCAAAGATATATCTATCACATTCATGGATTCTTCACACAACATTAAAAATACACTAATGTTGTTTACAATTACAACACATTTGTTACATTTTCCGACTAATTTTAGTTTTTTCTTTCAAATTTCGATTATGCTAAAATAGAATGTATGGACAAAGAAAGGGAGTATGAAATGCTATCGAACTATAAGCTTGTCATATTTGATTTGGACGGAACTTTATATGAGGGGACCGACCATTTTGACTATTATGCAGAAAAATTAAAAGAGAACGTAAAAACAGAATATAAAGCAGCCTTTACGAATGAATACGTAGAAATGAAAAATGGCAATCACATTGTTTCAATCGGAAAAGCATATGATGTGAAGCGTGACTTAGTCTTAACCATTGACCCTATGACATTAATGGTAACCACGGCTCACAAGTGGGATGGAACTGAAGTAAGTCCAGAAGAAACAACAAAATGGTATCCTGCTACTCTTGAATTTAATTTTAAAGATATGATAGCAATTGGAGACGGATGGTGGCTCCCGTTTGTTACAGCCAAGCATTTTGGGGTAGAAGATTGTTATCCAAGCTATTTAGCAACAAAAGAGTATATGGTTACAGACCAATTCACACTAGATCAACTACCTGGTTTAAAAGAAGGTCTTAAGGAATTGAAAGAACAAACACAAATGGTACTTGTGACAAATAGTGACAGCGAAGACGTCGGAAGACTTCTGCAAGAGTTAGATTTACAAGGGGTGTTTGAACATATTGTGACTTCTGCTCAAAAGCCTTCAAGAACGACAATGATTTTTGAAGAGTTGTTAAAACAATACAACATAAAAGCAGAGGATGCTGTTTCGGTTGGTGATAATTTCATTAATGAAATTGCACCCGCTTTGTTACTTGGAATGAAAGGATATTACATAAATCCACACGATTTTAAAATGAACCATGGATTGTTAACGGTTATCCCATCTGTCACAAAATGCTTTTCCTAAACACAATTGAATGAAAAAGGTAAGCTTGCTGAAGTTTTGAAAAAGGGAAGTGAGCACTTGACTAATCAATCAGAGAATTTAAAAAAGCTCAATAGAATGGAACAAGAAATGAACTTTCTCTTAAAAAACAGTGAGAATGCCATTTTCACATTGGACAATCAAGGAAAGTTTTTAAAAGTAAGTCAGTCATTTGAGAGGCTTATTGGTTATTTACCTAACTATTTGATAGACGTTGTACGAGATATTGATGTACCTGAAGTGAAATCGTATGTAAAAAAGGTCGGTGCAGGACATGCATCGACTTTGAAAATTCACCTTTTTTTAGAATCCGGAAGCATACCTGTTACCATCCAAATTGAACCTATTTACGAAAACGAAAAGGTCATTGGGGGAATAGGTATAATTCATAAGACTTTTTTAAAGCAAAAAGGGAAAGACGAGCTAACCGAATTACCGAACCGGAGATCTTTACTTGATTTATTATCGATTCATATTCAAGAGGCGAGAGCAGCTGATGAAAAGCTTGCGATCATGTTTATTGATTTAGATCGCTTCAAGCACGTCAACGATACTCTTGGGCATGAGTGGGGAGACAGCTCACTCAAAATCATTGCAAATAGACTAAAATCAATAGTTGAACAAGGGAATATAGTGACTCGTGTTGGTGGTGACGAATTTATCGTCATTAAACCACAACTACAATCAGCAAATGAAGTGGTAGACCTTGCTATATGTTTACTTAAAGAAATAAGGCGTCCTGTTATGATTGATCAATATGAGTTTACGTTGACAGGAAGCATCGGGATTGCTATCTATCCAGAAAAATGCAAAAAATGTCGAGGCATTAATTAAGGCTGCAGATGTAGCTCTTTATCAAGCAAAATTAATCGGTAGTGATACATATAATCTATACAAGCATGAGATGCGTTTAGATATACATGAGAAATTCCATATTGAAAATGACCTACGGAGAGCGCTTGAGAAAAATGAATTTTCACTGTTGTTTCAACCACAATATCATATAGCCACTAATCAATATTGCGGAGAAGAAGTCCTCGTTAGGTGGGACCACCCACTGGAAGGATTAATCAGTCCTGATCGATTTATTACGATTGCTGAAGAAACGGGCTTAATTACGTCAATTGGAAAGTGGGTATTGCAACAAGCATGTCTTCAAAAAAAAATCTGGATCGAAAAAGGGTTACCAGAAGTGCCGATCTCTGTAAATTTATCATTGCGTCAGTTTTTGCAGCAAAGCATTGTCGAAATGGTTGCTGAAGTGTTAGAGGAATCAGAGCTGCCACCACATTTACTTAAAATTGAGGTTACAGAGAGTGTCATGATCGACCTAGATCGAACTTCTACTGTTGTCAAACAACTACTTGCCTTAGGTGTGAAGATTAGTCTTGATGATTTCGGAACGGGTTATAGTTCCCTACAATATATAAATCAGTTACCAGTTCATGAGTTGAAAATTGATCAAACTTTTGTCGCAGGTATTGGGAAAGGAAAGCAAGCTGAGGAAATTATCTCAATGATTATTCAGTTAGCCCATAGCCTTTCAATATCTGTTGTGGCAGAGGGAGTGGAAACGAAGGAACAACTGCTTTATTTAACTCAAAACAATTGTCATAAAATACAAGGCTATTATTATTCAAAGCCTTTAACAGGAAACGATTTTGAATTATTTATGAACGGACTGCAGTGAGACAAAAAAACTATTTCATATTTCCTATATATAAATCTTAATTTATACTAGAAGTATGATATTATGAAAAAAAGTCGTAAATACGACAAATGAGGATACGTAGAGGTGAATGGCTTGATCAATTCAGAGTATTTAGACGTTTTTCTTGATGAAAGTCAAGAACATCTTCAAGCAATTAATGACAATCTTCTAAGACTAGAACAAGCTCCAGATGATTTGTCTATTGTCGGAGAAGTTTTTAGGTCTGCTCATACACTTAAAGGGATGGCTGCAACAATGGGCTTCGAAGATTTAGCTCATCTAACTCATAACATGGAAAATGTATTAGACTTAATTCGTAACCAGAAGTTAGAAGCTGCTTCTACGGTTTTAGACGTTGTTTTCATGGCAGTTGATGACCTTGAGGCAATGGTAACAGACATTGCAAGTGGAGGAGACGGCAAAAGAGATGTTACTGGTGTCGTGGCTCAACTGGAGAGGATTGAAAAGGGAGAAAGCCTCGAACCTGAAATTCAATCGAATCAGCAAGCTCCGGCTAAAGCAAGTAGCCTACATGAATCGTATGATGAGTTTGAAGCAACGGTTCTTGAGCAATCAATGGAACAAGGCTATTCAACCTTTCAAATAAAAGTGACTCTTGATGAAAATGCTATGCTAAAAGCTGCTCGAGTTTTTATGGTATTTGATGTGCTTGAGCAAGTAGGAGAAGTGATTAAATCGACTCCTTCTGCAGAAGATTTAGAGTCCGAGAATTTTGATGAACATTTTCTCGTCACGCTTATTTCGAAAATACAAGCAGATGAAATCAAGCAACGTATTTTAAAAGTTTCAGAGATTACGGATGTTGTGGTAGAGTCGTTTGATATTAAAACCATTGCAGTGAAAGAAGAGGAAACTCCTCAAACAAAAGAAGAAGAAAAAGAAAAATCACCTTCCCCAAAAAAGGAAGGAACAACTCAGAATCAAGAAAAAGAAGCGCCTGCAAAAGCTAAATCTGGTCAAAGTGAGATGAACAAAACCATTCGAGTCAATATTGAGCGTTTGGATGTATTGATGAATTTGTTTGAGGAGCTTGTAATCGACCGTGGTAGACTTGAGCAAATAGCGAGTGAGCTTCGAAACAACGAATTAAATGAAACCGTTGAAAGAATGTCGAGAATTTCTGGGGACTTACAAGAAATCATCCTAAATATGCGGATGATGCCAGTGGAACAAGTGTTCAATCGCTTCCCTCGAATGGTTCGTAACTTATCAAAAGACTTACATAAAAAAGTGAAGCTTGAGATTATTGGAGCTGAAACAGAGTTAGACCGAACGATTATCGATGAGATAGGAGATCCTCTTGTTCATCTATTACGAAATTCGATTGATCATGGAATCGAAACGCCAGAACGACGTCTAGCTGCTGGAAAGCCTGAAGAAGGTACGGTTATTCTAAAAGCGTTCCATAGTGGAAACAATGTCTTTATTGAAATTGAGGATGATGGTGCTGGAATTGATCGGGACAAGATCTTGAAAAAGGCACTTGATAACGGTGTAGTTACTGAAGAAGACGCAGAAAAGTTAACCGATCAACAAGTATATGGATTGCTTTTTGCTTCTGGTTTTTCAACGGCTGAAAAGATAACGGATGTCTCAGGGCGTGGGGTTGGTCTAGATGTTGTTCGAAATACATTTGAATCATTAGGTGGCGTTGTAACCGTTAATTCTGAGCTTGGGAAAGGTTCTGTATTCTCTATTCAATTGCCATTAACACTGTCAATCATTGATGTTATGCTTGTTGAAGTAAAAGAGGAAAAATACGCAATTCCCCTTTCATCCATTGTTGAAACAGCAATTGTGAATAAAAGTGAAGTCTATAGTGTTCACAATCAAAAGGTAATTGATTTTAGAGGAAAAGTGGTTCCTTTAATTTTCTTGAAAGACATTTTCGAAGTCCCAGGTGAACATAGCGATGAAGAATTTTACTCGCTTGTCATTGTTCATAAAGGTGACAAAGTAGCAGGGCTCGTCGTTGACTCCTTAATTGGTCAACATGATATTGTCCTAAAATCGCTTGGAAATTACTTGAAAGATGTATTTGCTATTTCAGGTGCAACGATTTTAGGGAATGGTCAAGTTGCTCTCATTGTCGATACAAACGCATTAATAAAGTAAGTTAGAAAGAGGGGTGGCACGTTTGTCTAATGATACGGTTGCTAAAACAGAGATAAAAGTCATTGTGTTTCAACTAAAAGATGAAGAATATGCACTAGAAGTAGATTACATTCAGTCGATTGAGAGAATGCAGCCTGTAACACGAATTCCTAAAACCGACTCATTTGTAACAGGGGTTATGAACTTACGCGGTGTCATTACACCAATCATCAACTTACGTAAGCGATTTGGTATTGAGGAAAAAGAATATGATGAAGCAACTCGCATTCTTGTTATATCAAATGATCAACTCGAACTTGGTTTTATTGTTGATGGTGCAAATGATGTCATTGATATACCAGTTGAAAAAATTGAACGATCACCAGAAGTTATTGGTGGTGTTGAAACCGATTATATTCGAGGAGTCGTGAAGCTTGATAAAAGGTTGTTCACGCTGCTTAACTTAGAAAAAGTTGTCCAAATGAATTAATAGTATTAACCAATTTATATATGATCTTATGGGGTGATAGGAATGGCATCTGTACTTATTGTTGATGATGCAGCGTTTATGAGAATGATGATCAAAGACATTCTCTCAAAAAATGGATTTGAAATAGCAGGAGAAGCGGCTAATGGAGCAGAAGCAGTTGAAAAATTTAAAGAGCTTTCTCCGGATTTAGTAACGATGGATATCACGATGCCAGAAATGGATGGCATTCAAGCTCTAAAAGAGATTAAACAAATCGATGGCGGAGCAAAAGTGATCATGTGTTCAGCAATGGGCCAACAATCAATGGTCATTGATGCGATTCAATCAGGAGCAAAGGACTTTATTGTAAAGCCATTCCAAGCTGATCGCGTTCTAGAAGCCATAAAAAAAGTACTCGGCTAAACAAAAAAAGCTTATAATCACCCGAATTTAGGTGATTATGAGCTTTTTTATAGGTTATTTTTATAAGTTTTGTTGATATCTTTCATAAACCTGTAGTGGAATGGAGCGGAAGGTACTTGACTCCTGTGGGAAAAGAGGGAAAGGCAAGACACCACAGACGGAACGTCGTGGGGGCTTGGCTTCCTCCCCGCGGAAAGCAAGTACCTGAAGCGCAATGGAACGGACTAATAGGAAACAACAATATAATTAAAAACATCTAAATAAATGATTGGCACGTAACTTTAATGGAATCCCTTGGATATAATAAAAGGATTGATGTATGATAAGACTAGTTTTCAGCGTAAGTTTGAAAGAGAAAATAGAAAGCTTCGGTCAACTTGTTTTTGAAAGGGAGAATTGAGATGGTAAAAAAACAGTTTGCTGTAATCGGCTTAGGTCGTTTTGGCAGCAGCGTGTGTAAAGAGCTTTATAAATTAGGGCATCAAGTGTTAGCCATTGATTCAAAAGAAGAAAAAGTAAATGATATGACAAGGCATTCTACTCATAGTGCCATTGCAAATGGGACCGACGAAAAAGCATTACAATCCCTTGGGATTCGTAATTTTGATTATGTCATTGTAGCCATTGGAGATGATATTCAATCAAGTATTTTGTGTACACTTTTGTTAAAGGAGTTTGGTGTAGCCAACGTTTGGGTCAAGGCTCAGAACTACTATCACGAAAGGGTACTTGAAAAGATAGGGGCTGATCGGATTGTTCACCCAGAGCAAGATATGGGAATTCGAATTGCCCAACATTTAACTTCAGAGAAAATTGTTGATTACATTGAACTGTCAGCAGACTATAGCATCGTTGAGTTAATTGCAACAGATAAAGTCGCCAATAAATCACTGATTGATTTAGATGTTCGAGCGAAATATGGGTGTACGATTCTTGGTATTAAACGAGGAGAAGACATTAATATTGCACCGATGCCGACAGATCATATTGAAAAGAAAGATATCCTTATTGTCTTTGGCCATAAAAATGATTTAAAACGCTTTGAAGACGAAGGAATGTAAAAAAAAGGGTGTTGGATTCTTCCAATACCCTTTTTTTATTTAAGACATTCAATATTCAATAAACCATGTTTGTCGCCATGAATATAATGGTAAACTTCTTATAAGGATCTATCTTACCTTAATGAAAAGAGGAGGGGTTAAATGCAAACAATAAAAGATACGATTAAAGAAGTGGTTTTTGCCATTATTCCACTATCACTTGTCGTCATTTTATTACAATTCACCATTATTGGAATGCCGACAGACGTGTTTATTCAATTTCTTATTGGAGTTGTAATGGTTTCTGTTGGTCTTATCTTATTTTTATTAGGAGTCCATATTGGTTTGTTGCCAGTCGGAGAAATGATTGGAGCAGCTTTACCAAAAATGGGGAAAGCTTGGTTAGTCGTCTTTTTTGGGTTTCTATTAGGATTTGTGGCAACCGTTGCAGAACCAGATGTCCGAGTCTTAGCCATGCAGGTGGATCTTGTCTCAGACGGAGTTATTTCTAGTAATCTATTAATTTATACTGTTGCATTAGGTGTAGCTATTTTTGTTGGATTAGCAATGCTTAGGATTTTGCTGAAAATTCCCATCACCTATTTGTTAATAGGGGGATACGGCTTAGTCTTTTTACTAGCTGCGTTTACACCTGCTCATTTTGTACCAATATCATTTGATGCAGGTGGGGTAACAACTGGACCGATGACTGTTCCGTTCATTCTTGCCCTAGGTGTCGGAGTCGCTTCTGTATTAAGAGGGAAATCAGCTTCTACTGATGGCTTTGGTTTAGTAGCGTTAGCATCTATAGGTCCTATTTTAGCTGTGTTAGTGCTAGGGGTGGTGTACGGATGATAAACATATTTGAAGGTTTTGGACACGTGCTCTATGAGGTAACAATGGCCCTCATTCCTTTAATTATTTTCTTTTTATTCTTTCAATTTTTCATTCTGAAGTTACCAAAGAAAAAGCTATTGGATATATTAAAAGGAGTGCTTCTTACTTTTTGGGGGTTAGCATTTTTTCTACAAGGGGTACACATAGGTTTTTTGCCGGCTGGAGAAGCGATGGGGACAATCTTAGGCCAGATGGAGCATTTATGGATTCTAATTCCAATTGGATTTGTATTAGGGTTTGTAGCAACGTTTGCAGAGCCGGCTGTTAGAATATTAAACCATGAAGTAGAAAAAGTTTCAGGTGGGTATATTCCACAGAAGGTTATGTTGTATACACTATCAATTGGTGTCGCTTTCTCAATCGCTTTGTCACTATTACGCATTTTATTAGGAATTCCATTGTGGTATTTTATTATTCCAGGCTATTTATTAGCCCTTTTAATGATACGCTTTTCGAGTCGAACATTTACAGCGATCGCTTTTGATTCAGGTGGAGTGGCTACTGGACCAATGACAGTTACATTCATTGTAGCAATGGCAGTTGGAATTGCTACTGTTATAGAAGGACGTGACCCCTTACTGGACGGGTTTGGGATGATTGCTTTAGTTGCCCTTTCCCCTATCTTATCTGTATTAACACTTGGTTTACTATATGGACGAAAGGAGAAAGAAAATGATCGAACATTTGAATCTGACTCATAAATTGCTCGTTACGATTGTAAAAAAAGGAGTAGCTTCCAAGGTCGTAAAGGCAACAAAAGAAGCTGGAGCTGAAGGTGGGACTATTTTATATGGACGTGGTACAGGAATTAATGAAAAGAAAAAATTTCTAGGAATAACTGTAGAGCCTGAGAAAGAAGTCATCTTAACACTGGTTCCGAAAAATAAACTTGATTTGATTCTTTCTGCGGTAGAAAAAGCAGGTAAATTAGATAAACCAGGAAATGGGATTGGGTTTATTGTAGATGTGAAAAAGGTTGCAGGGATTGTCCATTTATTAAATTTTAAAAATGAAAAAACGAACATTGGAGGTTAAGGATGAAAACTCCTATTCTATATGATTTAATCGTAACCGTCATAAACAAAGGACATTCTGAAAAAGTAATAGAAGCCACAAAGAAAGCTGGTGCAGAAGGGGGAACAATTATTTATGGACGTGGTACTGGTATTCATGAACAGGCCAAGCTATTATCTATAGCTATAGAACCTGAAAAAGAGCTTATTTTAACTTTAATTGATAGAGACAAAACCGATGCAGTTTTAGAAACTATACTAGTTGAAGCTGAATTGAATAAACCAGGTAAAGGGATTGCATTTGTCTTAGAAGTAGAACGAACAATAGGAATTAATCATATTGTTAACAAGATCGTTAACAATAAAGAGGAGAATCAACAGAATTAATACGAATAAGCCATTTCCTGTTTTGCACTGTCTTGCTCCAGAGATTTTTTCAGAAGGTTTAATGATAGAATCGAGTATGAATCAT
The DNA here is from genome assembly GCF_000513095.1 of Halalkalibacter wakoensis JCM 9140. Taxonomy (GTDB): domain Bacteria; phylum Bacillota; class Bacilli; order Bacillales; family Bacillaceae_D; genus Halalkalibacter; species Halalkalibacter wakoensis. Next base: position 35,850 of record NZ_BAUT01000022.1, read on the forward strand.
TAACTTCATACCCGATTCTTTTTAAGTAGCTGCGGTTTAATCTGCGACAAAAAACAAGCAATTAACTATCTGGCGGTATAATCATTTGTTACAATACTTATATATTTTAAATATGTGAACGGAGACTCTAACATGAATCTAATTTTAGAAGAACTTTCAAATCAGTTTTCGATAGAGCTAGTTTATCACTCGTCAAACGTGAAGGGTGTGCCAATTTCGGATATGACGAATACAGAAAAGGTACAGCTAATTGTTCAGAACAGGACAAATTGTTTTCAAGCAACCGATTATAGGGTTGGCGGAGCGAATGTAATGAAGTGGTTTGGAAGTTTAATTAGTGCTCATCTTTATACATATTTTGTTCACAACAGATGGTTGAAAGCAGAGAGGGTTCATTTTATTGAGAACGGGAAGGAAGCTTATTTTCAAATATTGCAGCCGGAGTTAGCTAGTATCGATAACCAAGCAGATGATCATGATTTAATCTTGTCTCACTTTTTTGCTGACCTCAAGCCCGTCTTTGAGAGAGTGGCTGAAAGCTCTGGACTCTCAATACAGCACATTTGGGGCCTAGTAGCAAATGCTTATTACAACCGTCTTGAGGCGTGGGTAGCTTTAAATGAACGATCAGTATTGGAAAAGCATGATTCACTAAAACACTTAACTCCAGAAGTTTTCAACTTAAAACGGAATCCGTTTCTCCTCACCTTTCGATATGTAGAAAGTTGGAAAGATCCAGCTAGTCAAATTAAAATAAAAGGGACTTGCTGTTTAAGTTACTTAAAAGGAGAAGGGACGTACTGTTATAGTTGTCCAAAGCTAACTAAAGAACAACGTAAGAACAAAGGCGAACAGTTAAGAAGCTGTCAGTAAATAAACATAGTTTGGATAGTGTTAAAGAGGGGTATAGATGATATACTATGTCTATTAACCTATGAGAATTGTTGACGTTTTGTACAGAAATTTAGGAGTTACCACTTAAATAATCTGATGTCTTTTAACAGAATTTTTACAGAAAGTAGTTGGTGAGGTACGATGATCAAGGAAGAACCGATAAAGCAACAACCCATAACAGACAGCAAAGTTATCCAAATCGTGGGTATTGGTGCATCAGCTGGGAGCTTAGAAGCGCTTGAAAAATTGTTTGAGCGTGTAAAACCACATTCTCAATTAAGCTATGTCATTGTGCAACATTTATCTCCTAAATTTAAAAGCTATATGGATGAATTGTTAGCCAAAAAGACGAACATTCCAATAAAACATATTCGTGATGGAATGAATGTGACGCCAAATACGATTTACTTAGCCCCGCCACGAACGTTAATTGACATCGAAGACATTTTTAAAGTTAAGGAGCTTTCCGAAAAGCCAACACTTACATTTCCGATCGATCACTTCTTTCTGTCTCTTGCTAAACGAAAAGAGAATGCAATTGCTGTTGTTTTGTCAGGAAAAGGTAATGATGGAACAGCTGGAATTGCTGAAGTGTATAATGCTGGAGGTAGTGTTATCATTCAACAAGTAAATTCAGCAAAGTATGAAGAAATGCCTCGTCATGCGATAGAATCAAATAAAGTCGATTATATTGTTCCGCCAGAAAAAATGGCAGAGTTATTTGAAACCATTCAGCAGGAGCGAACACAAAGACAACAACAATTCTCAGCAGATGTGGAAGATCGTGCTACATTCCTTGTTTTAGAGCAAATTTGTTCGTTAATCCAACGTAAAAGTGGAATTAATTTTACGTGTTATAAGAGAAATACGATCCTTCGTAGAATTGAAAAAAGAATTCAGCTCAATCAACTTCCCTTTCGAAGCCTTAGTGAATATAAAGAATATTTAATCGATCATCCTGAGGAGATTATAAAACTGCAAAAGGATTTGCTTATTAATGTAACGGAATTTTTTAGAGATGAACAAGCATTTGATATTATAGAACAGCAAGTCATTCCAGAACTGATTGAGAAGAAAAGAAGAGAGAATGATCAAGACATACGGATCTGGGTAGCAGGATGTTCAACTGGAGAAGAAGCTTATTCACTTGCTATTTTAATTAAGGAATATTTGGATTATCTAGATGAATCATTCCAAGTGAAGATTTTCGCCACTGATTTAGACCGTGATGCAATTTCAAAAGCAAGTGCAGGCTCTTATTCTGGACAAGCGATTGTCGGAGTGTCCGAACAACGGTTAGAGCGCTTTTTTGATTATGATGGTTCATCTTATCATGTGAAGAAAGAAATTAGACAAATGATCATTTTCGCACCTCACAATATAGCTAAGGATGCCCCCTTTGTAAATATAGACTTAGTAAGTTGCCGGAATATGCTTATTTACTTTCAGTCCAGTCTTCAACAGAAAATCTTATCGATGTTTCATTTTGCACTTAAAAAAGAGGGTTATATGTTCCTAGGTCCTAGTGAAACAATAGGCAAATTAACAGATATGTTTGAATCCATTCATCATAAATGGAAAATCTTTAAATATATTGATTCCTTACATAACTATTCAAGTGTCATTACTAGTCAAAGGCATGCTAGAACGGAAATGTCAGAGTCAAACAAGTATTCAACTTACCAAGAGCGTCATGGCTCAACAAAACAATTGAATCCCATTTATGAGACGTTAATTGAACAGTTTGTTGTTCCTTGTCTTGTTGTAAATGAAGCGAATGAAATTGTGATAACAGGTGGAAACGTTCAAAAATATGTGAAGTTACCAAATGGAAACGCAACGTTTAATATATTGAAAATGGTTCCAACTAATCTTTCTGTGGCAATCGGGACCGCGTTAAAACGAGTAAGAAATGAAAAAGAAGAAGTTCATTACAACCATATTGAAGTGGCAACAGATACAGAAAAGGAATACGTTCATTTAAGTGTAAAGCCCTTTCAAATAAGTGTCGATCAGTCTGCATCATTAGCAATCATTTTGCTGACAGAAGTAAACAAGCAGGAACAATTACCTTCTCTTCAATTAGAATCAAAACAATATGACTTGGAAAGCAATGTTCAACAGTTTATTGCTGACTTGGAAACGGAGTTAATTTATACAAAGGAATCCATGCAGACATTGATTGAAGAGTTGGAGACGTCAAATGAAGAGTATCAATCGACGAATGAAGAATTGATTGCTGCCAATGAAGAACTTCAAAGCTCAAATGAAGAGCTACAATCGGTGAATGAAGAGCTCGTAAATGTTAATTTAGAGCATGAGAAGAAAATTCAGGAATTACGTGATCTTACGAATGACATTGATAATTTATTAATTAGCACGAATATTGCTACGTTGTTTTTAGACGAAAGGCTAAACATTAAACGATTCACACCTGAAGTGACAAAGTTGATTAACTTGATTCAGGTCGATATTGGAAGGCCCCTTTCGCATTTATCTCATAATCTTCACTATGATCAATTATTGGTTGATGCTTCTACCGTCTTGCAGACACATCAAAAGATAGAGAATGATGTTCAAAGCAAAGAAGGAAGGTGGTACCGTCTTCGTCTTCATCCATATCGCACAAAAGAAAATTTCGTTCGTGGTGTGGTGATCACGTTTGTCGATATTACTGAAATGAAGACCATTAATGAAGCTTTAGAGATCAAGTCTTTTGCCCTCGAACAAAGTCCAGCTAGTATTTTAATGGTGGATGAAAAAGGGGTTGTGGATTATGTTAATGGAACATATGAGAAAAATGTGAACTTAAAGAAAAGCGATATTATTGGGGACTCCATTTTCGATTTGTATCAGAGTTCAAAAGCGAAAGAGACACTTCTAAAAGCTTGGGACGTTGTAAAAGAAGGCAAACGCTGGGATGGAACGTGTAACTTCATGACAGACGGCGGGGAGGAACGATGGGAAGACGTAACCTTTATGCCGATCGTTAATCATAGTGGTCAAGTCAATCGTTTTTTACGTGTCGCTGAAGATATAACCGAGAAAAAGAACACGGAAGACTTACTTCGCAAATCAGAGATGTTATCAGCATTAGGAGAAATGGCAGCTGGAATTGCTCATGAAATCCGAAATCCTTTAACGGCATTAAAAGGCTTTTTACAATTAATGCAAGCTGAGGACAAAGGAGATCAACAGTATTTAGGCATTATGTCAAATGAGTTCAATCGTATTGAATTGATTATTAATGAATTACTTGTACTGGCAAGACCGCATGCAGTTGAATTCGAAGAACAAAATGTGACATCTATCTTAAAAGATGTGATTTTATTGCTTGAAACACAAGCCATCATGAATAATAGCCAGTTGATTCATACATTTGCAGAGGAACTTCCAATGGTTAATTGTGTTGATAAAGAGTTAAAACAAGTGTTTATCAATATTGTTAGAAATGCAATTGAAGCCATGCCTACAGGTGGAAATGTGTATATCTCAACAGCTGTTGAGCAAAGGAAAATCAAAATTGTCTTTAGAGATGAAGGAAAAGGGATATCTAAAGAGCGACTTAAACGAATTGGCGAACCGTTTTATACGACGAAGGAAAAAGGAACTGGACTTGGGATGATGGTAAGCTATAAGATCATTCAAAGTCATAAAGGATTAATGAAATTTGAAAGCGAAGTTGATCAAGGAACGACGGTGACGATTCTGTTACCAATAGTACAATCATAAAAAAGAAGGTGAATCAAAACGTGCTTTGATTCACCTTCTTTTATTCGTTTGTAGAGGCAGCGAGTAAATAATGGATAATCGAACTAATATCTGTTAGTTCATTTGTAATTAAATCTAAATACTCACTTTTTCCAATTTCGATTAGTTCAGGTCGTAGGACACTTATTAAATCTAGCGTGGTATCAATTTTGGATGGAACATCTTTTAATGATCCCGAATACTCACTTAGAGATAAGCGGTGTAAATCACTCAATTTTACATTTAGAATGGCCGGAAGAAGCTCCTTGCGAATATGGGCTTCATACTCATGAAAATCGATTGATTGTAATTGTTCTCGAAGCCGATGCAAAATTTGCGTTGATCTTTGGTACTCGTCATCTTTTTCTATACAAATAAGAGAACCAATTTCATTCTCCCATTCAATAAATAATTGAAAAAGACTAAATGGATTATCGTACGTTTGCAAATTCACTTCAATCGAATCTTGTTGTTTTAATGGATCAACGAGAAAATTCGTGACTTTGTTTTTGCTTTCATCATCTACTAAGGTTAAAAAATTCGAAGCAGGAAGAAAAACTTGTTCTGCTGCTTTTGACGACGACAGAATATTAAAATGTTTATCTAATTGAAACATTGGTACAGGAACAGCTTTAATATTCATTTTATCTCTCCTCTTAATTCGTCTGCAATGATTCTTCTTGTAACCACATCCGTATATCTTGAAGTGAGTGTATAAAATGAACAGATGGTCTTGAAATAAAACTCGTATCAATTAATGGTCCTAAGCGACTACCAATTAAAACAGAAGGCATTTCTTTTATATTTTCCAATGCATCAAGATACGTTTTCAGTTGAGGAAGCTGAGTGGATAAAGAAAGAGACATACCTACCACGTGTGGTTTGACATTTTGGATCGTATATAGAGCATATTCTAATGGTAGATTTGGTCCCAAAAATCGAACATCCCAGCCTTCTTCTTGAAAAAGGGCATTGACCATCTTAATTCCTAAATAGTGCTCTTCACCTTCTAAACAAAAAAAGATGGCACGTTTGTCTTTGTTTTGCTCACGTTTTACATATTGAAACGAATATCTGCTAAGGACAAAGTCACAAACACCTGTAGCAATATGCTCATCCGCTACCGTTATGTCATTACTTTCCCACAAATTACCAATGTGACGCATGGCTCTCGTAAGTAGTTCTTCATATATATAATAACTGTTCATCCCTTCATTCACATAGTTTTGTATAATCATCCAGCTGGAATGAACATCCCCATCTAAAAAGGCTTGAGCAAGCCTTTTACTATTGTCTTCCACCGTCTTCATCCTTTCATGATTCAGACTTCAAGTAATCAGCATCCGAGAAAGATATTATACAAATATTATATAATAATAGAACAAGAAAGAGAACTATAACCAAGTAGAAAAGAGATACGGGTGCAGTTTAAGAAACGAGAAAGATAGAAGAGGTTTGAATGACAAGTCGAATGGGAATAGTTAGTAATAGATACAGAGGAGGGATAATAAATGATTAATAAATTTGTAATGAATCCAAAAGTAGAGAAACAACTAAATATCATTCAACAGTTACAAACACAATCGGAAAATACGGTGCAATCACTGTATGCACAAGCAATCATAGAATATTCTCTCTATCATTTTAAAAAAGATAAACTGCAACATTTACTTGATGAAGCGTTGAGAGAAAGAGATAAAATGAAATTCTATCAACTATCATTAGAATATACACAATGGCTAGATGCTCATAAAGAAGGAAAAATGGTAAGAGAAGATGGGTTTGAGTTGCTTTTAACTTTTGAATAACAAAAAAAGATGTGTCTCAAAACAGTAATGACTGGTTTGAGACACATAGCAACTAGCTTTTATCGCTAGTCGTTAAAAGATTATAGGCATTTGTAAACATTGGATCATTTTTTACATAACTAGTAAAGATGGCATGTAATGCAGCCTCTTCATCTCCGGTAACATTCATTGCCTCATCGAAGGCAGTTAACAAAAAACGATCATAAGAAAGCAACTTCCTCATACGTTCCCTTTGATAAAACATGCAAATCGCTCCTTCAGTATGTTGTTATCATGCATTATCTCCTAAAAAGATCAAAGCTAACAAGAAAGCGAAAAAACTAAGTAAATCCCTAATTTTTGAAAGCGTTTACAAATAGAGATTGACAATAATCTGAACTTTTTGTACAATTTAAGCAGACTGACCGGTCGGTTAGTAACTCATACATGAATATCGTTACGTTAGTATATGAACATTAGGGAGAAGTGGAAGGGCGTGAGTACTAGAGTGAAGAAAAAGCCAACAAAAGAAAGGATTATTGAAACCGCTCTCAATTTGTTTGAAGAGTACGGCTTTCATGCTGTAACAGTGGACCGAATTGTAAAAGAAAGTCGATCATCAAAAGGAGGATTTTATCATAACTTTAAATCAAAAGATGAACTTTTGTATACCGTTCATGACTCATTCATTACATACATCCTAGATAAAGCTGAAGATGCCTACAATCGTTACACAACGCCTGCTGAAAGACTTTATGAGACCATTCGCTCATTTGTCATGATGTTTGAGTTATATCGCCCACATGTTACCGTCTTTTATCAAGAGTCGCTCTATTTAAGCTCTGATTATTACGATGCAATCAAGCAAAAGCGAAGAAGATATAAAGACATGATGTTTCGTGTAGTAGAAGAAGGAAAAGCTTGTGGGGAATTTAGACAGGAAATCCCTGTGCCCATTACATCCATGGCCATTTTTGGAATGACCAACTGGACATACAAATGGTACAAGGAAAGCGGACAGTATTCGATACAAGAAATTGCCAATATATACGCTGATTTAGTCATGAATGCCGTGTTAACAAAAGAGGCTAGTGTAAAACCAGAATATGCACGCTTTTTTCTTGCTAGCAACTAGAAAAGGGTAAAAAGGGGCTGTTCATATGGATATGTTTGACTATATACAAGAGATGGAGGAACGTCGGAATATCATCAAAGATGGTGGTGGTCAAAAACGAATAGATGCTCAGCATAAGAGAGGAAAGTTAACGGCTCGACAACGCATCGAAATTTTAGTAGATAAAGATTCTTTTGTGGAGTTAAATCCCTTTATTGAATATCGAGGAAATCCAAACGGCTCCAACGAAGCTCCAGGAGAAGGAGTCGTAACTGGATATGGGAAAATACATGGAAGATTAATCTTCCTATTTGCTCAAGATTTTACTGTATTTGGAGGAGCACTAGGAGAAATGCACGCCCAAAAAATTGCTAAAGTGATGGACTTAGCTGCTGAAAATGGTGCTCCAATTATTGGTTTAAATGATTCCGGGGGAGCAAGAATTCAAGAAGGAGTCTTATCTCTTGACGGGTACGGACATGTTTTTTACCGAAATGCCATCTATTCTGGTGTCATTCCACAAATTTCTGTGATCATGGGGCCCTGTGCTGGTGGAGCGGTCTATTCTCCAGCCATCACTGATTTTGTTTTTATGGTTGAACAAACTAGTCAGATGTTTATTACTGGGCCAAAAGTGATTGAAAGTGTAACAGGAGCCAAAATCAATTCGGAACAACTAGGAGGGGCAAAGGTTCACTCTAGTGTAAGTGGAAATGCTCATTTTACAGGGGAAACAGAAGAAGAGGTTCTCCAAAGTGTACGGAAATTAATACAATTCTTGCCTTCTAATTTTGAAGAGCGGGCTTGCCGACTTGAACCGAAAAACAAACAACCTGTAGACGAAAGAATTCATGAATTACTTGATATCGTTCCAGTGGATGGGACAAAAGTGTACGATGTTAGAAAAGTCATTAAGAAGATTATTGATGATGAAGACTTTATGGAAGTGCAACCATTCTATGCTAAAAACATTGTCGTTGGGTTTGCTCGTATCAACGGTGAAACGGTTGGAATCGTCGCGAACAATCCGAAAATGATGGCAGGAGGACTTGATATTAATTCTTCGGATAAATGTTCAAGATTTATTCGCTTTTGTGATTGTTTTAATATTCCTCTTATTACCTTTGAGGATGTAAGCGGATTCATACCGGGGGTGCAACAAGAACACGGTGGCATTATTCGTCATGGAGCAAAAATTTTATACGCTTATTCAGAAGCAACCGTACCAAAAATTACGGTCATTGTCAGGAAAGCATTTGGTGGCGCATATGTTGCATTAAACAGCAAAGCAATTGGAGCAGATTTAGTTTTTGCTTGGCCAAATGCAGAAATGGCTGTTATGGGTCCAGAAGGGGCAGCTACGATCATTTATGCGAAAGAAATAAAGGAGAGCAACACCCCAGAAGAAGTGCGTCAGCAGAAGATTTCAGAGTATCGTAAACGTTTTGCAAATCCATACATTGCGGCCGCGAATGGAATGGTTGATGACGTTATTGATCCAAGAGATACGAGAAAAAGCCTTATTCAAGGCTTGGAAATGCTAAAGAACAAAAAGAAACATTTACCTAAGAAAAAGCATGGCAATATCCCTTTATAAAAAAAGGTTTTACGTGAAACGAGAGGAGGGAAAATGCTGTTCACGGCCAAAAAACGTGAATCGGCATGTTTATGGATAACACCTTTAAAGAGTTTCCAATCCCTACGTATGAAGAGTGGAGGCAATTAGTGGAGCGTACGTTAAAAGGAAAAACGTTTGACGAATCGTTACTCACTCCTTTAATTGATGAAATTGTTCTAGAGCCAATGTATCAATCAAAAGATATTGAAAATAATCAAACGCTAAATGATAGACCTGGGACGTATCCATTTATAAGAGGAAACACCCAAGAGCCTCTTAAGTGGTCTGTTTCTCAAGTGATTGAAGCAGCAACCCCGAAGTTGTTGCACGAGCGAATTAGCCATGATTTTGAAAAAGGTCAGGATCATACTCATTTTGTTTTAACAAGTGAAATGAAGCAAGGGAGAAAACCAACAAGGAATGAAGAGGAAACGGGCATTCCTTTTTTTAATCTCTCTACAGTCCATGAAGCTTTGAATGGAATCGATTTGTCAAATAAACCTCTTCACTTGGATACGGGAGTTGTCAGCCTTCCGATCCTTGGGGCGCTTAGTCTTACGTCAAAAAAATTGAAAGGGACAATCGGCTCTGATCCACTTCATCAATTAGTCAGTTTTGGTTCCATTGATTATTCATTAGATCGTAGTTTTGATTTAATGGCACTAGCAACAAAGTGGGCGAGAAAACAACATCCACAACTAAGGACCGTGCTAGTCCAGTCCCATATATACCATAATGGCGGGGCTAGTCCATCTTTAGAGTTAGCTTCAGCTTTGTCAACTGCTGTTGAATATATCTCAGCATTGATCGAAAGAGGACTATCAGCAACTGAAGCGGGACAGTCGCTTCTGTTTTCATTTTCAATTGGAAGTGATTACTTTAGTGAAATTGCAAAAATTCGTGCTGCGAGAGCACTTTGGGCTGCGATCATGAAAGAATTTGGAGCTTCAGAAGAAGGCCAGAAAATGACGATTCACGCAAAAACATCGACATTTACGAAAACAAAAGACGACTGTCACGTAAATATTCTTAGGTGCACAACAGAAGCATTTGCAGCAGCTATAGCAGGAGTAGAAAGCCTTCAAGTCAGTCCTTTTGATGAATTACTACAAGAGCCTAGCGAACATGCGAGAAGAATTGCTCGAAATACATCATTAATTCTCCGTGAAGAAGCCCATCTCGCTGTTACAAGCGATCCAGCAGGGGGTTCCTGGTACGTTGAACATTTAACAGAACAAATGGCTATGAAAGCATGGGAGTTATTTCAGGAGTTAGAAGAGAACGGTGGAATGTCTGCTTCTTTAAAAAAAGGGATCGTTCAAACTCTAGTTCAAAAATGCTGGAATAAGAGAGTTGAAAAAGTGAGAACGAGAAAGCAAACGATTATTGGAGTTAATCAATATATTAATACAGATGACAAAAGACCAACGAAACCTGCTTCGAGAGTTGAGGAACGGAACTCTTATTTTGATTATATTGAACAACAAAAAGAAGTAACCAAAAAGCACGAAATTGAAACAATGGAAGACGTTCTAAAAATGGTAAGCGAACAGACCCCTTTTCATCACATACACAAACAACTGAAAGAGGGGGGCAAGAAAGAATGTGTAACACCTATTAAACAATATCGACTAGCAGAGCCCTTTGAACAACAACACCCAAAAAAAGATGGAGGGAGCTAGTAAATGAAGAGCAAAAAACCTATTTTTCATAAAATGCCATTTCCATCTTTTCCAAAAAACAATACCTCGATGAAAGACAGTAATTCAACCATGATTCAAACAGCTGAACAAATCTCTATTAAACAAGTTTACACAAAAGAAGATATAAAGGATTTTGCCCATTTGGACTATGTTTCAGGAATTGCTCCTTTTTTTAGAGGTCCTTATCCAGCCATGTATAAAACGCGTCCATGGACCATACGACAATATGCGGGCTATTCTACCGCAGAAGAAAGCAATGCGTTTTATAGAAAAAACTTAGCAGCAGGTCAAAAAGGGTTATCGATCGCATTTGATTTAGCGACCCACCGTGGATATGACTCAGATCATCCACGAGTTGTTGGAGATGTTGGAAAGGCTGGGGTAGCAGTTGATTCCGTTCTTGATATGAAACTTTTATTTGACGGAATTCCTCTTGATCAAATGTCCGTGTCTATGACAATGAATGGTGCAGTACTCCCAATTATGGCTTTTTATATCGTTGCAGCCCAGGAGCAAGGAGTTGCTAAAGAGAAATTAACTGGAACGATTCAAAATGACATATTAAAAGAGTATATGGTGAGAAATACGTACATTTATCCACCGGATGCCTCGATGAGAATTATTTCTGATATCTTTGAGTACACATCACAACATATGCCAAAGTTTAATAGCATTAGCATTTCAGGCTATCATATGCAAGAAGCTGGTGCGACGGCGGACATAGAACTTGCGTACACGTTAGCCGATGGTCTTGAATATGTACGGACGGGAATTGGAGCCGGTATCGATATTGATCAGTTTGCCCCAAGGCTATCGTTTTTTTGGGCGATTGGTATGAATCACTTTATGGAAGTGGCAAAAATGAGGGCTGCAAGGTTAATGTGGGCTAAGTTAATGAAGCAATTTCATCCGAAGAATGAGAAATCGCTTGCTTTACGTACTCACTCCCAAACATCAGGCTGGAGTTTAACAGAACAAGACCCATACAACAACATCATTCGTACGTGTATCGAGGCCATGGCAGCGACCCACGGCCACACACAATCCCTGCACACAAATGCACTGGATGAGGCCATTGCTCTGCCTACAGAGTTCTCTGCTAGAATTGCGAGAAATACCCAGCTGTACTTACAAGAAGAGACTGGGATGACGAATGTGTTAGACCCGTGGGGCGGTTCATATTATGTAGAAACGTTAACAAATGAATTAATGAAAAAGGCTTGGTCTCATATTGAAGAAATAGAAGAGCTCGGAGGAATGGCTAAAGCAATTGAAACAGGCCTGCCGAAAATGCGTATTGAAGAAGCCGCTGCAAGAAGACAAGCGCAGATTGACTCGAAGAAAGAAACCATTATTGGTGTGAATAAATATCGAGTTGAACAAGAAGAAGACTTGGATATATTAGAGATTAACAATACGGTTGTACGTGAAGCTCAGTTAAAACGGTTAAAAAAACTACGAGAAGAACGAAACGAGGAAGAAGTCAGACTTTCTTTGAACGCTTTAACGAAAGCAGCGGAAAGCGGAGAGGGCAACTTATTGGCACTTGCGATTGAAGCTGCTAGAGCAAGAGCAAGTCTTGGAGAAATATCGCAAGCATATGAAAAAGTGGTTGGTCGTCATAAGGCTGTTATAAGGTCGATTAGTGGTGTGTATAGCTCTGAATATGGGGAGAAGGATGAAATGAAGGAGATTCTTCATATAACAGATGAATTTGCTGAAAATGAAGGAAGACGTCCAAGAATCATGATAGCCAAAATGGGTCAAGACGGCCATGATCGAGGCGCGAAGGTCATATCAACAGCTTTTGCTGATATGGGATTTGATGTCGATATTGGTCCATTGTTTCAAACACCTGAAGAAGTGGCCATGCAAGCAGTAGAAAATGATGTCCATATTATTGGCGTAAGTTCTTTGGCTGCTGGTCATAAAACTTTATTGCCACAAGTTATGAAAGAACTTGAGAAGTTGGGAAGGGAAGATATTCTGGTTATTATCGGTGGAGTCATCCCAGCGCAAGATTATTCATTTTTACTAGATTATGGAGCAGCCGCCATATTTGGACCAGGAACGGTTATTCCCGTAGCTGCTATGAAAATTATGACAGAATTAAATAACCGTCTTGGCTATTCAACGGAATAAACAGAGGTGTTCTTGAACATCTCTGTTTTGGTTAGACAAAAGGAGGAGTGGGGAGTGAGGTATTCAAAAAAGAGTACGGTACTTACCGTTGAAGAGTATGTGAATGGAATAAAACATAACAATAGAGCTATTTTAGCTCGTGCGATTACCCTTGTAGAAAGCAACGCCTCAAAACATCTTTCACTAGCTCAACATGTACTGCAATCGATTTTGCCTGACACAGGAAAATCGATTCGAATTGGCATTACAGGAGTTCCGGGAGCAGGCAAATCAACGTTTATTGAATCATTTGGACTCATGCTCTGTCAAAAAGGCCATAAAGTAGCTGTTTTAGCTATTGATCCAACTAGCTCTCTTTCACGAGGAAGTATATTAGGAGACAAAACGAGAATGGAACAACTCTCAAGACATCCTCATGCATTTGTTCGACCATCTCCTACCGGTGGAACGTTAGGGGGCGTCGCCAGAAAAACAAGGGAGTCTATTTTATTATGTGAAGCGGCTGGATATGATAGGATCATTGTTGAAACTGTTGGAGTAGGCCAAAGTGAAGTGACAGTTCGCTCAATGGTCGATTGTTTTCTTGTCTTAATGTTAACAGGAGCTGGTGACGAGCTTCAAGGTATGAAAAAAGGAATGATGGAATTGATCGATCTTTTGCTTATTCATAAAGCAGATGGTCAAAACTTAGCAAAAGCAGAGCTATTAAGAGAAGAGATGAACCGTATCCTTCATTTGTTAACCGGTAACCAGAAATGGGAACCAAAAGTGCTGACGGCCTCATCTATTACAGGAAGTGGATTGAATCAATGCTTAGAAACCATTGAACTATTTATAAAAAAAATGAAAGAAACAAATGATTTTGAAGAACGAAGAAAGAAACAAGCAACTGACTGGTTTTATTCACTAATTGAAGAACAAATACTATCGAGCTTCTACGAAAATGATGAAGTGAAAAAGGAACTGGGGATAATGCTGAGAGCCGTTACCGATGGTCAACTTAGTCCAACGAAAGCCGCATTAAAGCTATTAAAATCTTATGATGTGATCTAAAATAGCTAATTAATGATTCCATTGTTCTGTGTATTTAGTTACAATAATACTATACTGATAGTGAAAACATCATAGGAGGTCTGACAAATGAATGGATGTCAGCGTTGCAGCCAATTCCCCAAATTAGAGTCAGCTGGATTTTTGTGGTTTTATAGTAAAAATCCTCTCATCACAGAAAAGCTATTTGATCATTCAAATATTAAACTGAAAAATGAACAAACAATTCTTTATTCATATCAGTCGTTTGATGAGTTAGAAAAGATTATGCGTGAGCTAGATAAAACGTTTAGCAATCAAGAAAAAATAGAAATTTTAGGTACATACTCAAAGGAAAAAGACAATCAAAGTCGTTTTATGAACATGACGCCATTTCCTATGTTGCTTGAACGCCTTCAACATCGTGAGTACGTCACCATTATTAACCAGGGTCTTTTTACTCAGCATATGCAACCGATTATTCAACTTCAAAGTGACCATGTTTTTGGCTATGAGTTTCTAGTAAGATCATTGCCGAATTCTCACTCCTTTTTTCCTGGAGAGCTATTTTCCTTTTCACAGCGTGCCGGACTACAATCAAACTTGGACAGCCAAGCACGAATAGCCTCGATTGAAGTAAGTTCCCAAAAAGTAAAAGCGGGTAATAAAACGATTTATCAATTTTCTGCCTTCTTCCATTTATGACCCGAATCATTGTCTGAAAAGTACATTTCGTGCTGTGAAAGACTATAATGTTGATCCGAATGATTTAGTTTTTGAAGTGGTTGAAACAGAAAAAATCGAAGACATCTCTCACTTGAAATCGATCTTCAGTACATATCAAGCACATGGAATAAAAGTTGCTTTAGATGATTTAGGTTCTGGTTACTCAACGTTAGAAGTATTAAGAGAACTGAAGCCCAACTTTGCTAAGATTGACCGTACACTTGTTGATCATTGTGATTCAGATAAAGAAAAACAAGAGCGAATAAAAGCTATTGTTGATATAGCCGGAGAGCATCAAATTGAACTATTAGCTGAAGGAATAGAAAGAGCGGAGGAAGCTGAATTTTGCAAACAAATTGGTGTTCCACTCGCTCAAGGATACTACTTCGGTAAGCCAGACGCTAGTCCGTTGCAACATGATCGTTTGAATGTGTAAAAATGGAGAAGAAGTCTACGGCCCTTTATCAAGATGAAGAGAGGCAAGTTCCTAGACAATTAAAAAAGCCGCATTGGAGCAAATGCTTCCAGTGCGGCTTGGGTTGTATACGCTCTATCATTTTGCTAATGCAGTAGAACGCAAGGACTGTAGCGGTACGGAAAATACAGATGGTTGATTCGTTTTAGGATTGAAAAACGCAATTAGTAAGCTTGGTTTCTCTTCATAAGAATCATTGAAAAGATGAAATGGAATCGTCTCAATCATCGTATGTTTATGAAGGTCCTTTTCAGTAAGCTTCAGGTTAGCAAATTGGGACGAAACAACAGATGGCTTGTCTGCTAACATAGCTAAATAGTCGCTTTGCTCTTGCTTTGTAAGAGAGAAGTCCCACCAAGTCTTCCTAGGCTTATGCTTATGATTTTCAAAGAAATCAACAATCATAAGAGCTCGAATGACAGATAAATCTGTTCTTGTCTCTCGACTACGTAAAAACAAGAAAAGTCTTTTAAATAAGTCCTCTAATTGATGACCGATTCGTGACCAGCCCCGTTTATCCCAAAAATCACCAAACTCTTGAAAGAAATCAAAAGCAGACTCAAATTCATGAGCAACCAAGTATTCAACTGTCCGATCCATGCGATGATCGTTCCAATACTTCTCTAGTACGTCTTCAACACGTTTGATTCGTATAATTTCATCAAATGTCAGCACATTGTTTTTTAATATTTCATATGGAGAGTGATCCATATAAACATAATCATGCTGCTCGGCACGAAGTCGTAGTCCTGTTCCTCGTAGCATTTTTAAAAAGCCTAACTGTAACTCTTCCGGACGCATCTCAAATACATCATTGAATGTATTTCGAAACGATTGATAATCTTCTTCAGGCAACCCGGCTATCAAATCAAGGTGTTGGTCAATTTTCCCACCTTCTTTGACCATGGTAACGGTTCTTTTTAACTTTTCAAAGTTTTGTCTTCGCATAACGAGTTCATTGGTAGCATCGTTTGTTGACTGTACCCCAATCTCAAAACGAAAAATACCAGGAGGAGCGTTTTCATTTAGGAAAGAGAGAACTTCTGGACGCATAATATCAGCTGTAATCTCAAATTGGAAAACACAGTCTTGATGATTTTCAATCAAAAAGCGAAAAATCTCCAGAGCATAATCTCTTCTAATATTAAACGTACGGTCAACAAATTTAATCAGTTTCGCGCCACTTTCAATTAAAAAGAGAAGGTCGGCTTTTACTCGTTCAATGTCAATATACCGCACCCCAACTTCAATGGAAGATAAACAAAATTGACAGCTATATGGACAACCACGGCTCGTTTCAAAGTAAGTCACCCGTTTGGATAAGCCGTCCATGTCTTCAGGAAAACGATAAGGAGTCGGTACGTCATCTAGCTTTAGTTTTGGTCTTGGTGCCGTGACGATAACCTCTGCATCTTTGCGATAGGCTAGGCCAAATACCATATGATACTTCTTTGTTGTATGAATTTCTTCTAGCAATTGCTTAAAAGTTTCTTCACCTTCACCTACAACGATGAAGTCTACATTTTCGAGATTTTCTAGCCACTCTTTTGTATCATAAGAGACTTCAGGTCCACCTAAAACAATTTTCGTTTCCGGTATTACTTTTTTTAACATGTTTATGACTTTAATTGTCTCCTCAATGTTCCAAATGTAGCAACTGAATCCAATTACATCTGGTTTGCGCTCATAGAGGTCTGACACGATATTCATTACTGGATCTTTAATTGTATATTCAACCATCTCAACTGGAAAATCTGGTTCTGCATATGCTTTTAAACATCTTAAAGCAAGACAAGTATGAATATATTTTGCATTCAACGTCGTGACGACGGTTTTCATTTTGATACCCCTCGATTCTCTTATTTGTTACGTTTTAGTATCATACCATATTTCGGCGTAGAACTTAAATGAAGGGGCAAGGGGGATTG
>NZ_BAUT01000021.1 GCF_000513095.1 Halalkalibacter wakoensis JCM 9140
TGAGCCGCCTTTATTGTCCGCACCAGGGTCAGGGGAAACCAGGTTCCTCGACCAACGTTTGGAAACAACGAAAAACAAAGAAAAGCATAGAAGACTAGCCAGAATTACCAATCTATACTTAACTAAAGTGAATGAAAAATCGATCCCATATATAAAGGGATCGATTTTTGTTTGACTTTTATATAAAAAAACAATTAATTACGAAGTTTCTTTAACTGGCTATTAAATAGTTTAAAGTAGTAGCAACCTTCATCATCTTTTAATAATTTAAATCCTACCAAGGCTAACGGCGTCCAGATCGTCCTCATTTTAATTAAGGGCATGTCACTCACTCCTAGAATAAAGGTTAATTTGATATATCGTTCGAGTCTAGCAAGATGTAAATACATAGGTATATTTCCACTTTAGTTATAGTGTTAATTTTACTAGATTCATTTGGAAATTAAAAGGTAAATGATCTTGCAATCTACGACAGTAAGCGACATAAGTGGGTTAGGGGGACAGGTTCGATCGATTCCAAATGATGCGGTGCTCTACATTATTTGCAACCGTGAAACGTATGAACAGGTAAAGCTGACGACTGCTGCAAGATAAATAAGAAGAAAGGTCCTCATCAAAAAGCATGAGGACCTTTTTGCTGTGTGAAACCATTCATTTTCTCCTCCAAAGTAATCAAATTAAACGTTCTAGTAGACATTTCTAACCAAAAAGCTTCCTCTCTTCCTGAGTTAACAGAGTTTATTGTCGAGTTTCATTGATTTATTGTCCGATGAGCCGAATTTATTGTCCGCTACCTACACTTTATTGTCCGATGACCCACATTTATTGTCCGCGCCACAATTCCATTCAAAAACCACACAAAAAAATCATCAACCAAAGCACGTAACAAACCAAATGACGTAAAAACCCTCGCCAAAAAAGCAGGACCTAACTGCAGAACCCGCTTCTCACTATGTCAGCCGAACCTACATGACAAAGGTAGCAAGTAGCTCAGCAGCTAGTTGTGCAGCACTCACTGACCGTAACTGAGATCTTACAAAAAAAGATATCAACAGCTTATCCACGGAATTCTGTGGATAACTCATTTTTCCCGCAAACCCCGTATTCTAACTCATTTCGTCCATTCCTTTATTTGGAGACTCAACTTATGAAAAGATAGAATGATAGACCTCTTTTCAAAAAACACAAGAAGAAACGAAAGAAGCTGCAAACAAACCAATAGCACTACTCCAAAAACGAAGCAAAAAACCTATAAAGCACAAGACCCCACTTCACTGCATAAAAGTAGGGTCTGACCCCTTTATTAGTAAAGTACATAGAAAAAATGCAGGGCGCGTAAAATTATTCTTTGCAATTGCATTAGTGGAAGGTAATATTAGGTAAGAGGGAAATTACTAGGCTAAGGAGGTTTGTACACATGGTGCAGGTAACGGCGGTACGAAAATTCGTTCTGTCATCAACGTTTGCGACTGGGCTTTTTTTAATGAGCCCGCAAATAGCGGATGCAGCTCTTGGAGATCAAACCCTTCGAATAGGGACAAATCATCCAGATGTAAAGGAATTGCAAGAGGCGTTAAAGAAAAAAGGCTATTTTACGCACCATCAGTCAACTGGCTTTTACGGTTCTATTACAGAAGAAGCGGTAAGGAAATTTCAAAAAGCAAACAACTTAAAAGTCGATGGGATTGCAGGCCCGAAAACATTATCAGTACTTCTAGCGGAAATGGAAGGACAAGCCCAGCAGCACAATCAACAGTCTCGTTCAACGTCGAATAACGAAAAGCAAATGACGAGCCTACAAACATATCTCCGTTTTGGATCGGACGGTCAACAAGTTGAGCAATTACAAATTGCCTTAAAAGAACAAGGGTATTATAACTACAAAATTACAGGTCAATTTGGCAGAATCACAGAATCAGCTGTAAGAAACTATCAAAAAGCGAACAATCTCGTAGTAGATGGAGTTGTTGGACCAAAAACTTTAGCATCGTTGCTAGGTGAACACCCGGTACAGCAAATCACGTACGAGACGAACCTGCCGAAGATCGAACAACCGAATCAACAAATCAAAAGTGAATGGACCGTAACGAAGACCGTACTAAAAATAGGTAGCAGTGGAAGTGCCGTGACGGAACTGCAGATAGCTCTGCGTGCATTCGGTCTATTTGATCGACAACCAACGGGTTACTTTGGAGAGGAAACCGCACAAGCTGTACGAAACTTTCAACGTTTACATAATTTGACGGCTGATGGCATAGCAGGGCCAAAAACAATGAGCAAGCTAGCAGAACTAAAATCAACGCCAAAAGCCTCACCGAATGAAGCAGAAAAGAAAACACCAGCACTTGAGAATCAAGCAGCATTTGTTACGAATTTGATCGCAGAAGCAGCGAATCACATCGGTGCACCTTATGTATGGAGTGGAACGACTCCGAATGGGTTTGATTGCAGTGGTTTTATTTATTATACGTTCGGACAGCAAGGCTTATCGATTCCGCGCTCTGTGAAAGATCAATGGAATATAGGGAAGTCCGTTTCAAAGCCAGCTGTTGGTGATATCGTATTCTTTGAAACGATCTCACCAGGTCCATCACATAATGGCATATATATTGGCAACGATCAATTTGTTCATAGCGGCACCTCCACGGGTGTAGTTGTTGCCAGTATGAACAACGCTTATTGGAGTGAACGCTACTTAGGCGCAAAACGCTTATACTAGTTTGATAAAGCAACCTAAAAAAAATCACGGAAACCAATTGGCTTTCCGTGATTTTTTCTATAGATAGATGAAGACACTATTCTCGCAAGTCCTCATTCAGGACGCGGGATAAGATGACTGAAAACTGTGCTCTTGTTAACGTTTGACTAGGTTGATAGAAGCGGCCATCATAACCAGTCACAATGCCCAGTTTGGCTAACTGATTAATTTCCCTGTAACCAGTTGTAGAAGTAGTGACATCTTCAAAGATGATCGCAGAATCGGTGCCAAGAGCGAATGCTTTTCCTAAAATAGCGGCCATTTGAGCCCTCGTAATCGGAGCATTTGGCTTAAACGTTCCATCCGGAAAACCACTAATGATACCTAACTCAACAGCATAGGCAATATCTCCAGAAGCAAAATACTCTTTATTCACATCTGAAAAATTCGTCTCCGCTTGTGTCGTATCCCATTTTAAAGCTCGGGCGATCATGGCGACCGCTTGCCCACGGCGAACGGGTGCGGAAGGTTTAAAGGAACCATCGTCATACCCACTGACAATACGTTGACTCGCTAAATACGAAATGTGTGGTCCAGCCCAAAACGATTCATCTACATCCGAAAAATGAATCCATTCTACTGGTAGGGGCTCGGGCTCGGGTTGTGGTTCAGGTTCTGGTATCGATGGTTCTGGAACAGGCTCAGGTTTAACTTCTTTTTTCGGTATATGAACAGAGAGGGGTGAACTCTTTTTTGATTCAGTTCCATCTTTGCTAACGGCCGTTACATTGTATACATAATCACCTGGTGTCAAAGTTTCTTCAAAGTGAAGATCATGAACGGTTGTAATCCATTGAGCATTTCGATAAACCTGATAAGCATCAACTCGATCTGCCTGCTGATGTGACCATTGCAACGAGTATAGAGCAGAGTCGTCGCTATTTGTTGAAACGATGCTACCTCTTAACGAACGAGGTGCCGATAATTCAACCTTTGTTGGAGGCTGGATTAACCCGTATCCATACCGTTCATCACGAGAGCTTGTTAATGGATATGCGTCACGTTGAGCTAGTTTACGAATCTCTTTCGCGTTCAGATGAGGATAAGCTTCACGATATAAAGCGAATACCCCTGCAACAAAAGGTGTCGCCATCGATGTCCCGCTTAATGACGCAAAACGATTATTTAAATGCGTACTGTTAATCGATACGCCAGGGGCGCTAAACTCAATTTCCGGGCCAGTTGCCGAAAAAGAAGTGATTCGGTTTCGGTTATCTACCGCTGATACAGCAACGACACTCCCATACTTAGCCGGATACTCTACCGGCATCGGTGTTGCTGTGTTTTGGGACTTGTTTCCTGCAGCAGCAACCACGATAATATCCTGTTCATAGGCATAATCAACAACTGATTTTAAGGCAGAAGAAGGGGTGGATGTACCAAGACTTAAATTAATAATATCCATGTTTTCTTTAATCGCCCATTCAATTCCGCGAATCGTATCGTTTAGCCTTCCATTACCTGAAGAATCAAGTGTTTTGACCGAGTAAAGATCAACGTTATGTGCAACCCCTAGATGGTTGGTACTCGCTTGATTGGCGGCGATAATGCCGGCGCTATGTGTTCCGTGACCATTGTCATCGAAGTAGGAGGTTGTATAATTAACCATTGAAACCCCACCTTGAATCGTGAGTGCAGGATGTGGAGCAATCCCGCTATCTACAACCGCTACTTTGACCCCTTTACCAGAATAACCAAGGTCCCAGCTTGAAGGAATAGATAAATGGGATATTCCCCAGTTTGCATAAGTCGAACTTTCGACAATCAGTTCTTGATTCTCCTCGATGGAGAGGACTGTAGGCCATGAACGGATTGTTTCAATCGAACGGTCATCGGTTACAATCACAACTCCAGGGAAGAATGAGAACTCTTCCAAAATTTCAATTGATTCAAGAGATTCTAGTTTCTCATAATCAATGTCGTCTTGAAAAAGAAGGATGTATTCATCAGAACTAGCGAATACATTGGATACTTGTAAAAAGAACAAAAAGACGAATACGACGAAAAAACGTTTCATAAATAGGGTCATCGAGTCACCAGCTTTCGTAAGCTATAAATAGAGTAGGTGTTTCATATAATTATAGAAGATTAGGAACCAGATTGAAATAGAAAAGACAAAGAAAAAACGGTTTAAAAAGAGAGAAAAAGGGAATAAAAAAAGCAATAAGGACATTCTCCCTATTGCTTTTACAAACGTTTAATTACTTAAAGCACGATCAAAGAATACGGAAAGTTGAGCACGTGTCGTCGTTTCACCAGGACGGAATGTACCGTCTTTGTAACCTGAAGTGATGCCACTTTCAGCTAAGCTTTGAATCGCTTGATAGGAATGACGTGAATCGGATACATCTTTGAAATCTGTCTGTGCTGTTGCATCCGGAAGCTCAAAAGCCTTCTTAAAAACTAGTGCGATATGTTCTCTTGTAAATGGATCATTTGGACGGAAGTTTCCTTTGGAATCACCCGAGAAAAATCCTGCTTGCGCGACCGCTTGGATGGCATCATAAGCATGGAATGATGAACTTACATCGTGAAAGTCAACAGATTCTCCATTTGCTTCAAGATTCAATGCTCTTGTTAAGATAATCGCTACTTGTGCACGTGTAATTTGTTCATTTGGTTTGAAAAGGCTGCCTTCATACCCTGTAATAATGGTTTGTTCGCCTAAGCGTCTTATGGAATTCACTGCCCAAAAATCAGAACTAACATCATGATATTGACCAGCAGGAAGCTCCTTTAACGATACTTGCTGCACTTCGATCTCTTCTAGTACTCGTCTTGCTCCTATGTATCGACTGCCCCAATAGTGAGGATCATTAATATTAGAGATGGAAATTCCATTTGATGAAGATGCATGGATAAACTGATTGCTTCCTATATAGATACCTGAGTGAGAAGGGTTTGCTCCGGTTGTATTAAAAAATACAAGGTCTCCCACTTCTAAATCTGACTTACTAACAGATGTGCCAGCACGGTACTGAGAAGCAGAAGTTCTAGGTAAATCTATCCCGACACCATTAAATACATACCGAATAAATCCAGAACAATCAAATCCGCTTGGGGTTGTACCGCCAAAGCGATAAGGTGTACCAAGTTGGCCCTTTGCAATTGACACAATATCATCACGAACGGATGATGCTTTCACTTGGTCGCGTGGCGCAATCGTTGCTAATAGCAAGATAGTTAACACGACACACATGGTCCTCTTCGACAAGCCTAACACTCCAATCTTTCGACAATTCTATCTAGTAAACTACTGATTTATTTTCCTAGGACTAAGTCTAGCATAAGAATCTACCAATTTTTATTACATTTGTGTAACAGAATGACAACATTTTATGACAGATAATCGAAAAATCCCCTTCATATATTGTCGATTAGGTAGAATTTGTAAAAATAGAAAGCTAACTGAAATTAAAAAATGAGGGAATTTGGAGTAGTGCTACCGTAATTGAAAAATCAAACTTGTGTTCAGGCTAGCTGATTTGTACAATAAGAATGATACAAATACAATGAGAAGAAACGCTAGGAGAAGATAGAATGAAACAAATACTCATTCCCCTGTTTATTGTTACCCTGTTTGTACTCTCAGGATGTGGGGACCAGCTTAAAGCCGAGCAAGTGTATGATGAAGCTATAATGGCAACAGAACAATTAGAAAGTGTATCGTTTCAACGGAATCAAACGCTAACGGCACAACAAGAGTCGTTTCGTTCAGCAATGGAAGGTGAAATAGCATATAATCCGTTACAAGCGTATGCGGAAATTCAAATGACCCTTTTAAACTTAACAGAATCATTGAATATGGAAGTGTATGTAACGAATGATGAGTGGAGGGTTAGACCAAATAACCCTGGTGCAACGTGGCAAGTGCGTGACAGAGAGGGATTTACGGATCAATCTTTGAGAAACCAACAACGTTGTTGGAAGCTTTCCTACCATATAATAATGAATTTTTAATGAAGGAATCAGAAATCCTCTATTATGATCCAGAGAATGAAGAAGTGTTATTAGATGAGGAAGCTGAGACGATCTCAGTTTATGAAGTATCATTTAGAGGGTCAGATGAACAGTACCGTCCATTGGTTCTTCAGCATATCGAACAAATGGGACTAGCGGATCACCCGAATCTAAACATGGATGATGTAATGGAGAGCATTGAAATTGAACGAATTGACATGACGATTTTTGTTGATGTCGAAACATTTGATGTTCACCGCTTCCAAACACGCTTCCGTTATACGGTTGAAATCCTCGATGAGTTCCGTGTCATTGATGAATCGCTTTTGCTTCGTTTTCAAAATCATAACGAACCTGTTTCTATAGAAGAGAAGATAGAAGGTTAGTTTAAAAAATACATCGTTAAGAGGTTGGGACCTAACTAAAGGGTTAAATGGATAATGGGCATGCTGAACTTTAGCGGAGGATCGTTCCGGAGCGATTGCTATGCAGCGACAATCTTCACACACCATTGCCAGTTTATAAAACCACTTTTGTCCAAGCCTCTTTTTTTTGTTCTTTTTTAGATTATTAATTGGAATAACTGCCGATGACAAACATACGATGAGAGAGTGGGCTGAGGACGTATGTACAATAGACTTTGCAAAAACATTTACATAGCAACAAAGATAACTACCATTAATTGCTAGTGTAAAAACCAGAAAAACTTTCGTGAATCTATTTGCAAATGAAGAATTATTGTGTAGAATGACGTTAGATGTTGAATCTGATGTCACTCCAACCGCACCACTTGTAGATTCTAGTAAATTTATGTTATAATAAGTAGAATCATTGACAACAAGGAATCTAGCAAGTATAATCATCTTGCAGATTACAGTTGGAATGACTGCAATTTACTAGTTCAAACAGGCGGACTAGGGTATTGGTTTTGAAATAAGATCTGCATCAAAGTTTAAGTACACCGTTGTTTGACCAGTCAGTCCTATAACGTCTTAGTAATTAGTAAAACAGTTTAACTGTACATTCAAAATGTACATAATCTAAGGAGGAAAAAGAAAACATGAGTTATCAACCTAAGTCTTACCGCAAATTCTTAGCAACAACTTTATCAGCTGCTGTAGTAACAACAGGTTTCGCTGGTGTAGGTCCAATCGCTGCTTCTGCTGCGACAAATTTTTCAGATGTATCTGAACAACGTGAAAGCTACGAAGCTATTCAAGCTTTAGTAGATCTTGGTGTAATCACTGGTTATCCAGATGGAACATTCAAGCCAAGAGCTGAGCTTACTCGTCAACAAGCGGCAGTAATGTTCGCTCGTGCGTTCGATCTTGATACAAACAACGTAACAAACCCAGGTTTCAGCGACATCCCAACAACACACCGTTATTACAACGAAATCGCTGCTGCTGTTGAAGCTGGATTCTTCAACGCTGGTGGAACGTTCAACGCTGGCGGAAACTTCACACGTGCACAAGCTGCTACAGTTATCACACGTGCTTGGGGATTAGAAGGTACTGCACAGTACACATTCTCTGACAACGCTGGTTCACACGCTAATGCTGTTGCATTAATGGCTTCTGAAGGCCTAATCAATGGTTACTCAGATGGAACATTCCGTCCAAACAACGCATTAAACCGTGAGAACTTCGCACAATTAATGCACCGTACGATTGAAAAGCATGGTCTTGATAGAACTCCTAGCGAGCCAGCTCCAGATGTACCAGCAGTTTTCAATCTTAATGCTTCTGTTAACTCAGACAAAACAGCTGTCATCTCTGGTCGTGCGAATGTTGTTGAAGAAGTACAAGTGACAGTTCTAAACTCAAGCGATGAAGCTGTAGTTGAAGAAACAGTTTCAGTTGATAATCGTTCGTTTGAACTTGTTACAGAAGTTTTAAGTAATGGTAATTACCGTGTAGTTGTTGAAGCTGAAGGAGTAGAAACTCAAGAAACTTCCTTCTCAGTTTCTGATGTAACTGCTGCACCGGGGTCAGTAACAGCAGTTAACCAACCTACAGCAGGAAATCTAGCGATTGGTTCACCTATGAACGAAGTATTTAAGTTCTCGGTAACTGCGGGAAGCGATGACATCACGTTGCGTTCAACGCAATTACGTCAATTAGGTACAGCGCATAATCGTGATCATATCGACGAAGTTCATCTATTGGATGAAAACGGAAATGTTGTTGCATCAGGAACAATCAACGCAGACAACCAAGTTCGTTTAAGTCGTTCTGTAAGAATTCCAGCTAACACAACTCGTGAGTTTACAGTAGCTGTTGACTTGAACAATGATTCAACTGCCGCAACTGCTACAGTTCAATTTGGAATTGAATCAGTTAATGCATTCTCAGCTAATGCTCAGTTGAACGGTTCATTCCCACTTGTGGGTAATAGTTTTTCTATGATTCAAAGTAACATTGGTCAACTTAATGTTCGTGGAAGTAGCATCGTAGTTAATGCCGATGTAGGTGATACTCAAGAAGAACTTGGACAATTCACTGTTCAACCATCTCAAGAAGGTGTTACACTTGAGCAGGTTCTATTAAATGCACATGGTGGAATTGATCCAACTGACTTTGAAAACTTAACACTTTACAGAAACAATGGCGCTGATGCAATTGATGTTGATGCTATTGTTAGCTCTGATGATGTTTCGTTTGATTTACGCGGAAAAGATATTCGCATTGCACGTTCAAATGCTGAAACGTTCGTATTGAAAGGTGACCCTATCGATACGCAGTCTGAAGGTTATTTTGAAATTGAAGAAACTTATGATGTTCGTGCAAAAGGTATTAATAGTGGATATAATGTACGAATCGGTTTAGAAAAAGCTAATGTTGATGGACGCAGTACGGTTGCCTTATCTGCACCTTTCGAAATTGGTTCAGGCGATTCTCGTTTAACGATTAGCACGAACTCTCCACAACAAGGTTCTACTATTGTTGCCACTTCAAGTTCTGAAGGTGTTGTGCGTGAGTACAATCTAGTAGCTCCAGGAGAAGATATTACTGTAACAGATGCTTCAGCGATCATTAATACAAGAGGTCAATCTGTTGGAGATCTAGTTTCTGCAGTAGAGCTTTATGATCCAGAAAGAAATGTTGTATTAGCTTCTGAAACAATTAGCAGATCTGAATCAGGAGACGAAGTTGAAGTTAGTTTTGACAATGTTAACTGGTTCGTTGATCGTGGAACTTCAAATAGAGTTCAACTACGTATTCGTAGTGCTGGAAATGAAACTCTTGATAATGCAGAAATCGATGTACGTTTAAATTCTGTAGAGTATGATTTAGAAGATACACGTACTCGTGGTCAATCAATGCTTAGCTCAGTACTTCCTTCATCTCCACAATATAAGAAATTAACTGCTGGTGGATCATGGAACTTTACACAATTACCGAGTGGAAACCGTATTTTTGGTTATTCAGTATCTGATACTTTACGTCAAGCACCTATCGGTGGTTTCCGTGTTGAAGCATTAGATGAGAATTTAAGAGTTGATGATATCATTGTTTCTGCTGCTCCAGATTCTGATTTACTAGATTCAGAGGCATTTGGTGGTAGATTAGATAACCTAATCGCAGCTCCAAACTTA
Source organism: Halalkalibacter wakoensis JCM 9140 (assembly GCF_000513095.1). GTDB lineage: Bacteria > Bacillota > Bacilli > Bacillales > Bacillaceae_D > Halalkalibacter > Halalkalibacter wakoensis. Next base: position 10,317 of record NZ_BAUT01000021.1, read on the forward strand.
TACGTAGCTGGAGAAGATACTCCAGTAGCTACGGGTAGCTTTATTAACAACGGTACTAAAATTGAGTTTGAATTCAACAATAATTACGTTGTTGAGACTGGTTTAGAGAATCGTAAACAATTCGTGATTAAAGCTGACATTTTAAGTGCAGATGTACCAGAAGCTGATTTAAATGATACGTTTAAATTACAAGTGGAAAATATTGATTCTCGTGGTCAAAACTCTAACATTAGAGTTAATGTACCTGAGTCTCAAAGATTCACTAACACAGTTGCAGGTGACTTAGGTGGTTTCAACTATCGTCCAACTTCTGTAACAGCTAATTTAATTTCAACAGAAGATCGTGTTGCTTCTAACACTGCTAACCAACGTATGTTTACTTTTTCTCTAGAAAATATGGCTACTGTTAGAGATGCAGATAAGAGTGTATTCGTTAAACAAGTACCTATGGTCAATCAATTTGATTGGAATTCTGATGTAACTACAGATGATGTTGCACAATTTGCTATTCGTGATGATAAGAATGAAAGATTAAACCCTGTAGGTGCGTCTAGCTCTACATTTAGAGCTCACACTACAAATCTAGCAAATGATAGTTTTGTATTTAAAGCATTAAATGGTAATGCTGGTAATTACACTGACGCAGATGGTTACTTACATGTTACTTCAGGTTCTTCTGGTAGAACAGAAACGGAAGAATTTACTGTAGTAGGTAACTTTAGCTATGCTAGAGGAACTGGTGATGATCGAGTTGCTCCATTTGATGGATCAACAATTCGCTTTGATTTTGATCGTAGTAATGCTACTAATTTTGAAATTAAGTATGGTCCAAATACAGCTAACCTTTCTGATGTTACAATCACACCATATATTAGAGGATACCAAGGTCCTGAAATTAGTGTACCTATCCGTTAATAGTTATTTTTACAAAAAACCAACCACTCAGTGGTTGGTTTTTTTGACATTTATCAAATGGTTGAGGTTCAAGATATTTCTGAAGTTGTTCTAAACATAAAGTAGCTCCTAAATGATATATTAGCAAAGGTATTTAAGGAGATGTGGAACTCTGAAGAAGCTCGAGGCAAAGCTGGTGTCTACAAACCAATCATATAGAAGACAACGTAGAAGATAAAACTCTAAGTGAATTTAAAACCAATAGCTACTACAGGAATATGTATTTGTTAAATTAAAACCGGTCTTTGTCTATATAGTTGGAGTATTTAGCTCCTTTAAAGATTTTAAAAAATGTCATTAATCCCCGAGTCAGTCTAGGCTACCGTGCTACGCTTACTAACCTAGCGATTTGAATCGAAACGAAAAATGACGTTTTCGATTAACATTATTAGGTCATGAGAATAGTAAGGTTTTCTTCATGCTTTTACTCCTCATCTCACGTGGATAGAGCGCAACTTGTCACTTTTGTTGTGAAATTTTTCGCGCTTCGTACCTAACCCTTTGGATGCGTTGTCTTTGTTCCTTGTGATATCGTGTTCTATTTCCTTTAATGTCTGACAGCCTTCTTGTTTTTTACTTAATTATCTAAAATCTCCTACGACATTTATCCTAACAGAGAGGGAATTGTAGAAAGAAAAACTGACTAGTTTTTCTTTGAAAGTAGGTTTTAGTTAAAAAGCGATAAAGAGGAATGGGGTGTGAGTCTCTTTTCTTTGCCTAATTTCCCTTGACGATCAACTAAAGGAGTTTAGAAGGCCTTAATTAAAGTGGCTGCACTTACCACTTTTGAGTTCGACCAAATTCAAATACCAAATAAAAACAAAATTCTACAGCTTACTACATAACTAAATTTATAGTAAAATGTTAATAGACTTAATTATACTTAAGGAGTTAACGTATGAACATTCATTCAAGCAAGTTTAGAACTGTCACTTTTACGGTTCTTTTTATTTTGGCTGTTATCATCTGTGTTATTACTTATTATATAGCAAATAATCAGAATCAACTTTTTGAAGAAGATTTTCATGAGTTTCATTACGCAATGCAGTTGTCCAACCAAGGAGGCTTTGAGGAAGCAGAAGAAATCTTTTTAGATTTAATTGGTCGAAAACCTGCTAGTCCAACTCTAGAATGGAATACAGGACTAAATTACGCCATGAAAGGTGATTTGGATACAGCACTGCTTCATTATGAAGAAGCTATGAAAATAAGGCCATTCCTCAGGAAGGAACCTTTCTTTATGATTCAATTTGGGGAACTTTTATTACGTAATGACCAACTAGAGCAAGCACAAGTTTATTTAGAAGAAACATTAACGCTAGATTTGCCAGAAGATTATCGGCTGGTGACGATGTCTCTCCTAGAGGAAATAGAGTCTGACAATAATAATGCAAATGAGGATGAAAGTTGATGAATTATAACATTCATACAGTCAGTAACGAAAAGGAAGGTTTAAATGAGATAGCTAGGATAAATAAAGTAATTATTGTTTTATTCGGTTTTTTATTTGTATTCCTGCCTCTAATTACAAGAGTACAAGTTGCCGAATTTATCAGTCCGTTAATCTCATTCCATTCATCATTAAATAGTGGTTCATATGGGGAGTTGTTTACGTATTATAAGTTTCTTTTTTTTCTTATAGTTACGTTTGTTATTTTATTACTTTTCTTGTACTCGTTGTTCATTACAAAGGCTGTAATAAAACCTAGTAATTTAAATATTTTTATATCTATTTTTGTTTTCTCGCTTCTTATTTCACTAATATTTGCACCATATAAAGAGGTTGCCTTATTTGGTATGTATAATCGTCACGATGGAACGATTACTTACTTAGGTTATATGGCACTTCTATTTGTTGCAGCTAATCTTTCATACAAGGCAAAACATATTCATTTGATAGTTTTATGTCTAATTCCGCCTATTTTTGTTAATGCAATAATGGGGTTAGTTACCTTTTACGGGATTGATCTTGGTTCTTATAGCTGGGTACAAAATTTGATTGTCCCCACTAGTCTAAGAGAAGTAGGCGATATTGAAGGTAGCGGATTAAGTACAACATTAAATCACGGCAACTATGCGAGTGGATTTGCAGGAATGGTCGTTGTATTAGCAACTATTTTTGCAATGATGACGAAAAATAAGTGGATGAAAGTCGTCTATAGTCTATTAGCTATATTTGCATTTTCGATGATTTTTACGTCTTTATCAAGGAGTGGCTTCGTTGCTGTTACCGTCTCTCTTCCGATTATTGCCTTTGTCATTTGGAAGTCAAAGCAGAAATTGGAGGCTGTTATTCCTTTTGTTTCAATTGTCATTTTAAGTACGGCTTTATTTATTCCATTAGTCAATCATAATGCAGAAGTTTGGGATCGGACAGTTGGCTTTTTTGTTGGTACCAATCCTTTTGTTAGTGAAGAGGCGTCAGAAAGCTCTATGAATCCAACTGATTTACTGACCAATATAGGTGGGTCTCTTGTTCCAAGTGTTCAAGCTGATGAGCCTAACGAAAACAATCCTTTTGAACTTGAGCCGCTACCTGAAAGAGGAGTAGGTGCTGGAGCGGGACGTTTGTTTATTTGGGATCGAACGTTTGATTTAATAAAAGAGCGACCATTATTCGGTTATGGAATGGATACGTTAGCTCTATTCTTCCCACAAAATGATCCAGAAATCTACGCAAACATCGAGAATTATCATTTGGTCGTTGATAAGCCTCATAATATGTATATTGGGATTGGTTATGGTGCTGGAATCATTGCACTTATTAGCTTTTTAGCTCTGGTAGGGATACACGTATATCGAAACATTGTTTATTTTATGAAAGGCAAACTCGTGACTGAAGAGGAATTTTTATTAGTTGCCTTGTTTGGAGGTTTGTTCGCTTATTTGGTGCAAGCTGTGTTTAATGATACGATTATAGGGTCTGCTCCAATCTTCTTTGTGTTGTTTGGGGTGAGTGTTGCGTTGTTAAGAGAAGTAAAAAATCATCAGAGTGCGTAACATAGGATGGTGGAGATGAATAGATGCAATCATATTTAAAAGAAATTTTGAAAAGGAAGGATCTTTTAATTTATCTTGTTAAATCAGGACTTAAATCAGAGCATAGAAATAGCTATCTTGGCTATTTCTGGTGGCTTTTAGATCCACTTCTCGGTGTTCTCATCTATTACTTTTTAGTAGCTGTTTTATTAGATCGTGGTGGAGAAAATTATGGTGTTTTCTTGGTCATTGGTTTAGTAGCTTGGCGTTGGTCAAGTACGACAATCAGTAAGTCGGCTAGAGCTATCACCAGCAGGTCTTCCATTATTAATCAAGTTTATTTACCTAAGGCAATCTTTCCGATGACAAAGTCTTTAACGGAATTAATTAATTTCTCGTTTGGCTTGGTTGTTATTGCAATATTTTTAGTTGCCTTTGGTGTTATGCCTGGATGGCAAGTGATTTATCTTCCTTTAATTATGCTTGTCCAATTGTTGTTTTTACAAGCAATTAGTTTATTCGTAGCTTATGTTTGTGTGTTCATTCGAGATATCGATAATATTCTTACACACGTTATTCGAATTTTGTTTTACGCATCTCCTGTTATATGGGAGGGAGGACGTTTGCCTGAACAATATCAGTGGATTGTTGATATAAATCCGTTTGCTCATCTTTTAAATGCATATCGGGATATATTAATGTATCAAACAAGTCCTCAATTATCGGGATTACTTATTCTTGGGTTTATATCGTTACTAGCAATTTTGGGGTTACTTATCTTTTACAATAGAAATGAACACAAAATTATAAAAGCATTATAAAAGAGGTTTTCTTTATGCATATAGAAGATAAAAATTCAATTGTTGTAGCAAAAAATGTTGGTGTTTCCTTCACTCCCGATAATCGTTCTGACGACTTTAAATCACATGTATTCAATAAGTTTAAAAGGAAAAATGAGAATGAGGTAAAAGGACAATTCTGGCCTTTAAAAAGTATTGATTTTACTGGTTATGAAGGTGAAGTGTTGGGAATCATCGGATCAAACGGATCTGGAAAAACTACATTGTGCAAACTCATCTCGGGGATATTGCATCCTGATGAGGGTGAGATACAGGTGGATGGGACAGTATCTGCTCTCTTTTCATTAGGGATTGGATTCAATAAAGAGTTAACTGGTCGTGAAAATGTATATATGAGTGGAATGATGCTAGGGATTGATAAAGTTAAAATTAGTCAGTTCATTGACGAGATACACGAATTTTCGGGGATTGGTTCTTTCATGGAACAACCTATTAAATATTACTCAAGTGGTATGAAAGCTAGGCTTGGTTTTAGTGTCGCAGCTTTCTTGGAGCCTGAAGTGTTAGTTCTTGACGAAGCTTTAAATACGGGAGATATCGAGTTTAATGAGAAAGCTGCAAGTAAAATGAAGGAATTAGTTAAGAAAGCCAAAATGGTGATTTTAGTTACTCATAGTATTAAATATGCTGTAGCCAATTGTGACAGACTTATTTGGTTAGAAAAAGGGGTTATTAAAGCGAATGGCAATCCAGAAGAGGTTGCCCAACAGTATTTAGCTTCTGTGCCTAAGAAGAAACAAAAGCCAAAAAAGAAATTAGATATCAAAAAAACAGAGTTAAAATCAACTGATAAAGTTGCTATTAAGGCTGAAAATCTGAGTGTCACTTATAATTTGAATGGAAAGACCTTTTCGGCTTTGAAGAATGTTAATTTTGAAATAAAAGAAGGAGAAGTCGTTGGGATTATAGGTCATAATGGTGCTGGAAAAAGTACACTTTGTAAATTGATGACTAATATTTTAACTCCTGATAAAGGAGTGCTAACTATAAATGGTGAAACCACTGCATTACTGGGGTTTGGGACTGGTTTTGATGGGCAGTTATCTGGGAGAGATAATATTTATTTGAACGGAATGTTGCTTGGAATTCCTAAGAAAGAAATTGAGGAACATTATGATAGTATTGTTGAATTCTCTGGATTAAGAAAGTCTATTAATAAACCTGTGAAGAACTATTCGAGTGGTATGAAATCCCGTTTAGTTTAGTACAGCAGCTACATTGCAACCTGATATATTTATTATTGATGAGGCTCTTTCGGCTGGAGATATTGATTTTAGGCAAAAAGCCAGTGAGAGAATTCAGGAAATGATTGAAAGTGCGAAAGTGGTTATTATTGTTTCGCATAGTATGGGGTTTGTGGAGAAGGTTTGCTCAAGGGTATTGTGGCTCGATAATGGTGAATTATATATGGATTGTTTGCCAAAAGAAACTGTTAAAAAGTACAAACAGAAAATTAGTGCTCAGTAAAAGTGGAAATTAAAGGTGGTAACGATGTATGGCTAAAAAGTATAGGTTTGGTATTATTGGAAATTTTCGAGTTCTGAAATTGATAAATAGAAGTTTGAAGTTCCTAAAAAAAAAATGTCCACCTAGTATAAAACAATTTATTAAAGGAGCTCTTAGTCAAAAGCAAATAGATTTTGTTCAACGATTACTAAATTCGAAGAAAGGTTCCTATTATTACATTGAGGGAATCCGGAAAAAATTGTTGAATTTAGGTTTCAGTAAACGTGCTAAAGAGGATTTAGAATTGATTGTAAAAGAAGAATCTAATATAAAAATGAAGTCTATTGCCTCTTGGGAATTACTGCTTTGGCACGCTAATCAATATAATAAGGACTCTGCAAGAGAAAGTTTAAAGTTATTAGCAGAAGTCGTAAAAGACGAAAAAGATTCAATAAAACTAAGACAAGCAGTAATAATGGAAGCAGAAAATTTAGAAATAACAGGGGATATAGGTAATGCTAAAAAGGCGATTATTAATGCTTTGGATGTAGATAGTGATTCAGATTTGTTTTTAGCTTTGAGCAATCTTGAATCAACAGTAGATAAAAAAATTAGTTTAATTAATAAAGCCCTTCCAAATATTAAAAATAAGGTGAGTTTTTCTGAAAAAAAAAATTCGACTTTATATGATTGTCTTTTTTCAGATTATGAAAAGCAACTCGTACAGACTGAGACTAATATAAATACAAAAGTAACTGTTATTATCCCAGTATTTAACGCGGAAAAGGTAATTAAAACTGCACTTGACTCCGTATTGACTCAGACATGGACTAACTTAGAAGTGTTGGTTGTTGATGACTGTAGTAGTGATAAAACTGTCGATATTGTTGAAATGTATGAAGAGAATGACGATAGAGTAAAGTTAATTAAAGCCGGAGTAAACCAAGGCCCATATGTTGCAAGAAATATGGCATTAAAAGAAGCTACCGGAGAATTTGTAACTTGTCATGATGCAGATGATTGGTCTCATTCAGAGAAGATTGAACGGCAAGTTGTACACTTGCAGAAGAATAGAAGTGTAATAGGGAATTTATCTGAACAAGCCCGGGCAACGGAAGATTTGAAGTTTTACCGTAGGGGCAAGCTAGGTTCATATATTTTTAGTAATATGTCTTCCTTTATGTTTAGGCGTAAAAAGGTTATGGAGGCTGTAGGTTTCTGGGATTCTGTTCGGTTTGGTGCTGACTCTGAATTTATTAGGAGGACAAAAGTAATCTTTGGTGAAGACTCTGTAGCCTATCTTTCAACTGGACCACTTTCTTTTCAAAGACAGACAACTTCCTCTCTAACAGGAAGCTCTGCTTTTGGTTATCACGGTTTTTTCATGGGAGCTAGAAAGGAATACTTTGAAGCTTTTAGTGAGTACCACTCGTTAGGGAAAGAACTCCGCTATGATTTCCCAATGGTTAAGAGGCCTTTTGCAGTACCAGAACCTATGTGGCCTAAAAGAGATCCAAAACAGTTAGGAACACGATATTTCGATATAATTATTGTTTCAGATTTTCGATTGGATGGAGGCTCTAATATATCTAACTTAGAGGAAATCAAAGCACACAGAAACATGGGTTTAAAGACTGGCTTAATACAAATGTCGAGGTATGATTATAATCCACGAAAGAAAACCAACCCTAAAATACGCCAATTAATAGATGGAAATATGGTACAGATGATTGTTTTTGGCGAAAACGTTACATGTGATTTATTAATTGTTAGGTATCCGCCAATTCTGCAAGAATGGCAAGATTATATTCCAAAAGTTGATGCGAAGAATATACGTGTGATTATTAACCAAACACCAAGAAGTGATTATGGACCAGATGGTGTTCAACGTTTTGACATCAGACAGAGTCATGAGAATTTAAGAAAGTATTTTTTGAAAGAGGCAATTTGGCATCCAATTGGTCCATTAGTTCGGGAAGCCTTATATAATTACCATAGTAAGGATTTGTCGGTTATTAAGCTAGCAACTGAAGACTGGACCAATATTATAGATGTGAATGAGTGGAGAGTGGAAAAAAAATTTTCACAAGGTGGGAAACCTAAAATTGGGAGAGTATCTAGAGATAACAGTATGAAGTGGCCAGATAATGTTGAGCAATTACTATCTATTTACCCTGATTCAAAAGAGTTTGATGTATATATACTTGGTGGAGCTAACACGCCAAGAAGTATACTAGGGAGGTTGCCTAGTAATTGGAAGGTTTATGAATTTGGAGAGATAGAACCTAAAGAATTTTTGTCTCGAATAGATGTATTTGTTTATTATACACATCAGGATTGGGTTGAGTCTTTTGGTCGTGTAATTATTGAAGCAATGGCGGTGGGTGTCCCTGTAATTTTACCATATGAATATCAGAGTTTATTTAAAGGTGCTGCAATCTATGCAGAGCCACACGAAGTGAAAGAAAAGATTCAACAGTTATTAGTAGATAAGACCTTTTATGATAACCAAGTTAATTTTGCGTGGAAATTTGTTGAAGAGAATTTCGGGTATACGAACCATGAGTTTAGGATAAGCAAATTTTTAAGCAAATAAAAAGGATGAGTTTGAAAATATGGATATTTCTTTAATAAAACAAAAGGATGCAGATGAGGTTGCAGATTTGTCAGAATCTATTCGAGAAAGGTATTTAAAAGACCAAATCATTTTAACTGAAGAAAAATTAATATACTTTAAAAATGAACTGAATATTAAAATGAAAAGAAATTATGACTATAGAATGGAATTGGAAGAGTTAAAGCGAGAAAGTCAGAAGTTAGGTATTGAGGTGAAAAAAGTTGAGAAAGAAAGAGCCTATGCTAAAAAAAAATTCAAGGAAATTAGTGAGAGTCGTTCTTGGCGATTTACCTTCTTTGTTCGGAAAATGTTAGACTTTTCAAAAAAACCTAACATGTAATAAATTGAAGGAGCTTTGTAATATGAAAAATGTCTTAGAAAAGAAAGATTTACTATTATCTGAAAAAGTCAAGTTAACAAATCAAGTTTATAGAGTGCAGGAACAGTTGAATATTGAAGAAGAAAATCGAAAGATTCTTAAAAAAACAAATTAGTGATTTAGAAGTAGAATTACTAAATATGCGCGGGCAGATAAAAGTTCTACAAGCTGAAAAAAATAAGTATAGAAATAGCTTTCGAACTATTGAACACAGTAGAATTTGGCAATACAGTAAAAGCATTCGGGATATTAGCTTAGTGATAAAACGAGTACTAGGTATAAAAAATCATTCACCTCGTAGAAATGAGTATAAAAAATCATCAGTTTCTTTAAAACAGTCAAATATTGAAATATCGGATGAAAAAAAAAGTAAAAAATGCTAAGGGAAAAGTAAAACAAATTAAACGTAAATTGCTTAATTTAGGTTTTGAAGAACGGGCTTATAAAGATTTGATAGAGATGTTAAGTGATACCAAAGATGTTCACTTAAAGAAATTTGCTGCTTGGGAATTAGCGTTATGGCATGGGAATAAATATACAAAGGAAGATGCAAAAAAATGTTTAGAGTTCTTGTCGGTAGTTATAAAAGAAGAGACTGATAGTAGCACCATCCGAAAAGCGAAAATTTTAGTAGCAGAATGCCAAGAGATATTAGGGCAGAATATTATAGCTAAAAAAGAACTAGAAAGATTATTAACTGAAGAAACTCATCCTGATCTATTGATTGGGAAAGGCAAATAATGAGTCAAATTATATAGATAAAATTAGGATGATAAATGAGGTTTATAAATTTTACAAGCTATTAGAACTTGATATTGCCAATATGAATAAAGAACTTTCTTTAGAAAACATTAAAATTATTAAAGATGAAGGAAAAGTCGAAACTGAACATTACGCTAAAGTAACAGTCATTATGCCGATTTATAATTCAGAAAACTATATTGAAACAGCCATAAGGTCTGTCTTATCCCAGAGTTGGCATAACTTAGAGGTTATTATTGTGGATGATTGTAGTACTGATAATACATTTAAGGTAGTAGAAAGCTTTTTGATTAAAGACTCAAGAGTAAAACTCTTACAAACTAAAGTTAATAGCGGTCCATATGTTGCTCGAAACCTAGCTCTTGACGTTGCAACTGGAGATTTCATAACGTGCCATGATGCTGATGATTGGTCCCATCCTCAAAAAATTGAAAAGCAAGTTTTACATTTAGTCAACAACCCTAATATAATGGGTAATACTTCACAGCAAGTTCGAGCGAGTACAGAGTTGAAGTTCCATCGTAGAGGGAAACCTGGTGTATATATATTTGATAATATGTCATCTTTAATGTTTCGTAGAAAAGATGTCCTTGAACAATTGGGTTATTGGGACAGTGTTCGTTTTATGGCTGACGGGGAATTTATACGCCGCTTCAAAAAAAAATTTGGGGAACTATCGATTAAGAATTTAAAAACTGGTCCTCTATCTTTTCAAAGACAAACTAGTACTTCTTTGACGGGTAATAAGGTCTTTGGATTTCATGGAAACCTAATTGGTGCGAGATTGGAATATTTCGAGAGTTCTAATTACTTTCATTCCAAAACTGATTCATTACGCTATGAGTTCCCGCAAAAGCTTAGGCCCTTTGCGGTACCAGAACCTTTAATTAAGAATAAGAAACATGATTCAATAGAACGTAGACATTTTGATATCATTTTAGTTTCTGATTTTAGACTTCATGGTGGATCTAATATGTCAAATGTTGAAGAGATTATTGCTCAAAAACAATTAGGTATTAAGGTTGGGCTAATTCAAATGAATCGATATGACCTTGATCCAAAAAGAAGCTTCGATTCCAAAGTTCGGAATCTTGTTGATGGTGACCAAGTTCAAGTTATTGTGTTCGGAGAATACGTCTCTTGTGACTTATTAATTGTAAGATATCCTCCTATTTTGCAAGAAAGGCAACGGTTTATCCCAGATGTAAAAGCTAATAATATTAGAGTTATCATAAATCAACCACCACAAAGTGATTATGGTCCTAACGCTGTGATTAGATATGATATCAAAAGAGCGAACCACTATTTGCAAGAATGTTTTGGAAAAGGAGCAATTTGGTGTCCTATTGGACCATTAGTTAGAGATGTTCTTTACGAATATCATAGAGAAGAATTAAAAGAAATTAATTTATCTAAAGAAAACTGGTCTAACATAATAGACGTAGATAAATGGGAAAGAAAATCACGACCTATTAATAGTTCAAAAAAGATAATTGGTAGGCACTCTAGGGATAATGAGGTTAAATGGCCTGAGAATCCAGCCGAATTACTAGGCACATATCCTGATTCAGAGGATTATGAAGTCCACATTTTAGGTGGGGGTGAAACACCTAAAAAAGTATTAGGCTATTTGCCTGATAATTGGAATGTTTCCGATTTTGGTGCAATACATCCAAAAAAGTTCCTCGAAAAATTAGATGTTTTCGTTTATTATACTCATTCGGATTGGGTAGAATCTTTTGGTAGAGTGATTATAGAAGCGATGGCTGTTGGAGTACCAGTTATTCTCCCCCATAGTTATCGTAAACTATTTGAAGAAGCAGCAATTTACGCTGAACCATTTGAAGTGAAATATTATTTAGAAAAGCTGTTGAATAATGAAAATTTCTATAATGAAAAAGTTTTAGAAGACTCGTAAGTACGTAGAAAAGCACTTTGGTTATACAATGCACGCTAGAAGAATTCAAAAATTCATTGATAGGAAGCTCCAGCTCCCAAATAAAGAAAAAAATAGGGAAGGTCTTATAAGTAACTTAAAAAGAGCTGAAAAGTCGGGGAACATGATTGGTTATGTAGAAAAAATTATTGAAGAGAAGAAATGTTTTGAGAGAAGCTATTCTGAAGCTCTTATACTTGCCGCAAAGAAAATTAAAAAGAGTGAAATAAGAAATGAAATACATCAGAAAATAATAAGCTCTTTAAAAGTAGGAGAGTTGCCAGAATTTCTAGTAAAGTCTTCTGGTAAAGGAGATAAATTATCTTTAAGATCAATATCATCTTTTAGAGCTAGTTTGAGTATGCGTTCTAGGAAAAGACAGTTAAGTACAATTTTACCAGAATGGATTCTTGATGATAAAGTGAGGTCTTATGCATTTGTGGATAAACTTGGTATCGATAGACCTTTGATATTTAATAGTCATATCAAATTTAGTGAAATTGATAAGGGTGAAAAAATTGTTATAAAGCCTGTAAGTGGAGCAGGTTCTCGTGGTGTTTATCTTGTTGAGAATTCCGATAATATATTGGATGTTAGAAATTCAAAATTATTAGGTGGTTGGAAATCACTGGAATTTTCTATACGGAATGATTTAAAAAATGGATTGGTAAAAAATGATGATTGGATTGTTGAGGAGTTAATCTATAACGAAAATAGCTTAGAGAAACCATCTAGAGATATTAAATTTTATTGTTTTTATGGTAAAGTTGCACTAATTCTCGAAGTAAGAAGGTATCCTAGTAAAGGGTATTGTTGGTGGTCTGCTTCAGGAGAATTAGTAAATACAGGTAAGTATGACGATAAGGTCATTCAAGGAGATGGAGTATCTAAAAAAGAAATTGATTTAGCTGCTGCTATGAGTTCTGAAATACCAGCGCCATTTGTTAGATTAGATTTTCATAAGTCTTCGGAAAGGCTGGTCTTTGGCGAATTTACTCCTAGACCTGGAAATTACGAGAAATTTGATGAAAAAACTGATCAATTACTAGGTGATTACTTTTTGGAAGCTGAAGGGAGGTTAATGGACGACTTGATCGGTGGGAAAAAATTTGAGTATTTTAATCAGTTTTTAAATGAGATTGATATTAATAGTTAAAGTTAGGTTAATAAAAAAAGAATTATTAATTTAAGAAATGAATGAATTTCTTAATGTAAACCCTTAGTCTCGTAAGGCTTTCAATACAAGAAAAAGGGAGTACCTCCCCAAAAGTCGAATTAGTAAGTTACTACACAAAAAACTAACGACTGGAGGAAGACTCCCTTATGACTATTATACGACAAGGAAGCCTATTTGACCTGCAAGATTTATACGATTTAGAACCTACCCACCGTTTTGAAACGGTGTTTCAACGATTAGATTGACCCAATTCTATTTATTATTTCAAAAAAGCCCTTTATGGTGCGCCTGTTCAACTTAATTATGCAGCCATGATCTACGCTTTTGCGGCTAGAATTCTTGAAGGAATTCCTACGATTAAAGATCTTATTAGTAGTTTTAAGAACGACTATATGTTTCGTTTAGATTATGAATTCCTTCTTTCTGATGCGATTCCATCTGAAGCCTCTTATTCGAGAATACTTACTAATTAGCTAAATTCGATGTTCTTGAACGTATTAAAGAAACTCAAATCCATTAAGCAATTCTAGAAGGGTTTATCATAGATGGATGATACGGCTGCCCTTGATACGACTCACATCGAAGCACGGGACCAAGACCTGTAAAAGAAGAAAAGCCTAAATCAGAGCTAAAGAAACGTGGACGTAAGCCTAAAGAAGAACAAGAGAAATAGCTTCAAGAAAAAGTTGAACGTGAAGCTGCTCTACCACTATTCGAGAAAAAGATAGAAGCTTAATTTGATGCATCTTTAGATGAATTACGGTCAGCTGTCCCTCTTGATCGTAATTGGTGAGCCAAGAAAAACAGTGAAGGAAAGAACGTATTTTGGTTTGGTCATAAATGGCATTTTGCAGTTGAACCAAAAGTCAGTATATTCTTCAAACGCTCTTTTTATCGGGAAACCCAAATGGTGGAAAAACTGCAATCCCTTTATTGAAAGGCGTTCATGAGCGACTCTCTGCGCTTCTGGTTTCATTCAGTACTCTTGATGCAGGGTATGATTATCCAGCTATTTACGAACAAATTCATCGAATGGGTGCCCAGTTTATCATTGCTTACAATAAGAAAAATGAGTCAGCCTTAGAAGGGTTTGCTCAACATTTTGCGCTAAGTTGTGCGCGAGAATATTCGTGTCGATATGACAGTTACGACTCTAAGTATAAGACGTTAAAATACACGAGTCCAAAAGAGTGTAAAGATTGACCGTTAGCTTCGGCAACGTTGTGTCAAAAAGTCTATAAAGTTAAAATAACAACTGATTTACGTCGATATACAGCGCCAGCCAGTGGCTCGAAAAGCGTGGAAAACCATCTATAAATAACGTGCTGTTGAACGCGTCGTGCTTATCTTAAAGAGTTCTTCCAGTTAAATAATGTTCGTTATCGAACTGGGAAGCGAGCAAAAGTTCATTTTGATTTAACACAATTGGTTATAACAGAGCAAAACTCGCGTGTGACCGTATAGCTAAGCCCTTATCTAAAAAAGAGGTTATTCAAGCTGTTTAATTTTCATTTTTAAAAATGAGACTATGAAAATTAAGGTCTTTGTATTGTTCTTTAGACAGGCTTTATGAAATTAACTCAAATAGGAGTGTTTTGGGAAAAATGTTCAAAACTATTCATGTGATTGTAGCTCCTTCTAGTTATCTAGAAGATCCTTTAAAATATCGTCGACATCGTTTGGCTGAGTATTTATTATCTCAAGATACTGCACAGGAAATTATTTGGATCTCCCCTGAAACACATTCTTTCTTTAATTCTAATTTAAACATACTAAAAGAAATAAAATTAAATTGCGATATTTTACAAATAAAAATCGGAGACTATAAAAGTTTAGTAAGAAACATTGAGTGGTTTCAAAATTCTTTAATCCATTTTATTCATGAAAAACATGAAGAGCAAGTAAATTATTATTTGTGGTATACTTATCCTGCTTTTTCCGCACTTTCACAACTTAAGATATGGAAATCAGTTATTTATGATTGTAGTGATATGTGGGTAGAAGCTGAAAAAACGAATCATTTTCTTCAAAATTTTATAAAACGTCAATTAATAAGGAGAACAGAGAGAAGAATTGTTAGTTCGGCTAACTATTGCTTTGCGTCTTCCTTAACTTTACAGAACCGACTCCTATATAAACGTATTAGTACTACACTTATTGAGAATGGAGTGGATTATTCAAAATTCCAAGTAGTCGATAAGATAGATATAAATTTCAATAAGAAACCGACCCTAGGTTTTGTCGGAGGTCTTAAACCTTGGAAAATTGATTTTGATTTGCTAGTAAAGGTATTTAAAGTGAAACATGATTGGCAATTGGTACTCGTTGGTTCGACTTACGGACAGATGGGACAAGCTTATCAAAAATTGCAAAAGTTGGATAACGTAAAAATAATTCCTACTG
Organism: Halalkalibacter wakoensis JCM 9140; assembly: GCF_000513095.1. Taxonomy (GTDB): domain Bacteria; phylum Bacillota; class Bacilli; order Bacillales; family Bacillaceae_D; genus Halalkalibacter; species Halalkalibacter wakoensis. The sequence continues at coordinate 25,830 of NZ_BAUT01000021.1, forward strand.
TCCCCTATGATGAAATTCCGAGTATGGTAGCAACATTCGACATCGGTATTCTTCCTTATATAGAAAATAATTACAATGAAGGGGTTTTCCCTCTCAAGTTTTTCGAATATTTGGCAGGGGGGCTACCAATTGTCGGATGTGGTCTTCCTTCAACCAATAACTATATAGAAGATGGCGTTTACGAACATGTTAAAAGTGAAACTGAGTTATTTATAGCGGCTTGCGAAAGAGCTTTGAATAGTAAAAGTGAAGAAAATAAGTCAAGACGATTAGCATTAGCAAAACAAGCTGATTGGGTAAAGAAATTCGAAAAAATGTGGGGAATAGTTAATGGTTCGAAGTAGGTGCGCTGAAAATGAAACAAACTGAATCATTATTTATTAGCATTATTATGCCTGTCTATAACCGACAAGATACCGTGGAAGATGCAGTTCAAAGTATACTAAAACAAACCTACTCAAACTTTGAACTGATTATTATTGATGATTGTTCCATAGATCATACGCTTCAAGTAGTTCAGGAAATAGAGGATCAAAGAATCCGTTGTCTTACTCATAAACAGAATTTAGGAGCTGCCGCAGCCCGAAATACAGGGATTAAAGAAGCGAAAGCGGAGTGGATTGCTTTTCAAGATAGTGATGATAATTGGGCACCTGATAAATTAGAAAAGCAAGTTAAAGCAGCTATGAATAGCCAAAGTTCTTCTTTAATCTATACTAGTTTTATTCGTCATAAGGATGGAATAGAAGAATATATACCAGGGGAAGATGGCCGACAGAAGCAAGGCTATATTCATAAAGAGTTACTCCTCGGGAATTTTATATCAACACAGACCGTTCTTGTTCACAGAAACTGTTTAGAAAGTGAAGGTTTCTTTGCAGAAGATATGCCACGTTTTCAAGACTGGGAACTTTGGTTACGGTTATCAACAAAATACCCTTTTATTTGGATTGATGAACCCCTTGTGGACGTTTTTTATACAGAGGGGAGCATCTCTTCAAATCAAGGGAAAATCGTTATTGCTTACGAGAAAATTTGGGAGAAGCATAAACAATTATTTATGGATGCGGGCCTTGAATATGTTTCTTCCTTTCTTTTTTCGTATGGTCATAACCTATGTTTAGCTGGCAAAGTTAAAAAAGGTAGAACCATTTTTAAACAAGCAATAAAAAAATATAAAAAGTCATCTAAACTATTGTTTGCCTATATGTGTACGTTTCTAGGGAACAATTTTTATAAAATGGTCTATTCATATTATAAACGTTGATAGGAGTAAGTTATGAAAGGAATCGTACTTGCAGGAGGAAGCGGGAGCCGTTTATATCCGTTAACCCGCGTTGTATCAAAGCAGTTATTACCTGTTTATGATAAACCGATGATTTATTATCCGTTGTCCGTCTTAATGCTAGCAGGTATTCGGGAAATCATGATTATTTCAACACCAAATGATCTACCAAGATTTGAGCAACTATTAGGAACGGGTGAAGAGTTAGGAGTATCGTTTACCTATGCTGCTCAATCAGAGCCAAGAGGGATTGCGGAGGCTTTTCTAATAGCAGAAGAATTTATAGGAACGGATTCGGTTTCATTAATTCTAGGTGACAACATTTTTTACGGATATGGCTTTTCTGGTTTGTTAAAAAACGTTGCTTCACGCAAAAGTGGTGCTACCGTTTTTGGCTATCAGGTAAAAGATCCAGAGCGTTATGGTGTAATTGCCTTTGATCAAAATAATAAGGTCACATCGATTGTTGAAAAGCCGAATGAACCACAGTCTAACTATGCTGTGACGGGGCTTTATTTCTATGATCATCATGTAGTCGATATTGCAAAACAATTGATACCTTCTGAAAGAGGAGAACTAGAGATTACGGACATTAACCAGGTTTATCTAGAAGAAAGAAAGTTACAGGTAGAACTACTTGGTAGAGGCTTTGCCTGGCTTGATACAGGAACGCATGAATCTTTATTAGAAGCATCACTCTTTATTGAAACAGTGGAAAAGCGCCAAGGGTTAAAAATTGCCTGTCTAGAAGAAGTCGCTTATCGATTAGGATATATAAATGATATCCAGTTACAACGTTTAGCTAGTCAGCTTAAGAATAATGAGTTTGGAAAGTATCTGTTCAATTTGATGACCTAAATGGTAGTGAGATGAAGAAAATGGTGGTGTTGGTGTGAAAATCTATCCGACAAAATTTCAAGATATTATTTTATTAGAAACTAGAAGATTTGGCGATGAGCGTGGTTTCTTCACAGAAAGTTACAATCATAAACTGTTTGCAGAAAAAGGTGTAACAAATCACTTCGTCCAAGACAATCACTCGCTTTCATCTGAATCAGGAACTCTTCGTGGACTTCATTATCAACTCAATCCAGCCGCTCAAGCCAAATTAGTTCGGGTTCTAGCTGGGGCGATTTACGATGTGATTGTTGATCTTCGGCAAGGGTCACCGACCTTTGGTGAATGGGAAAGTTATATTCTTAGTGAAGATAACAAAAGACAATTATTAGTCCCAAAAGGGTTTGCTCATGGTTTTTGTACGTTAGTGAAAGATACACAAGTTTTTTATAAAGTAGATGAATATTACTCTCCAGAAAATGATCGGGGGATTGCTTGGGATGATTCGACGTTAAACATTCCTTGGCCGACTTCGAACCCTATTTTATCTGAAAAAGATCAGAAGCATCCGAGTTTTGAAGATGCGGAGCATAATTTTATTTATAGAGGGTGTTTAAAATGAGATTACTTGTTACAGGTGGAGCGGGTTTCATTGGAAGTAATTTTATTCGTTATATGATTGGAAAATATCCTCAGTATGACTTCATCAATCTTGATGCACTAACCTACGCAGGGAACTTAGAAAACTTACAAGTTATTGAAAAGCACCAAAATTATCAATTTATAAAAGGTGACATAGCTGATGTAGAATTTGTCGAGGAGATTTTTCAGAAAGGCATAGACACAGTAGTTAACTTTGCTGCAGAATCTCATGTCGATCGAAGTATTCATGATCCAGCCATTTTTACTCGTACAAATATTTTAGGATCACAAGTGTTATTAGACGCATCTAAAAAGTATGGTGTAGAAAAGTTTGTACAAGTTTCAACAGATGAGGTGTATGGTTCACTAGGAGAAGAAGGATTATTTCATGAAACAACTCCACTATCTCCGAATAGTCCTTATAGTGCAAGTAAAGCGGGGGCTGATTTACTTGTACGAGCCTATTATGAGACGTATCGCTTACCAGTTATGATTACTCGTTGTTCCAATAATTATGGACCTCATCAATTTCCAGAGAAGTTAATTCCTTTAATGATTAGTCGCGCGTTAGCTAATCAACCTTTACCTATTTATGGTGACGGTTTAAATATTCGTGATTGGCTTCATGTTGAGGATCACTGCCAAGCAATTGATTTAGTACTTCACAAAGGGAAAAGTGGAGAAGTGTATAATGTCGGTGGAAATAATGAACTGACGAATATTGAAATCGTCAAAGGAATATTAAAACATTTAGGGAAATCTGAAACGTTGATCGATTATGTTCAAGATCGTTTAGGACACGATCGTCGCTATGCGATTGATGCAACTAAGATAAAACAGGAATTAGGTTGGCAGCCGAAGTATACATTTGAAGACGGTTTGAAAGAAACGATTGACTGGTATGTCGAGAATGAAGATTGGTGGAAACGAATCATTAGTGGTGAATATCAAGAGTATTATGAAAAGCAGTACGGAAAAATCTAGGTGGATGCCATGAAAATTCTCATAACAGGTGCCAGTGGTCAGCTAGGGCAGGATGTCACCTTACTAGCGAAAGCACAAGGCCACAATGTATACGCTTTTGGTAAAAATGAGCTTGATGTTACATCATTCGAACAAGTAAATAAGGAAATTAGCACCATTTCCCCAGATGTCATTATCCACTGCGCTGCCTACACGAAAGTTGATTTAGCAGAAACTGAGGTTGAAAAAGCTTATCAAGTCAATGCCAACGGTTCACGAAATATTGCTGTGTGTGCGGAGAAAGTCGGGGCTAAAGTTTGCTATATTAGCACAGATTATGTCTTTGATGGGACAAGCAGTACACCATACCAAGAGTACGATCAAACAAATCCAGTAAGTATTTATGGGAAGTCAAAGCTTGCTGGGGAAGAATTGACAAGAACGCTTTCGTCAAAGTATTTCATTGTACGAACTTCTTGGGTTTTTGGATCGAACGGGCCGAACTTCGTGAAGACGATGCTTCGGTTAAGGAAGGAACGAGAGGAAGTCTCTGTTGTCAATGATCAGTTTGGTGCGCCCACCTATACAAAAGATTTAGCTAGTTTTCTGTTGGAATTAGTCAGTAGTGAGAAGTATGGGGTTTATCATGCTTCTAATTCAGGCCATTGTACGTGGCATGAGTTTGCTGAAGCCATCTTTAAAGAGGCAGAACTCCCAGTTACTGTTAAGCCAATTTCAACAGAACAATTCCCAACTGCTGCGATAAGGCCTAAGGTTTCGCTGCTTGATGATGTTATGATTCGTTCGAATGGGTTTCAACCACTTCGGAATTGGAGAGAGGCATTGAGGGAGTTTTTAATAGAACGATAATATACCAGATGCCGGTAATGCATTTGGTATTTTTTTTACCTTTACCGACTATACATAGTTAGTTAAACTAATAATAGGTTAAATCTTATTAAGGTAGGAATAAAAATGCATAATAAAATAGCTTTACTCTTATCTACGTATAATGGTCAGTCGTATATAAGAGAGCTTTTGAATTCATTACTTATGCAAAGTCATACCCATTTTGTTCTTTTTATTCGGGATGATGGTTCATCTGACGAGACGTGTACAATGATAAATGAATATGCAACGAAACATATAAATGTTGTTTTTGTTAATGAAGATGCAAAGGAAAACGTAGGTGTCTCACATAGCTTCTCAACATTGCTTGAGTACGCTTTAGCAAGAGATGAACAGTTTGGGTACTTTATGTTTGTGGACCAAGATGATGTTTGGTTAGAAGATAAAATCAAACGAACGCTTCTTAAAATGAAAACGTTAGAATCAAAAGCGACATCATCTACTCCAATATTAGTCCACACTGATTTATTTGTTGTGGATGACAAGTTAGAGCCTATTGCTGACTCTTTTTGGAAGTTTCAAAACATTGATCCACAGCGGTCGCAGTTGCATGAGATCATACTGCAAAATGTTGTAACAGGCTGTACGGTTATGGTCAATCGGTCGTTAGTAGAAAAAGCACTTCCGATTCCGAAAGAAGCCATTATGCATGATTGGTGGCTAGCAATGGTTGCCGCTTGTTTTGGAGAAGTTGGTGTCGTGGAGGAGCCGACGATTCATTACCGGCAACATCAGGAAAATGTAGTTGGCGCAAAGAAATTTAAATTAAAACCATTGTTAGATAAAATTAATCAGCAAGTGGTTGGGAAAAAAGTAAAACAAACAAGGGCTTTTCTAGAAAAGTACTCTTTAGATATTTCAAAGAATACGAGGCAAATGCTCGGAGCTTTTATTCGCTTAGAAAGTGCCTCAAGAAGCAAACGTTTGCTTACAATGGTTACGTATCAATTCTATATGAAAGGTCTATCTAGAAACATAGGCCTTATCTATCTATTCCTTATGCGACGAAATTTATAATAGAAATACTGGTGAATTTAATGGATCTTAGCATCATTATCGTCAACTATAATACAAAAAAACTAACGATAGAAGCGATTCAATCCATCTATTCCTCACAAACAAAGTATACATTTGAAATCATATTAGTTGATAATGCTTCGAGTGATGGAACAATAGAAGCCGTGCAAGAACGTTTTCCACAAGTACGATGTATTCAAAATAAGGAGAACGAAGGCTTCTCGAAAGCCAATAATATTGGCTTAAAGGTAGCAAAAGGAAGATATTTGCTTCTTCTGAATTCGGATACGGTTGTTCAAGAGGACACATTTGATGTGATGCTTGAATTTATGGATAACCATCCATCTGTTGGTGCGAGCGGCTGCAAAGTGGTCTTACCTGATGGTTCGTTAGATAAAGCATGCCGCCGTGGTTTTCCGACACCGGCTGCTTCATTCTATTACTTTACGAGACTGGCAAAGCTTTTCCCCAATAGCTCTCGTTTTAACCAGTATCATATGGGGCATTTAGACGAGAATGATGATTATCCAGTTGATTGTCTTGTTGGAGCATTCATGCTTGTAAGGCGAGAAATAATTAACGATGTAGGACTTCTTGATGAAGAGTACTTTATGTATGGTGAGGATATTGATTGGTGCTACCGGATTAAAGAGGCTGGCTGGGACAATTATTATTACCCGAAAACGTCAATTATTCATTATAAGGGTGCAAGTAGCCGCAGAAAGCCACGTAAAATTGTTTATGAATTTCACCGGGCGATGTACTTATTTCATAGGAAGCATTTTCATAAGAAATATAATTTACTAGTAAATGCTACTGTTTATGCAGGGATTGCTGCAAAAGGCGCTCTTGCTTTAGCGATGAACCGATTAAGAAAACAAAGGTGATTATATGATTCGTAAAAACCAGAAATTTTTAACACAACTATACGTCTTATTTGACGTTGCGGTCCTCTTTGTTTCGTTCTTACTTGCTTGGTGGCTGAAGTTTGTCTCGCCATTAGCCGATCAAGTAGGTCATTTATCTATTCAATACTATGGGTTACGAGTTTTGTTTTATGGTGTGATCGCGATTATATTAGGCTATGCATTTGCTCTGTATTCTCCGAAACGAAAGAAAAACTTTTTAACCGAGTTCATGAAGATTGTTCAAGTACATTTGTTTTCGGTAATGCTTTTGTTAAGTATGCTTTTTACATTTAGAGAAATGGATTTATCGAGGGAATTTCTTGTCTATTTCCTTGTCGGAAATGTTATTTTTCTTTCCGTCTATCGTTTTGCGGTGAAAAGTGTTTTAAGAACGTTACGAAAGAAAGGGTACAATAAACAGTTTGTTCTTATTCTTGGAGCAGGTTCGCTTGGAAAGCAATTTTCTGAGAGTCTTAAGAAACAGTCTGATATGGGATTAGAGGTAATTGGTTTTTTAGATGATTATCGTTTGGAAAGTAAGGACGATAATCACAAAATTCTTGGGAAGCTCGATGATTTAGAAAAAGTACTAAATCAACATAGTATGATTGATGAAGTAGTCATTGCACTACCTTTAGATGCGCATAAAAAGTATACGAAGATTATTGATATATGTGAAAAGGTAGGAGTACGAACGTTGATTATTCCAGACTTTTATCATGTTTTGCCTGCACGTCCACAGTTTGACGTACTTGGTGATATTCCGTTAATCAATGTTCGGGATGTTCCGTTAGATGAGCTGAGGAATCGTTTGTTTAAAAGAGGATTTGATGTTGCCTTTTCGTTAACAGTTCTCATCTTCTTCAGTCCACTTTTACTCTTGATCGCGTGTTTAGTGAAATTGACATCGTCAGGACCTGTAATCTTTAAACAGGAAAGAGTAGGATTAAATAGACGAACGTTTTATATGTACAAGTTCCGTTCGATGAAGCATCAACCTGTAACTGAATCAAATACGCAATGGACGACAAATGATGATCCAAGGAAAACGAAATTAGGAACATTTTTAAGGAAAACTAGTCTTGATGAATTGCCTCAGTTCATTAATGTCTTAAAAGGAGACATGAGTGTTGTCGGGCCGAGACCAGAGCGTCCACACTTTGTAAATCAGTTTAAAGAGGAAATTCCTAAATACATGATTAAACATCATGTAAGACCAGGGATTACAGGTTGGGCTCAAGTAAATGGGTTAAGAGGAGATACGTCTATTCTCGACCGAATTAATTGTGATATATTTTATATTGAGAATTGGACGTTTGTCTTAGATATCAAGATTATCTTTAAGACTATTATTAATGGGTTTATTAATAAGAATGCGTATTAGTTTCTATTCAAAGTGGTTCCACTTCACTAAAATTGGTAAAAGGCTTAAATTAGATACCTTTATAAGGCCATTGAGGGGTAAATCTTAATGGCCTTTTCATCGTATTTCAGTAAAAATAAGTAAATAACCAATAACATTTTCCCCACTCTCTTGATACAATAAAGATACATAAGAACAGAAGATTACGTATTAGTGATTTGAAAGCTTCATATATTTATAACAACATACTTTCCAGCAAAGGAGAATCATAATGAACAAGCCCCCGAGAAAAAAATACAAACAATTCCTAGCAACGATGACGTCGGCTTCAGTCGTTGCTTCAACGGTTTTCGTTGCTGTTCCATCTGATACAGCCCTCGCCCAGACACAATTCTCCGACATCAGTGAAGCGCGGGAAAGCTATCAAGCCATTCATGAACTTGTTAGTTTAGGAGTGATTACGGGGTATCCTGATGGAACGTTTCGTCCACGTGTTGAAATTACTCGTCAGCAAGCAGCTGTTATGTTTACAAGAGCCTTTAACTTAGATACGAGGAATGTAAAGGATCCAGGCTTCCAAGATATTGCTCTTTCCCATCAATACTATAATGAAATTGCCGCAGCGGTAGAGGCTGGTTTCTTTAATCGTGGTGGTCAGTTTAATCCTGGTGGGAGTTTCACTCGTGCGCAGGCAGCAACCGTTATCGCTCGGGCCTTTAATTTGACGGGCAACGCGCCTTATCCGTTCTCTGACAATGCAGGCTCACATACGAGCAATGTTTCGTTAATGGCTAATTTAGGGCTTATTAATGGTTATTCAGATGGAACATTTCGTCCGAATCAACCATTATATCGTGAGCATTTTGCGATGTTGATGCACCGAACGATTGAGGAAGTTGGTTTGCCTGAGCCTAGTAAGCAAGCTTCCATCTTTTCGATTGAGTTAGATCAAAATGCCAATCACTCGCTTTATCTTTCTGGGCAGACAGAAGGACTAAGGGAAGTGGTTATTCGTGTGTATCGACAGGATCATCGTGCTGGTCAGCCTCTTGTTGAAGAGGTTGTCTCAGTAGATCGTGCTGGTCGGTTTGAACTCGTAACGGATCCACTTGAATTAGGTACGTACGTCATTGTCGTTGACGGAGAGGGTGTTCAGGCGGAGGAACGGACGTATGAACTGTCTAATGAGTTGTTAGGGAGACCTGGGGAAGTGACGAATCATAACCAACCTTCCTCACGCTCGCTCGGATTGGGAACCCCTTTAAATGAAGTGTTTCGTTTTCAAGTGACAGCTGGTGAGGAAGAGATTCAACTCCGTTCCACTCAGCTTCGTCAACTCGGTACCGCTCATGCACGTGATCATATTGAAGAAGTGTATTTATTAGATGAAAACGGAATGGTGATTACGGTCGGAACGGTGAATCAAGATAATGTTGTTCGCTTAAGCCGCTCTGTGCGTATTCCAGAACATACAACGAAAGAATTTACGGTCGCCGTTAGTTTAGAAGCCCATTCGTCAGCCATTACGGCTACCGTTCAATTTGCGATTGAAAGTGTTGATGCGTTTACAGCGAATACGAAATTAAATGGAAGTTTTCCGATTGTCGGTAACTCGTTCTCGATTGTTCATAGTAACGTTGGTACATTAGAAGTTCGTGGCAGTAATAGACGGGTGGATGTCGAAGTCGGTGATACACAGGAAGAGCTGGGTGAGTTTACGTTACAGCCTTCAGGAGAAGGAGTTCGCCTTGAGAAAGTGATCATTTATGGGGGCAACTTTGACGTTGATTCATTTGCAAATCTATACTTATATCGCAGCAATGGTGGAACGCGCATTCCTGTTCAAGGGTTCGCTGACCGTGAAAAAGTTGTCTTTGATCTGAAAGAGGAAGAGATTGAGATTGATCGGTCACGGCTGAAACGTTTGCGTTAAGGGGAGATCCGACAGATGCGCAAAGTTTTAGTCGCTTTGAAATTGAAGAGGCGTATGACATTGTCGCGAAAGGAAAAAATAGCGGTCATAATGTTCGTGCGAGCTTACGAACAAATGAGAATGAACGAAGTGTTTTTCTATCAAATTCGTTTGATGTAACGTCTGGAAATAGCCGTTTGACGATTAGCTCGAGTACACCGCGGCAAGGTCAATCAGTTGTCGCAACATCAAGTGCACCAGGGGTTGTTCGTGAATATGATTTAGTTGCACCTGGCGAGGACATGACGATTACAAATATGAAGGTTGATCTTAATGTAAAAGGTGGCTATGACATAAGTGATCTCATTACGGCGGTTGAGATTTATAATCCTAAAAACAACATGATTATTGGTTCTGAAACGATAAGCAACGTCTCAGGGGATACATTCACACTCGATTTTGATCGGGTTAACTGGTATGTAGAACGTGGAGCGAAAGAAACCATCCAGCTCCGCGTTCGTTCTACAAGAAACGAGACGTTCGCTGATGCAGAAATAGATGCCAGGCTTTCGTTTGTCGAATTTGATTTAGAAGAAACACGTGAACGAAACCGCACCATGTTGGACTCTGCTTTACCGAGTTCTCCTCAATACAAACGTCTTATTGCGGGTGGATTGTGGAAAGTCGATCGTGTTCCTGCTTCCGAACGAATTTATGCGTATTCCATCAGTGATACGCTTCGCCAAGCTCCTCTTGGTGCTTTCCGATTAGAGGCAGAACATGAGGAAATGCGTGTCGATGAAATAGTCGTGTCAGCGGCTGATATTAATAATAGTTTGTTATCAGCAGAAGGAATGAACGGTCGGTTAGATAATTTGTTAGCTGCACCGAATTTGTATGAAGTTGGCAGTAATACCCCTGTTGCGGCAGGAACATTTAGTCGAGATGGTTCAGAAATTGAGTTTGATTTTGATCGTAACTATACGATTAAACCAGGACTTCAAAACCGGAAATCATACTATATTCGTGCCGATATTTTGTCAACAGGAATGAGTAGCGCAACTGATTTATCGAAAACGTTAAACTTACATGTAAGTGATATCGATGCGCGTGGAAACGATTCAAATGTTCGTCTCTCTCTTGATCGGCCGTTTACTGATACGGTTGAACCGACTGGGACTGGTGGAAATCGCTTAGCTGGTTTGAATTATCGTGATACTTCAGCGTTTGTTAGTCTTCAACATTCTAGTAACCGGACGGCACCGAATACATCAAACCAACGTATTTTTACGTTTACGATTGAAAATATGAGCACGATTGGGCTTCGTGGCCATGATCTTTTTGTGGAACAAATTCCAGTTTATAATCAGTTTGATTGGGGAAGCGATGTCCGTGATTTTGATTTAGCTGAGTTTACTGTTCGTGATGACCGGAACCAACGCTATCAGCCAGTGACTCTTGATGTAAGCAACAATCGAGTTGTGGAGCATGGAGACCGTCATTTCCGAGGATACGCTCCAAATAGTCTATCGTCTCCGTTTGTCTTTACTAGTCTAGGTTCTCAAAATGTTAGGAGTAGTAGTGTGAGAAGTTTGGCTGAAAGTGCCGAAATTGAAAAGATTGTTGAGCCAAGTGTGACGGTTTTAACCGAAGTGGATGGCCAACATGTCACGATTAGCGGTGAAGTTTCAGGAGAGATAGAGAAGGTACGAATACAAGTAAGCGAGGCTAATATTAATAGAGAAGTAGATGTTATTGATGGCAAGTACTCCGCTTACTTTGATGGATTATCGGAAGGTAGCTATGAGGTTAGAGTCTCAGCACTAGATGTAGTTGAGATTGATGGAGAAGGGCAATTTGACATCGGTGAACCGTTAGTCAAAGATCTTCAAGTGAGCAAAGATGGCCAAAATCTGACGGTAAATGGTAGAACAGAAGGCTTAAACCGTGTGATGGCTCAGATTGAGTTTGATCCAAATCTAGATGATACGATTCGTGAGGCGTTTCATGACGTATGGAAAAAAGAGGTGGATGTGAGGAGAGACAGATTTTCTGTTGACTTTACCGATCTGCCGCCAGGTGACCATGAAGTGTCTGTAACGGGGATCGATTTTTCTTCAGGAGATCAATATGGTGAGAGAGAAGTATCAACCTTTACAATCGCTCAGCCAACCATCTCTCATCTAACACCGAGGTTCAAGACGGAACAGTCACTGTTTCAGGTGAAGCGAGTGATGTGAATCGCGTTCGTGTGAAGGTGGAAGAAGATGATGTTGAAAGCTCAGAAGTAGCGGCTTCTTCTACTGGCTATTCAGAAGTGGTCAATGTGTCAAACGGCAACTTTACAGCGACGTTCAATGATTTGGCTGAAGGAAGTTTTGTCGCAACCGTGATCCCACTTGCTGGACCAGTAGGGCATGAGGTGGATCTAGTATCTTTTGGTTCATCCAATTGGTCTAATTCATTTGACGTACCTGATCAATCATCAGAGCCTGAAGAACCAACGGACGGTGGTTCTGTAAATGATGGAGAAGATGAGAATGAAGAAGGGTCAAATCCGATCACCATTGACGATGCTTTTGTTGATTGGTCGATTACAGCGATCACTGGTGGAGTTGTAATGGAGGCAGAACTAGACGCTGAAGCGATTGATGTTGTTAAGGAAATCCAGATCAATTTTGACTTAGAAGGTGGATCTCAGGAGGAAGTGACGTTGACTAAACCTTTAGAGGAAAGTGATGGGAATGCTTATCGTCGTGCGATTGACTTACCAGCTGGCATTCATGAGTATACCATTTCAGCCCTAAATGGTAGTGGTGACGTTGTCGGTGAGGTAAAGGCCGGAAGCGTCACCGTTTCAGTCCTACCACGTTGGCAGCAGCAGCCAGGTTATCTTTATGTGCAATCTGGTTCATCAGGAAGAACGGAAACCGAATTATTTACGGTAGTCGGAAACTTTAGTTATAGTCGTCTTCCAGTTGATAGCCTCGGTCGCACTCAATCAGGAGATAGAGTGAATGTATTTGATGGATCCATGATTCGTTTTGACCTTGATCGTCATCGGATGAGTGATTTCCGTATCGTTTCAAGACAATCCCTACTTGAAACAAATGGAAACCCAGCCTCACACCATTATATCACTCCTTTTGTTGAAAATTACCAAGGAGCAGAAATAACCGTACCAATTCGATAAATAAATAGAGAAGAGCTGCTTGACAAAAAGGTTCTAATCAAATGGAAATCCGAATGATTCAACATCGTTCGGATTTTTCTGGAACCAGCTTACACAACTTAGTATATTTTCATCTTTATGGGGTGAAGCGCTGATTTTTGCGCTTCATGGATGACTGCGGGAGGAAGGCAGGGGTGAGACCCCACTGTGCGTCAGCACGTGGAGGCTCAACCAGCCGCCCTTAGAAAGGGAAGTGTATGTCCGAAGTGACGACTTGGATCAACATCCAGCCTCTCTGTGCTTATAATTTCCAATAAAATAAGACTGCTTCTCTCTTTTCTATCAGTTATACGTTTGGTATAGTAGATAAAGAAATGGAAGGGGGAGCAATTCATGACTATGTACGAAACGGGAAAATACAAAACGATTTTTACTGATGAACATATGAAACTAGTACCATTACAAGAAGTTCGGAAAATAAATGAAATGATAACAGGTGTTAGCTTACCAGAAGGTGAAGCGGGCATCATTGGGTTAGACTTGCAAGTACAAGAAGGTGGCTTGCTCGTATTTGCCTTGTTGTTTAATACAACACAAGAGAGTGTAGAGGACAAGCATTTAGAGTTTCAACTATACGATGTGAACGACGAAATGGTTGCAGGCGGGTATATGGCTAAAGCCAATCTACCAGAACTAAAACCAAACGAAGTTCATTTTTGGTATTTCTTCTTCCCAAATGAATCATTTATGGCACAGAAGGTGGATCTTGCAGCATGGCGCTTGAGTATCCAAGGGAAATCGGTGCCTTATGAAGAAGGGAAAGAGATTGAAACGACAAGACAATACAGTTTCTATCAAATTATGCAGAATCAAGTTACACCAAAAATGGAAGATCATTTAAACCGAGTGTCGATTTCACTTGGAAAAACAGAGACGGTTTACAAGAGTGCATTTGACTTGCAAGAAGAGGAAGAAGACGAGATTCGATTATCGGATAAGGACTGATAACTACACCAAGGAGGAACACATACGATGAAAGTAGCAAAGCGTGGATTGGTTTTTGTATTGATTCTTATGTTTGTTGCCGTTATAGCCGCTTGTTCAGATGAAGAAACAGTTGAACAAGAGGTTATTGAGGAGTATCCTTACGTGGATCAAGAATTAACAACACAAATTTTAGAAGACGGAAATGTCGATGATGCAATCGTTCATTTAATGAATGAAGAGTATTTGCTTGTAACTTTTGTAGGGAATGGTGAGCTTGTTGAAGAAGATGCAGAGGGTCTTTTCGATGAGTATACACCAATTTTAAAGGAAAAATATCCTTACCACTATGTTGATTTAGAAGTATTACAAGATAATGATGTAATTTTAGAAATACAATTGTTTCCAAATGAAGAGTAATCAGATACGATAAGAGTTAGTTGGGAATAGTAGTTTTTTTCTCGCTAATTCTTTTTTGGTTCTCTCAATGTAACGAAAAAAGTTATTTTATTGGTTTCAATTTCAATTCTATAATTTGGTCGAATTCACAATTCTATCATTGACGCCAAATTTATCTAAGTTTATAATAAATACAAGAACCGACCAGTCAGTCAGTTTTGATCGTACATAAAATTAGGAGAATATAAGCTAGAAAGGAAGTAACTATGAGCAAAACAAAGAAGTACTCAACCATTGGTACAGTCATGCTTGCGGGTGTTCTTATTGCGGCTCCACTAAGTTCATTCGCTGAACAGTTGTATAACCGATTAACCGTTCAAGATGCGGTTGATATTATGAAAGAAAATGACCTTCAAACGGAGATTACGTTAGAAGATGATGATTTAGACAGATGGAGAACAGCGTTTACGCCAGCACCTGGTTATACACCGCCAGCAGGAAATCAAAATGCGAGCTCATGGCCAGCCGCTTATCGTACTCATGTTGAACCGTTAAAGAGACAAGCAAACGATCAGCAAGACGATTATCAAATTTTAAGTGGCGAATTGCAACGTGAATCAGCTTCTTATGCGCAGCTATTTAATTATTGGCTGTTAGAGCGACAAATGGAAGTAAACGAAACGAATTTAGAGTTAGCTAAGCGTGACTTGAGAAATACACGTACGCAGCATCAACAAGGTCAAGTCTCACAAAATGATGTCGTTCAAGCAGAAATCGGTGTCAACTCGGCTCAAGTTTCTTTTGATGAATCGAAACAAAACTTTGATCAATTGAAATACCAAATCAACCAAAAACTTGATCAAAGCATTCCAGCTGATATTGAAATCATGGTACCAGAACTAACGTTCATTCCACAAGGTGAGCTAAATGCTGATGCTGTTAAACAAAAAATATTTAATAACCATGGATCACTAGGATTCACGAAGAAAATGTTAGAAGCATATACAAAAGGACATGAAGTCGTAACTGGTGACAACTTTGTCGTAGGAAACGATACATTGCCAGTCTACCTTGAAAGAGAAGTAGGTTATTGGAATTTACAACTACGCCAACAACGTCAAAACTTAGAAATTCTAGCTTATAGCTTTACCGATAATCTAAAACGTTTAGAAAATACGATTCGCTTGCATGAAGAAAATGTTAAGCAAGGGGAAAAGCTGTATGCAGCGGCAAATCGTTCATTCGAACAGGGCATGTCAACATTCTCAGACGTAGAAGATGCGCGTTTAAACTTATTAAACACAAACATGCAACTAGCATCAGCCCAAAAAGACTATATGGAAGCTAAAGAAGAATTTAGATTATTCCAAGAAGGCCACGTTCCAAGCCAAGGATTTTAAGATATAGAAAAAAAGGTCGTAGTCTGACCTTTTTTTACTATATTGGTGCAATGAGCGAAGCCATCGCAAAGTAGAAAAGTAGAATCATTAAAGGTCGGTCTTTGACCTTTTGCTTTTTATCGAAAAAGTCCAACCTCAAACTCGAGGTTGGACTTTTGTACGCTATCCTTTTTAATTCGCTTCTGGTTTTGGCATTTTAAGTGTCCAAGAAGAAAGATCATATTCTTTTTGGCGTAGTTCGTGGAAAATAAAGCGGCATAGCTTACTTGTATTCGGTTTGACCGTGAAATCGCCAAGGTCAAACTGTCCAACGGAAATGACGTCGCCGTTTGCATCTTCTAATTGTAAGGTTAGCTTGTCTACTTTAATATTTTCTTCACTTCCGTTACGCATTAAGGCAACAGCTTGAATGGCACCGTATTTGTCTTCATCTGCTTGGAAGCCAAATAGGTTAATTTCATTCTTTTGAAGTGGGCGAAGCTGCTTCACAAATTGTTGAAGCTGATCGACCATTTCTTCTCCAAGAAATGCTGCCCATTCTTCTGTTACATCAAGTTGGTGTTCTTTTGGAATGTTACGTTCTTCAAATGTTAAACGCCAACCATTTTCAGGTGCACCGTTCTTTTGATAAAGGTCCTCCCCTTCAAAAAGGAAGTGCCAAGGACGACTGCTTTCAGGAGGAAGCTCGCCTATTTCGGCTAAATCGAAACGAGAACGTGCGACTTGTTCTCCGTTACGGCCAAGAAGGACGAGTGTTTTTTCACCGAACGTAATTGTTTTCTTTGAACTATTACGAATGAAAGCTGATACATGCAATCCACCGCGTTCTTCAACAACCTCAATTCCTGATATAGCGAGTTGATTTCGTTTCATTGGCGGACAGTCAAAATGTAAGAAACGATAAACATATGCTTCTTCCTTTGTGACATTCCAACTTGGGTGAAGCGATAACTCTGGCTCCACCATTTCATTTGTTGGTTCCGCAATGTTTTCGTCTATGTTACTAGCAGCAACATTACTTTCCCCACCTGTACGCTGCAGCTCTTCATCCGTATGTTTTCGTTTGAAAAATGAAAGCATATTGTAAGAAATCCTCCTTTGAACAAAGGTTCATTTATTCTTAAATAACGTATTTTGTATATTTTAACACTATTGTCGAATGTCGTCATCTATGAGGGGAGAAAATAAATCAATTCCCTTTCTTGGGAAATGTTGACTGTAGAAACTTGTCGGTTACTGCTTGACTGATACAATACTAAGAAACTATATTGATTACAAGAAAGATAGATAAAGAGTACAAAAGGAGAGAACATGGATGAAGAAATTTAAAAAGTTGCATACAGCATTATTAGTAGGAGCTTCTCTTGTTTTAGTATCTGCATGTTCAAATGGGGAAGAAGCAGAAGAGCAAGAAGTTGCAGAAGTGGTTGAAGTCGAGTTAGATGAGGCTGAAGAAGTAGAGGGGACAGAAGAAGAATCAGAAGAAGCAGTTGAACTAGAGCTTGAGTCAAGCAGCGCTCCTGATGAAACGGACGCAGAAATGATTGAACAAATGGAAGCAGAAGAAAATGTTGATGAAGCAATGGTTTATGTTACAGATGATGGCTACGTGCTTGTTTCCATGTTTGTAAATGAAGGTGTAGATGTGGACGCAGCGGAAGTACTAGCTCAACAATACGGGGAAGAGCTTCTTGCAAAATATGCAGATCATGTCGTTGATATTGAAGTTTTACAAGGCAATGACTTCTTAACACATCTAGTTGTTGAATAAGGAAAGGGCACTGTATGATGAGAAAACGGACGGCGTGGTTGATTGCCATCTGTATCGCAGCCATTTCATTTGCACAAGTACCTCTTGCTTCAGCTGATGAGAGAACAACCGATCATTATTATGCCATTGATGTATTTGATCATTGGGCAGAGAGAGAATTGACAGATTTTCTTTTAGCTGATGTGTTTAAAGGGTACCAAAATGAGAATGGGCAAACGTATTTAAATCCAGATGCAGATATTACGCGCGCTCAATTTACAGCTATTCTAGTACGAGCGTTAGGATTAGAAGAACGAGAAGGTAGTGCGAAGCGTTTTCCAGATGTTTCTGACAATCATGCAATGAAGAAAGAGATTGCGATTGCAAGTTCGCATGGCATTATCCAAGGGACGAAAGATGGTTCCTTTCAACCGAACGAAAAGATAAGGCGAGATCAACTCGTAACGATGATTGTCCGCGCTTTTGAGAATACGATTGATTTCTCAGGTGAAGCAAGGACATTCCATGATGTCACTGATCAGAACTGGGCTAAAGCAGAAATTGATGCAGCTAGTTCAGTTGGCCTCGTTCAAGGTGACAGAAATGATCAATTCCGACCAAGTGAATCAGCAACGAGAGCACATGCAGCAGTAATGCTGTTCCGTGCACTTGAGCAAGAGCAATGGGATGTACCTGATGCAGAGTTTTTTAAAAATGTTATTCTCTCAAGCGAAGAACGAGAGAATGAATTAGTAGGATCGGGAAACATTGATGAATTGCATGCCCATAATGAACAACGTTTTCTAGGTTATTTCAAAACACTATCGGATCAATCGGTAGACAATGCGTGGGATCTGTATCACTCGTATGATCGCTTAGATTTTACATTGATAGAAGAACCTGACATACATGTCTTGAAAGCAACCGACCGATTTGCTGTCGTTGAATTAACAGGCGGGATGCTAGAGGTGTATACTGAGCTTTATGGCTCTGGTTCACATAGTTTTGGATCTTATGAAAATACGTATTATTTAAGAAAAGACAAGAATGAATGGAAGATCTACTTCGTTGATTTCGGTTATGTAAGTGGATCTGATATGGAAATGAATGAAAGACCATCAATATTTTTCTGGAAATAGAAGTGATTAAGTGGGGATGTTTCTTAGTTTGAGAGGCAGCTCCATTTTTTCGTTGGTGGAGGTTTGGACGGATGGAAGGAGAGGATTGGATCTAAATCCAGTTTTATACTTCAAAATTAAACGATGAAATTGATTCATGTGTTCTCATGATTTTTGTTAAAATAGTCAAGGTTACATAAGTTGCACGAAGATGAATAAGATAAAAAAGAAGCTGATACGAAGGGGTGAGTCCAATTTATAAAGAATAGACGAAAACTTTCAAATCGCGTACCTTTTCCCTTGCACCTACACTACTAATCAATTAGAATAAAAAAGGTAAACTTAGAACCGACCAGTCAGTCAGAAAATGTTATTTAAAAGATTCAAAGAGAGGAAGTATTGAAATTATGGAAAAAATCTTTTCGCTAAAAGGTTTGGTTTCTTCTGTCGTTGTTGCAGGTATTTTAGTAGGTTGTAGCAATACGGAAGAAGTATTTCAAGAGGTGCGTGAAACACCTGTTGAAGTGGGGGAAGTAAGGTTTGGAAATTTAGATGGAACAAACCAAATTACAGGGACGATTGTTTCTGAAAATGAAGTCAACGTCGTTCCGAAAGCTGGCGGAGAGTTGGTAGAGTTGAATGTACAACGTGGTGATGTTGTTAAACGTGGCGACGTCATTGCACGCATTGATGATTCGGATGAGCGCAATGCCGTGGAGCAGGAGCAAGCTCGTCTACGTCAAGCTCAAACAGCGTTGCAACGCGCCGAAACGGGTCGTTCCTCTGCTCAAGGAAGCGTGACTCAAGCAGAAGCTTCCTTACGTCAGGCTGAGGCACAGCTTCAAGAGGCTAGAGAGCAACGTAATAATAACATAAGCAATATGGATTTAGACATTCGAAATGCAGAGTTAGCTTTCGAAGAATCAAAAAAGAATTTGGAAAGAATGAAAGTTCTTTATGATGATGGATTAATTTCTACACAGCAGTACGAAGATGCAGTGAATGCCGAAAGTCGTGCGAAGATTGCTTTAGATCAAGTAAAACTTGCTGAATCACAAGCACGTAGTGAAGTGAGCTTAGCTTCAATCCAAGCATCAGTTGATTCTGCACGAGTAGGTGTGCAAACGTCACAATCTGCTGTACGTGAAGCTGAAATTGGCATTCGTGAAGCAGAGTCTGGTGTCGAACAAGCAGAGCTTGCGTTAGAGCAAGCACAAAAGCGTTAGATGATAAAGTGATCAAATCTCCTTCATCAGGTGAGATCATTGCTCTGGATGCGGAATTAGGCGAACTCGTTAGCAACCAACCAATCGCTCAGATTTTATCGTTAGACAATGTCAAAGTAAGTGTCAATGTAACAGCTGAGCAGCTTATGTTGTTCGAACGTGGAGATGTTGTTGACATTCGAGTAGCTGGACAAGATGAATTACTATCAGGTGAAATTACTTATATTTCATCAACAAGTGCGGGTTCTGGTCTCTTTACAGTAGAGGCAGAAATTAATAATAGTGAACGTTCATTACGTCCTGGGATGGTAGCGTCGATTTTATTAGATGAAATATTAGCACAAGATAGTGTCATTGTACCAACAAGAGCGATTCTTGATCGTTCTGGAGAAACGTTTGTTTATATTGTTGAAGACGGCATTGCTGTACGTAAAGATGTAGAAGTGATTCGCTATGATACGGATTATACTGCGGTAAGCGGAGATGTAAATGAAGGTAATCGTGTAATCATTAGAGGACAAAACCTCCTTGATGATGGGGACTTAGTTCAAGTAGTAGAGGAGGAGTAATGCTGTGAAGTTAGTTGAAACGTCGATAAAACGACCTGTTGGGGTTATCATGGTTGTAATTACTGTTCTTCTTTTAGGGATGGTAACACTCCGAGATTTAGCTGTAGACTTATTTCCAGAGATGGACCTACCTATTGCAGTTGTTACGACTTCTTATCAAGGAGCCGCACCGCAAGAAGTAGAGGAGCTCGTCACAAGGCCGATTGAGGATGCACTCAGTGGACTAGATGGAATTGATTCGATTCAGTCCATCTCTCAACCGAACTCGTCTTTGGTGTTATTACTGTTTGATTTTGGGACAGATATTGATAGTGCAATCAATGAAATACGTGAAGGGATCGATCGTGTCGCAGGTTCGTTGCCAGATGATGCTGGTTCCCCACGAGCGATGCGAATTGATCCAACGGCTACACCTGTGATGTGGGTTAGCTTAACAGCTGAGGATACGACTCTTGATCGACTTCAGTTGCTTGCAGAAAATGATATCCAACCAAGGTTTGAACGTGTGGATGGTGTCGCTTCTGTAGGCCTTGAAGGTGGAATTGAGCGTGAGATCCGTGTCAACCTTGACCAAGGAAGTCTAGCGTCCTTTGGATTAACGGGAAGTCAAGTTGTTCAGGCATTAGGTGCTGAAAATCAAGCGATTTCCGCAGGGACTGTTATTCGTGGAACGCAAGAAATGCAGCTACGTATTGACGGTGAATATACGTCGATTTCTGACATTGAAAACACACAAATTGCGTTAAATGAAGGTGGAACCGTTCGAGTTAGAGACGTAGCGAATGTGGAAGATACCTTTAAAGATCAAGAACTTTATTCTCGTGTTAATGGGAAAGATGCGCTTGTCTTTTCAGTAATGAAGCAGTCTGATGCCAATACGGTAAGTGTGTCTAATGGCATGCTTGATCGAGTTGAGAGCATGCAAGCAGAAATGGCTGAACGTGGCTTAGAACTGAACGTAGCCATTGATACAGCAGACTTCATTCGTGATACGATTGATTCTGTTATGTTGAACTTAATTATTGGGGGAATTCTTGCTGTCACGATCTTGTTAGTGTTCTTCCGTAATATTCGTACGACATTAGTAATCGGAATTTCGATGCCAATTGCGGTTATCTCAACATTTATTCTGATGTACTTCATGGGAGAAACACTTAATATTCTCTCGATGGGGGGACTGGCGTTAGGGATCGGATGATGGTTGATAGTTCGATTGTTATCCTCGAAAATATCTTTAAAAAGCGTGAACAAGGCTTATCGATTAAAGAAGCAGCGAAAGAAGGGGGATCAGAGCTTGCCTCGGCCGTTGTTGCTTCAACCTTAACAACAGCTGTTGTGTTCTTACCTATCGTCTTCGTTGATGGAATTGCAGCTGAGATGTTCCGTCCGTTAGCATTAACGGTTGTGTTCTCGCTATCGATGGCATTGCTCGTCGCTTTAACGATTGTTCCGATGCTCTCATCGAAACTATTAGGAAATGTGAAGGTTTCCTTTGATGGTAATGAGAATCCTGGACTCGTTGATCGACTATTGAACAAAATACGTGATGTATATGGTTCATTTTTACAGAAGTGCTTACACATCCGTAAAACGGTAATAGCAGCAATTATAGCAGCGTTCATCGGTGTTTTAGCATTAATACCGTTCGTCGGCTTTGAATTCATGCCAGAAGCAGATGATGGTCAAGTTTCGATATCTGTTGAGCTTCAAACAGGAACCGATATTGCAGAAACTGAGGCCGTGGCTGAAGTGATTTCTGAGCGCGTTACTAGTCAGTATGGTGATGTTGTCAATATGATGTTTGCGACAATCGGTGGTTCAAGTGGGTTTGAGCAAGTTGCTAACTCTCATCTGGCTGAGTTCTTTATTGATATGATTCCCTCAACAGAGAGAGAGATCACGACATCAGAGTTTGTTGCAGAAGTGGATGAGTTAATCTCGAATATCCCAGGGGCAGAAATTGTCGTTACAGCTGCTGGAGGTATGGGGGGCGGTTCGCCAATTGAAGTCCAAATTTCTGGTGATGACTTAGATGTTTTAAGTGATTTAGGTCAGCAAGTAGAGTGGATCCTTGAAGGGATTCCTGGCACAGCGAATGTTGAAAGTTCAGCTGGAGAAGGTCGACCAGAAGTTCAAGTTGTCGTAGATCGTGAAACAGCGAATCAATTTGGTCTTTCATACCGTCAAGTAATGGATGAAGTTAGACTTGGTTTTGCTGGTCAGACAGCTACGTATTACCGTGAAGCTGGTGACGAATTCGATGTAACGGTATCTCTGCCAGCAGAAGAACGCACAACGATTCGTGATTTAGAAACACTTGTCATTCGTAACAACCAAGGCGTTGATGTGCCTCTTTCCGCTGTTGCTGAATTAAAACAAATTCAAGGTCCAGTTGAAATTAACCGTAGTGATCAAGTTCGCCAAGTAAACGTCACTAGTGACATTCGCGGACGGGATTTAGGAAGTATTTCTCAAGACATACAAGCTGAAATCAACCGAATAAATGTACCTGATGGCTACTCAGTTTCAATGGGTGGAGAAACGGAACAGATGATGGAGCTTTTGGACAGTTAGCCTTAGCCTTAGTATTAGGAATTTTCCTAGTATATGTCGTAATGGCTATTCAATTTGAATCCTTTACGTATCCGTTTATCATTATGTTCTCACTACCAACGATGATTATTGGGGTTATTTTAGGATTGTTTATCACGAATACGTCGCTTAGTATGCCAGCCTTTATCGGGCTAATCATGCTCGCCGGTATCGTTGTTAATAACGGGATTATTCTCGTGGATTACATTAATATTTTGCGTGAACGTGGAATGGACAGAATCGAAGCTATTATCGAAGCTGGAAAAAGCCGTCTACGTCCGATTTTAATGACCACATTAACAACGGCTCTAGCGATGGTTCCGATTGCTCTAGGTATTGGCGAAGGAGCAGAAACTCAGCAACCAATGGCGATTGTTATTGTATTTGGTTTACTTTCTTCTACTTTCTTCACTCTTGTTCTTGTACCGGTGATGTATGTTATCATTGATAACTTAACAAACGGTGTTAAGAGGCTATTTACTCGTAAAAATAAGCATGCAGGAGAGGATGAGATTGCGGAAGAGATCTAATAAACCCGAGCAAATCCTTGTAGGAGCAGCTGACGTCTTTTTAGACGTCGGCTTTGAAAAAGCAACGATTCAGGAAATTGCGATTCGCTCAGGAGTCGGCAAAGGTACAATTTATGAATACTTCTCAAGTAAAGAAGAATTGTTCTCTCATTCTATAAAAAGCAGCATTTCATTCGTATTGGAAAAAGTATTACACGTGTTTGAGTGTGCAGATACATTTGATCAACTTTTAGGTGAAATAAAAGTAACGGTTCAGGAGTTACTAACAAGTCATGAGAAAAAGATTGAGTGGCTTTATTACAACTTTCAGTTTGTTTCAAAGGATCTTCATCAGTGGATTCACACGGAAGGCTATGAGCTTATTCATAAGGCATCGGCTGTAATAGAACGGTTAATGAGCAGAGATGAGGTACGTCGTGTACATTCATTCGTTGCAGCATCCATGATTGTTGACATTATTCAAATGAGCTTCTTTTTTCGCTTTACGAATCAACCTGATAAAATGGATGAGATCATTGATTCGAAAATTGATATTTTAAAGTATGGATTGTCGGTTTCGTAATGTGTAAGATGTGACGATTTAAAAAGTGCTTATCATAATATAAATCAAGAAGGCCTGTTATGCCTTCTTGATTTATAATCTTGTCTGTTTTATTTTTGCCAATCGTAATCACATAAATCATCTATAAAACGTTAGACTGTATCAATGGTGAACAGACGCTTTTTGTATACATAGACGTTCATGATCAAAAAAAGAAATTGTCTAATCCTAAATTAGTATAGACTTGAATAGACCATTTCCCATCCTACATATCGTTCGTCAATTTAAACCTAAATAAAGGGCAAAGAGTCCTATCATAATAGCAAAGAAAGCTATGCCTTTGTCTTTTGAAAATAAGCCAATTATTCCGATCGTGACCGCGATGGTCCCTAATAAAATGTGCAGGAAAAACAAACCGAGGATACTAAGCCAAATAGCTGTCCAGACAATATATGAACTCATTTGGTGACTCATCAAATTTCCTCCTCTCATGCGTGTATGCGCTTACAAATTGAGCGAAGTAAATAGCTAAGATCTCAACTTAGAATAGAGTTGTAATGATGGAATATTCTTACTATTATTATAAATGACTAATATTCTATTGTAAATAGGCCATTGCGTAATTAGCTGCTCGTTAGTTGATAATCATAATGTTTAGATCATGAATGGATCAGTTCATAATCAGTTCATATACAACCATTATAATAACCTCAAGAAAAGAAAGTGTCGCTTCTTTTTACGTAGCAATAAAGTCATGCTAGTAAATAGTAATTGAGAAGAGTTTTAAGGAGATTAACATTCCTAAATAGAAAATAACAAATGGAAGGGAGAAATACATTGATATTTCATCCAATGGATTTTTTAATTTTTATCGCATTAGGTTTGGCTATGTGGGCCCAAACGAAAGTGAAAGGTAATTTTGAGAAATGGTCTAAAGTACAAGCCACAACGGGATTAACAGGAGCACAAGTAGCTCGCCAGCTTCTTGATCGAGAAGGTTTATCTCATGTGAAGATTGAGTATTCAAAGAGCGGAGCCCTCTCCGATCACTATGATCCAACAGCGAAAACAGTTCGTCTATCTGAACCTGTCTATCAAGGTAATTCGATTGCATCGTTAGCTGTCGCAGCGCATGAAGTAGGTCATGCGATTCAAGATGATTCAAAGTATGGGATGCTAGTCTTACGGCATAAGCTCTTTCCGTTAGCCAATATTGGTTCTCAAATGGCACCAATGTTATTTATAGGGGGATTTTTACTTAATTTAACGAATTTAATTGGAATCGGTATTGCTTTGTTTTCAGCTGCAGTCCTGTTTCAAGTTGTTACCCTTCCAGTTGAATTTGATGCGAGCAAGCGAGCAAAAGACAAGATGCTTGAACTAGGTGTGATTACAAACCAAGAAGAAAAAGGGGTAGGAAATGTTCTAAATGCAGCTGCACTAACATATGTCGCAAGTACATTAATGGCGATTTTACAACTTGTTAAATTTATTATGATCTTTAGAAGCAGAAGATAAAGGTTTCAAAAAGGCTATTTGGACTTTGGGATATACTGTCATATAATGATGGGATAGAGCTAATACATGACTGGAGTGTGAAGGATGGATAGGAAGCAATTAAGCAAATTAAGAGCATTGAAAATCGAATTAACGAGATTTATGATGTTGTATCAGTTTGCTTTAGATGAATTGAATACGAAATTTAATATTTTAAAACAAGAGTTCGAATATATTCATGATTATAACCCGATTGAAAATGTGACGTCTCGAGTGAAATCACCAGAAAGCATTTTGAAAAAGGTGCATAAAAAAGGGTTTGAATTATCTCTACCATCAATCAGGGAAAACATCCAAGATATTGCCGGGGTACGTATTACATGTTCGTTTATCTCGGATATTTATGAATTGAAAAAGCAAATTGAGGGCCAACAGGACTTAGAAGTCGTTGAAATAAAAGACTATATTGCAAATCCAAAGCCAAATGGCTATCAAAGCTTACATTTGATTTTACGTGTGCCCGTTTCTATGTCAGACCGAATTGAACGTGTGTTCGTTGAAGTGCAAATTCGAACGATTGCGATGGATTTCTGGGCAAGCTTGGAACATAAGATTTATTACAAATATAATCAAGAAGTTCCTAAGCACCTCGTCGCAGAACTGAAAGAGGCTGCTCATTCTGCTGCTCAGCTAGATAAGAAAATGGAAAGCATCCATATGGAAATGAATGAACATAAAGAAGCGTTGGAACGAAAAGAGGAAGTGCAAGAGCTCGTCATCAATAACGAAAAGTTTCGATTACCACTTGATTTTCTTACGACCACATTGCAAATGAAAGAATAGACGAACTAAACGAAAGGACTTTGCTGAACACCCTAATTTTTAGTATATCTTTCCAGTTATTTAGGGTAAGATAAGAAGCAAGTAAGGGAATTTTAGTATCAAAAATGAAAGAGAGATCAGCCTATTTAGTTGGTGGAAAATAGAGCAATCGAATCTAGAAATATTAGGAAGTGGATGTGAGGTTTTACATGTATCAAAACTTACCAACAGGATTGAAAATTAGTATTACTCGTTCAATTAAAACAGCGTTTTTGTCTTATATGAGTCAAATTGAATGGGATGAGTCGGTTTATAGTAGCGATCAGTTTGTTCAATATTGGTTTAACCATTCTGGCAAACATGCAGCATGGGCACAAGATATTGATCAAGATTTGTTCAATGATGCTCGTTTTCAAGAGGACTTACTAAAAAAAATAAATGAAGTCATTCAAAATATATTTGAAACCGAGCCAACACCTACGCAAATAAGTGAGATTGAATCACTTGTTGCGCAGGTAGGTTCAAACGACGTTGATTATTCGTGCAAAGCGGAAGCTGCGTATTATATAGAGAAGTTACAAAAGCAGGTTAGATAATACTAAGTAAAAGAGCTAGGGCTTCTCTAGTTCTTTTATCTGTCTTTTTTGGGGGAAGGATGTTTATCTAGCTTGTTAAGAAGGAGGATAGAATTTAAAACAATAAGCTTCCTAAGGAGAATGTAAAATGTACATAAAAGTTGTAAAAGCAGGTTCGATCGTTATTATGCTTTTTTTAATTATTTACTTAGGGACGTTGATTGGTTGGGTATTCAACCCGCTCATTGTCTTTGTCAGAACATTATTTGTCCCGATGCTTATTGCAGGGATTCTTTTCTACTTATTGAGACCAATCGTACTTCTGTTACATAAAAAAATGTCGAAAGGACTTTCTATCGTTCTGTTATTTGTTGGTCTTTTCGGATTGGGGTTTAGCTTTTTATCTTTAATTGGTCCAGAGATTGAAAGGCAATTTCGTACCCTTATTGCGAGTACACCGACGATTGTTTCAGAACTGCAGTTGTTAATGCTTGAGATTCAGCAAAGTGAATTGGGAAAGCGATTTGGCGTAGAAGAACTGTTTAATTGGGAGGGGCTGCTTGAACAAATTGGTATGGTTTTAGGTGGGTTTATCGGAGAACTAGTAGCTACTGGGTTTGGATTTATTGGGACGCTATTTAATGTGTTGGTATTGGTATTCATTGTTCCATTTATTCTCTTTTATATGTTAAAAGAAGGGGATAGACTCCCACAGTTCTTTTTGAATTTTATGGATAAAGAAAAACAAACCATGATTAGACCGATCTTAAAGAACATGGATCAGACTTTAAGTAGTTATATTCAAGGAGTTCTGCTTGTGTGTATGTTTATTGGAGTTCTTTACTATATTTGTTTTTCAGTTATTGGATTAGAATATGCATTGATTTTGGCGATCGTTGGAATGGTCACAAACCTCATTCCCTATGTCGGACCTTGGATCGGCGCGATTCCTTCGTTCATCGTAGCGTTAATACAGTCACCAGTGATGGCAATATCTGTCTTGATTATCGTTGTGGTCATTCAACAAATAGAAAGTATCTTTGTACAACCTCAAGTAATTGGTAGGAAATTGTCCATTCATCCAGTGACGGTTATGGCATTAGTGCTAGTGGCGGGACGTTTCGTAGGAGTTGCAGGAATGGTGTTAGTAATCCCAACCTATGCTATTGTTAAAGTCGTTGTTACGCACTTCTATCGAATATGGAAAGTGAAGGAGAATGCAAAAATAGTTTGAAGGTTGTCGTTATCCCTCTTTGAGAGAAAATGTCATTTTTTGCTTTATTACGATCGAGCAATAGACGATTGAATCTATTCATTAGTAGTCTAAATCGCATGGTTTAGGCTTTTTCTAGTTGTATCATTGGTAAATACAGTCATATACTATTGGTTCATATTCAGTTCACATAGCGCTGATATACTCTCTCTAGCAAGACAAAACACCACGAGAAAGGAAGAAGCAACTATGAAAATACCAAAGTTTGCTGTAAAAAATCCAGTTACAACGATTATGATGATGTGTCTGGTGCTGATCCTTGGCTTTGTTTCTTTTACGGGCTTAAGACTAGATTTAATGCCAAATATTAATCCGCCCGTTGTGGCTGTTATGACAACATATCCAGGGGCAGGTCCTGAAGAAGTGGCAGATGTAGTCACGAAGCCATTAGAAGAAGTGGTAGGGACAAGCTCTGGTTTAGAAACGATACAATCAAGAAGTAGTTCCAATTCTTCATTGATTATTGCTCAATATGAATGGGGAACAAATATATCGGAGATAAGGGAAGATCTTAGCTCCATGTTAGGGATGGTTCAATTACCAGATGGTGTTGAAACTCCGATGCTCGTTAAATTTGATCCAACGATGATGCCGATTGTCCAAGTCGCTGTTTCAAATGGTGAAGACATCGCTCATCTTCAAGAGTTGGTTGATGATACGATTGTCCCGCAGTTACAAAATATTAGCGGGGTCGCTAGTGTTAGTGTAACGGGAGGATTTGAAGAAGAAATTGTCGTTTCACTCAATGAAGAGGCGTTAGCAGAATATAACTTAACGCAATCACAAGTCGTTCAACTAATCCAAGGGAATAACATAACTTTCCCTGGTGGAGTTGTGGAAGAAGAGAATGAAAAGTTAAACTTACGTATTTTGGCAAGTGTAGAGTCGATTGAAGAACTAGAAAATGTACCTGTTAGTGTGACGCAAAATGGTGAAGAGTTAGATGTTGTCACATTAAATGAGATCGCGGATGTTAGTCTGGCTAAGAAAGACATCACGTCAATGGCTCGAACGAATGGCCGTGATAGCTTACTCATTAGTATTCAAAAAGAAGCATCGGCTAATACGGTAGCTGTCTCAAGCGACGTGCAAGATCGATTGGAAACGATCAAACAGGATCATAGCGAAGTGCGTTTTTCAGTCGCAAGTGATCAAGGGGAAGTCATTCAGGAATCAATCAATAATGTGCTATTAGCGCTTGTATTTGGAGCCGTTTTTGCGATAGCTGTTATTTATGCTTTTCTAAGGTCAGTGAAATCGACCGTCATTGTCGGGCTTGCTATCCCTATTTCTGTCATTGCGACATTCGTATTAATGTACTTTACTGGAATGTCTCTTAACATTATGTCTCTGGGTGGTTTGGCTTTAGGAGTGGGGATGCTTGTTGACAATGCGATTGTGGTCATTGAGAACATCTATCGCCACCTGACTTTAGGGAAATCGAGAAAGAAAGCAGCGATTTCAGGAGCTCAAGAAGTAAGTGGTGCTGTTACAGCTTCGATGCTCACAACTCTTTCGGTCTTTTTGCCAATCGTCTTTATCGGTGGAATGGTCGGTGAATTGTTTGAAGAGTTAGCCTTGACGGTTGTATTCTCATTAGTAGCATCTTGGATTGTTGCCTTAACCGTTGTACCTGCATTAGCTAGCTTCATGCTGAAAGTGGTCAAGGGGAAAGAAAGAAACGGAGAAAGAAAAGAAAGTCGATTGTATAAGAAAGTGATTACTTGGGCACTAGATAATCGTATCAAAACGTTACTCATTACGGCGGTTGCGTTTATCTCTTCATTGATGCTGATTCCTCAAGTTGGAACAGAGCTCATGCCGTCGCAAGATGAAGGCATATTTATAATCGATGTGGAAATGCCTGAGGGGACGACACTTTCAAGTACATTAGAGGTTGTTGAACAAATTGAAAATGAACTAGAGACCGTCTCAGATGTTGACCTTGTGACAGCCTCAATTGGAAATGGCGATGCCATGATGGCTGCTGCGACAGGAAGTAGTGAAAATACGGGGACGATTACAGTTAAATTAGTTCCTGCAAGTGATCGATCTCATTCAACAGAGAGAATGATGAACGATTTTGAAGATCAACTAGAAGGCATTGACCGTAAGGCGACCGTTCGTTTCAGTCTAAGTAGTTCCATGGAAGCGATGATGGGCGCTTCGAACCAAATTGAGGTTATGCTGTTAGGAGATGATAGCGAACAACTGGAAGAATACTCTGCTGAATTAACCGAACGTTTATCTGACG
Organism: Halalkalibacter wakoensis JCM 9140; assembly: GCF_000513095.1. GTDB lineage: Bacteria > Bacillota > Bacilli > Bacillales > Bacillaceae_D > Halalkalibacter > Halalkalibacter wakoensis. The sequence continues at coordinate 56,368 of NZ_BAUT01000021.1, forward strand.
AAAGTGATTTTAGAAGCGTGACTAATAGTGTGCAAGACGGTAAACCAGAGTATCAATATATGGTTGATAAAGATTTGGCGATGCAACATGGGCTAACGGCTTACCAAGTAGCGACGTTTATCAATGAATCTCTACAAGGGATTGTTGCGACAACGATGTTTGATACAGAAGTTCGTGTGCAAATGGACGGTGTCTCCAATTCCAAGGAAGCAATAGAAGAGTTAATGATGCCAACACAAAGTGGGCAAGACGTAGCGTTAAGTGAGATAGGAGAAATCGTGAAAGGTACAGGTCCTGTTACGGTTGTTAGAGATAACCAACAAGATTCGATTGTTGTGACAGCTGTTTTTGAGGATGTAGATATGGGTTCAGCTGCTTCAAGCATTCAAGCAACGGTTGATGAAATGATTGATGACCTATCTATTGATACAGATGAAGTAGAGATCAAAGTCGCTGGTGGGGCTGAAATGATGGAAGAAGCCTTTTCTAGCTTAACACTAGCTGTTGTACTGGCGATAGTCTTTGTATATATGGTCATGGCGAGCAATTTGGTTCATTCGTACAACCGCTTATTATTATGTTTACATTGCCACTGGCGGTGATTGGAGTAATCGTAGGCTTACTCGTATCAGGATATTCTTTTGGGATAACAGCGTTTTTAGGTGTTATCATTTTAGTAGGAATTGTGTTAAATAATGCGATTGTGTTCATTGACTATGCGAATCAGTTGCGTCATCAAAAAGCATCCGTGCGCGATGCACTGATCCAGACAGGATTAACTAGGTTGCGTCCAATTATTATGACGGCATTAACAACGATTTTAGGATTGTTGCCATTAGCAATTGGGGTAGGAGCAGGCGCTGAGATGCAGGCACCGATGGCTGTAGCGGTTATCGGAGGTTTAGTATCGTCGACAGTGTTAACTTTGGTTGTCATCCCAGTGCTCTATAGTTTGGTTGCAAGCATGAGTGGAATGAAGACCAAATGGAAACGTGCTAAACAAAAATATAGCGAAATCACAAAGGAATTAGAAGAAGAAGATCTGAAAGAGGAAGAGCGTGAAGCCAAAAAGGAAATCGCATCCACTCAAGATGAACAGAAAAACGTTAAAAAAGAAGAATAACAATGAATTAAGGATGAAAATAGGATCTTCTTTCGATCGATAAAGATGATTCTAGCAGAAAAGAAGGATTAGGGGGCTCCCCCTAATCCTTTCAAACTAAAAGGAAGTGGGAGGTCACATGAGTAAAATTTTGGTCGTCGATGATGATAGAAACATTCGAAAATTAATAAGAGTGTATCTTGAAAGCAGTCAGTTTACGGTTCTTGAAGCGGGGGACGGCAAGGAAGCGTTAGATCTCCTTTTACATGAACAAGTTGATTTAGCTATAATTGATGTCATGATGCCGCATGTTGATGGATTAGAGTTAACGGAGGATAGATTG
>NZ_BAUT01000020.1 GCF_000513095.1 Halalkalibacter wakoensis JCM 9140
GTAAGTAACGTAATTAGCTATTAAATGCATATCGCTTAACGATACGATTGTGATTTTTACTTAAAATCACAAAAACAATTGACGAGATATCATGTATCTCTATTTCGCTTGGCTTTTGTTCAGTTTTCAAAGAACTCGTTTGTCATTTTTAGCGACAAGGAATAATATATCACATTCAAACAACCTAGTCAACAATATTTTTTAATATAATAACGAAGTCGTCTTAGCGACAAGATTTAATATACCATAAATAAAGAAATACATGCAACCTTTTTTTAAACTTTTATGATTTCTTCTATAAAGGTACTTGATTCTTTTGTTAACTGAATAATATCTCCAGTATCAACTAACTTCACCATTGGTCTGGTAGGAGCTTCTTGTTCAAAGAAGACAATTTCTGCTTCCTTCCCATTGCTTAACTTTACTCTACTCCCGACTGCTACCACAACTAAACTTTCACTTAATGTCTGAACTACTTTTAAATCGAATTTTCCAAATTGGTTCTTTGATATATCTTCAAGTACTTGAAACGGTGATCGTTTATTACGGTAATAACGTTCCGATGTCATAGCATGATAGACATCCGCAACCGCTATAACTTTACTAAACTTATGAAGCTTTTGATCACCTGCACCTAGTGGATAACCACTACCATCAGGCCTTTCATGATGCTGCAACACAGCTAACAAGACTGCATCTGAAATTCCAGTTACTCCTTTTAACATATTATAGCTATGAATTGGATGCTTCTTAATTTCCTCAAATTCTGCTACTGTTAAATGTCCAGGCTTCTTTAAAATAGAAGGGGAAATTTTGGTCATTCCGGTATCCGCTAAAACTGCACTAAACCCTATCTGTAACCATTCTCCCTTTGTGTATTTTAATTTATACCCTAAATAAACGGATAAGATTCCAGTATATACTGAGTGATGATAAAAGTAATCTTCCTTTGTACTATAATGATGAAGTTTCAGTAAGTTCTCAGGTTTGTCAATAATCGTTTCAAACAACGGGAGAAAAAGTTCCCTAATCTTAACCATTTGAACTTTTTCACCAGCTTGCCAGTTTAGAAACATCTTCTTAAATTGTTTAACCGTCTCTAAGTATAAATAAACATATCCAAGTGGTTGTTTTTTAGTTGGCTTATCCTCTATCTCCTCTTCAATAACTACAGCTGGTTTAAAAGATTCTCCATTTGCTAAAACAGGTTCTACATCGACTGTGCTCACCAAAAAAAGGCTGATTAACTCAATATGCTGATCAGTTAAAACGGTATTCTTTTTCATAATAGGTAAATCTGTTAACCCTTGGACATCTTTAGAGAGAATACACCCCTCTATTAACTGATTTGGTCTCACCTTCATGTATGAACCCTCTTTTCATTGTTGCGTTACCAATATTATACGTGACAGGTACAACCAAGAAAAGGAAGATCTTTCAAAGAAATAGAAAAAGTGTGCCTAAAAAGGTTTTCACCTTTTGGCACACTCAATCACTTATTCATTTTCAGTTTCATCTTCAGAATCAAGAGGAGCTTCTTCTACTTGATCGTCATTTCCTTCTGAAACCTCTTCTTCCATTCCTTCTTCATCTTCACTAACTTCTTCATCATTGATATCAACTCTAGCAACGGTTGCTACTTCTTCTCCTTCATTTACCCGAATGAGTGTAACCCCTTGAGTATTTCTTCCTGTTGTAGAGATTCCTTCAACATTCATACGAATAATTACACCACTTGCGGTAATAATCATAATATCATGTTCACCAGAAACAATTTTTAGAGAAACAAGAGAACCATTACGGTCTGTAATGTTACATGTTTTGATCCCTTTACCGCCACGGTTTTGGATGCGATACTCCTCAATTGGCGTTCGCTTTCCATATCCTTTTTCGGTAACAATTAAAACATCGTGCCCTTCTTCGATAATATCCATTCCGACAACGTGATCCCCATCAGCAAGGGAAATCCCTCTTACTCCAGCTGCGGTTCTTCCCATTAACCGGACATCATTTTCAGGAAAGCGAATGGACATTCCATATTTTGTCCCAATGATTAGTTCTTGTTTTCCATCTGTTAACCGTACTCCGTGCAACTCATCTTCTTCACGAAGATTAATAGCAAACAAACCACCTTTTCTTATGTTAGCAAAAGAAGACAACTCTGTTCGTTTAGCTACACCGTACTTCGTTAAGAAAAACAAATACGAATCCTCGGTAAACTCTTCAATTGGAATAACAGTACTAATGTATTCACCTTGCTCAATTTGCAAGAGGTTGATAATTGGAATTCCTTTTGCTGTTCTACCTAGCTCCGGAATTTCATAACCTTTTAAGCGATACACTTTTCCTTTGTTCGTAAAGAAAAGAATCGTATGGTGAGAACTTGTTGTAAATAAATGTTGAACAAAATCATTGTCATTTGTCCCCATTGCTTGAATCCCTTTTCCACCACGACGTTGATTTCGGTACGTGGAAATAGGCAAACGTTTAATATAGCCATTATGTGAAATCGTAATAGCAATATTCGTACGAGGAATTAAATCTTCATCTTCTAGATGTTCTTCACTCATTGAAATAACCGTACGACGTTCATCATTAAATTTATCTTTTACTTCCGTTAACTCATCACGAATAATTTCGAGTACCTTTTCTTCATCTGCTAAAATAGCCTTCAATTCAGCAATCCTAGCAACTAGATCTTGGTACTCTCCTTCAATCTTGTCGCGTTCTAAACCTGTCAGACGTTGTAAACGCATGTCCAAAATCGCTTGTGCTTGTTCATAACTAAGTTCAAAACGCTCCATTAGTCCATTTCGAGCAATTTCTGTTGTTTGAGAAGCACGAATCAGGTTAATAACTTCATCAAGATGATCCAGCGCGACACGTAACCCTTCTAAAATATGAGCACGGGCTTCCGCTTTTCGCAACTCAAAGGCCGTACGGCGTCGGATAACTTCGATTTGATGATCTAGGTAGTGTTCTAAACACTCTTTTAGATTTAATACTTTAGGCTGGCCACCAACAAGCGCTAATAAGTTAATCCCGAAACTAGACTGAAGAGCCGTTTGTTTATACAAATTGTTTAGTAAAACATTTGCATTGGCGTCGCGCCTTAATTCAATGACAATCCTCATTCCATTTCGATCAGATTCGTCTCGTAAATCGGTAATGCCATCGATTTTTTTATCACGAACAAGTTCAGCAATTTTTTCAATTAATCTAGCCTTGTTTACCTGATATGGAATTTCAGTAAAAATAATACGAGGTTTGCCGTTATGCTCCTCAATATTCGATTTAGCACGTAAAGTAATAGATCCTCTTCCAGTTTGATATGCCTTTCGAATTCCTGAACGTCCTAAAATTTCGGCACCTGTTGGAAAGTCTGGTCCAGGAATATATTCCATTAACTCAGGAATGCTCATGTCACGATCTTTCGAGAGAGCTAAGACTCCATCAATGACTTCCCCTAATTGATGTGGTGGAATGTTTGTCGCCATTCCAACAGCAATACCTGATGCACCATTTACTAGTAGATTCGGAAATCTTGCCGGTAGTACGATTGGCTCACGTTCACTACCATCATAGTTATCTTGGTAATCAATTGTATCTTTATTAATATCACGAACAAGCTCCATTGATATTTTAGACATTTTTGCTTCGGTATAACGCATCGCTGCTGCCGAGTCACCATCTACGGAACCGAAGTTACCATGACCATCTACTAACATGTAACGGAAACTAAAATCTTGCGCCATCCGTACCATCGTCTCATAAACAGCTGAATCACCATGAGGGTGATACTTACCAATTACTTCACCAACGATACGTGCCGACTTTTTGTACGCTTTATCTGACGTCATTCCTAATTCATTCATCGCATATAAAATACGACGATGAACCGGCTTTAATCCATCACGAACGTCAGGCAGAGCGCGGCTTACAATGACACTCATCGCATAGTCCATAAACGACGATTTCATTTCCTGACTTATATTTCTTTCTTTTACTCTTGATTGCTCATGCTCAGCCATTAATTATAAACCTCCATCTTCAAGCCTATATATCAAGATTTTGCACGTATTGCGCGTTTTCTTGAATAAAATCACGGCGCGGTTCTACACGGTCACCCATGAGAATTTCAAATATTTCATCCGCCTTCATTGCGTCTTCTAATGTAACTTGAAGAACCGTACGATGTTCAGGGTCCATTGTTGTTTCCCATAGTTGAGTCGGATTCATTTCTCCAAGACCTTTGTAACGCTGAATGCCAAGCTTGTCTTTGTTTGGAATTTCTTTTAATGCTTCTTCTAACTCTTTATCTGTATAAACATAGTTAACTTCTTTCCCTTGACTAAGTTTATATAGTGGTGGTTGTGCAATATAGACATATCCATTTTCAATTAATGGACGCATATAACGATAGAAGAATGTCAAAATTAATGTACGAATATGGGCACCATCAACGTCGGCGTCTGTCATAATAATGATTTTATGATAGCGTGCTTTTTCAATATCAAAATCATCACCAATCCCTGTACCAAAAGCGGTGATCATCGCACGAATCTCATTATTAGCTAAAATTTTATCTAATCTAGCTTTTTCTACGTTAATAATTTTCCCTCGTAATGGCAAAATCGCTTGGAAATGACGGTCTCGTCCTTGTTTAGCTGAACCACCAGCCGAATCACCCTCAACGATGTAAATTTCACTAATCGAAGCATCTTTCGATGAGCAATCTGCAAGTTTTCCTGGCAAGGAACTCACTTCAAGTGCACTCTTTCTTCTTGTTAACTCACGGGCTTTTTTAGCAGCTTCTCTTGCTCTTGATGCCATTAAACCTTTTTCTACTATTTTTCGAGCTACTTGAGGATGTTCAATTAAGAAACGGGAAAAGTGTTCACTAAAAAGCGAATCAGTTATCGTACGCGCTTCACTGTTTCCTAGCTTTGTTTTTGTCTGCCCTTCAAATTGAGGATCAGGGATTTTCACCGAAATAATAGCGGTTAATCCTTCACGAACATCGTCACCCGTTAAGTTAGGGTCTGACTCTTTAAAGAGGTTATTTTTTCTCGCATAATCATTAATAACACGAGTTAACCCTGTTTTAAAGCCAGACTCATGTGTTCCACCTTCATGAGTATTGATGTTGTTAGCAAAAGAGTAAATATTGCTTGTATAGCTATCATTGTACTGGACTGCTACTTCAACAGTTAAACCTTCCTTTTCACTTTCAATGTGAATCGGTTCTTCATGCAGTACCTCTTTTGATCGATTCAAATGTTCAACGAATGAAGCAATCCCACCTTCATAGTGATACGTCGCTTCTTTTCCATCTTCTCGTTTATCTTCAATCGCAATTGTTAAACCTTTATTTAAAAACGCCAGCTCTCGCAAACGCGTTGCTAATATATCAAATTCATAAACCGTTGTTTCCTGAAAAATTTCCTCGTCTGGTTTAAAGTGAATGACCGTTCCTCTTTTTTCTGTTTCTCCAACGACTTCTAAGTCTGCTGCGGGAACACCTTTTTGGAATTTTTGATAATGAATTTTTCCTTCACGATGAACATTTACTTCCAATACGGTTGAAAGGGCATTTACTACGGATGCACCAACCCCGTGCAATCCACCTGATACTTTGTAACCTCCACCACCAAATTTTCCTCCGGCGTGAAGAACTGTCATAATAACTTCAACAGCAGGACGTCCCATTTTTTCATGAATCCCTACCGGAATACCACGTCCATTGTCTTCTACGGTAATGCTATTGTCGACCTCGATGGTCACTTTAATCGTGTCACAATAACCTGCCATCGCTTCATCAATACTATTATCAACAATTTCCCATACAAGATGGTGTAATCCACGTCCACTTGTTGAACCAATATACATTCCTGGTCGTTTACGAACGGCCTCTAACCCTTCTAACACTTGAATTTGACTTTCATCGTACGACTGTTGTGTAGAATGTTGTTCATTCGTCACTTCGTTCACCTTCATTCTTCAAGATCTCAACAACTGCTTCTCTAGATTAGAAAATACAATTGCCTTTTTTCGTACCCGAACACTCTATTTTACCATTGCAATCAATGAAAATCTATGTCACTCTTCATCCTCTTCTTCTAAACCATAGTGAAGGTCCGTTAATGACTTACCTTGCGCTCGACGGTTTAAGGTTAGTGAAGATACGGGAGAATAGTAAATTTCATCATCTGTCAAAACAATTGATTTTGTGTAATCTGAGGAAATGACAACTTTCTTCTTCTTTTTCTCTTCTTCTTTGAGATACGTACTAGTAATAGATGACTGTTCATGCGAATCGCTATTAATAATGGCAATAATATCTTTTGCTCTAATAATGATATCTCCACCTAAATGAATAAACATCGTCACCGCTCCATTTCCTGTGATATCGTTCCTTCTGAAACATAAAAAATAGTTGATTGATTTAATGTTTGTTCGTCGATCCCACTTACATTTGTCGTTGTGACAAACGTTTGTACACGACCTTGAATCGTTTGGAGAAGATGGGATTGCCTGTAGTCATCTAGCTCAGAAAGAACATCATCCAAAAGAAGAATAGGGTATTCTCCGATTTCTGCATAAATTAATTCTATTTCGGCTAATTTAAGGGCAAGTGCTGTTGTTCTTTGCTGTCCTTGAGAACCATATGTTTGAACATCCTTTTCATTGATTAAAAAACCAAGATCATCTCGGTGTGGACCAAACAATGTGATTCCTCTTTGAATTTCCCGTTCTTTAACTTCCTTGTAAACTTGATAGAATGCTTCTTTTATTTTCGACAAATCTATCTCATCTGATACGTCTACAGCTGAGAGATAACAAATCTCGAGTTTCTCTTTTCCTCTGCTCACATCATGATGGATTTGTTCCGCCCACTTTTGAAGCCGTTTAATAAATCCATATCTTCGAATCGTCACTTCTGCAGCTAACACAATCATTTGATCTGTTAAGATATCTAACATTTCTTTAGAACCCTTGCCAAATTGTAAGGTTTTTAAGAGGTGATTCCGTTGTTTCAGAACTTTTTGGTACGTAGCTAAATGATGTAAGTAAACACGACTGATTTGTCCTAATTCCATGTCTAAAAATCTCCTTCTTACCTGAGGGCTTCCTTTGACAAGGTTTAAGTCTTCTGGGGCAAACATGACGACGTTTGCTGCACCAACGTATTCACTAAGTTTCTTTTGTTCAAGTCCATTAATTTTTCCTTTCTTTCCTTTAACAGAAAGAATAAGTTCGATATCAAGTGGACTTGTTTTTCTAGCAACTTCCCCCTGAATCCTGGCAAATTCCTCTCCCCAACCAATTAACTCTTTATCTTTTGATGTCCGATGAGATTTTGCAAGAGCTAACACAAATATAGCCTCTAGTATATTCGTCTTTCCTTGTGCATTCTCACCCAAAAAGATATTAACTTGTTTATGAAACGCTAACTCTACTTTTTTATAGTTACGGTATTGTCTAACATTTAACTTTTTCAAATACAAAAGGGCTTCCCCCTATACGACAATTTCAAATTTTGTACCGTCTTCTAGAGTTATCGTATCACCCGGAACTAATTTTTTTCCGCGACGATTTTCTTCTTGATCGTTTACATAAACAATATGTTCAGATAGGTACCATTTAGCCATACCACCAGTATCAATGATTCCTGCCTCTTTTAGCATTTGTCCTAAAGTTATGTAAGCTGTTGAAATGACGATTGAATTCACGTTTTATCACTCTTTCTTATTTATGTTCGTTCCTTAGTCATGTAGCAAAGTGAAGACAGCAATTCATACGTGAGTTGCTGTCTTTTTAGCGTTCATTCGATTTATCTTATTATATTGTACTAAACGTGCGAGTTTTTTGCCAATCCCTCACGAAAATTAATATGTTCGAACAGGTGAAAACAAGTGTAAATAGTGATCATGTTCAATCGGACGAATAACAAATGGACTCATTGCACCCGTAAAAGAAATGTTTACTTCATCACTATCAATGACTTTAAGAGCATCAATGACATTTTTTCCATTAAATGAAATCCGCATTTCCTCACCTTGCATTGTAGTTTCAATGTTTTCTGTTACTTTTCCTACTTCTGGAGAAACAGAGGTGATTTCGATATTCCCGCTATCTAATGTCTTTAAATTAATAACATTGTTTTTTCCTTCTCTAGATAAAAGAAGAGCACGCTCCAACGTTTGCAAGAAAGGCTTTGTTTTTAATTTTAAAGATGTTTTGGACTGAGTTGGAATCATGCTTTTTGTAACAGGATATTTCCCTTCAAGCAGCCTTGAGAAAAATAATAAATTTTTCAATTTGAACAAAATTTGGTTTTCAGTAACAACGACATCCATCAGCTCATTTGAGTCATCCACAATTTTGCTTAACTCATTCAAACTCTTTCCTGGAATGACAACATTAGAAAATGAAAGGGCTTCGTCATTTTTCTCAATAGTTGCTTTTCTCATTGCCAGACGATGGCTATCTGTTGCAGTACAGATTAACTCACCTTCTTCAGTCTCTAAGTTTACACCTGTCAACACCGGACGTGTTTCCTGAGTGGACACAGCAAACACAGTTTGACGTATCATGTTTTTTAACATGTCTTGAGGCAAGCGAAACAATAAATCTTCTTCTAGTTGTGGCAAACGAGGATACTCTTCAGGATCCAAACCATTTAGGTTAAAAACAGAGGATCCTGATCGAATCGTTGTAGCGAATTGATCTTGAACAATAAGCTCAATTTCATCACCAGGTAGCTTTTTTACAATTTCAGCAAAAAAACGTGCTTGTAAAACAATGCTGCCTTTTTCTTGAATTTCAACTATTTCTTTATCGTCTTCTTCTTTTGGGATGAAAACTTCAATAGATACATCAGAGTCGCTTCCGGTAAGAGTCAATCCTTCATGGTTAGCTACAATTTTAATACCAGTTAAAATAGGAATTGTTGTTCTTGAAGACACAGCTTTCGCTACATTTTGAACATCATGAACAAAACGGTCACGATTAACAGAAAAACGCATATTAAAACTCCTTAATTAATATATTTATGTTTTTAAAAATATAGTAATAATAGTAATAGGGCCTGTGAATTTGTGGATAACTCTCTTACGAAGTAAAATACCAGTCTATCCACATGTTAATAACGTGTTAATAGACTGGTTTCTTTTATTCACAGTTTGCACAAGTATACTTACTCTCATTACGATCTTAATAAATCCGTCAGTTCTTGGATCTTCTCTTGTAACTCTTGATCTGTTGCAAGCAAAGTCGAAATTTTCTCGTGAGCGTGAATGACGGTAGTGTGATCTCTTCCCCCGAACTCACTTCCTATTTTCGGCAATGATGCATCTGTTAATTCTCTTGATAAATACATTGCGATTTGCCTTGGGAAAGCAACAGATTTCGTGCGTTTTTTCGCTTTAAAATCTTCTAGTTTCACATGATAATGTTCCCCTACTAACTTTTGAATATCAACAATCGTCAATATTTTCGGCTTTGAATTAGGAATAATATCTTTTAGTGCTTCCGCTGCTAAATCAGCATTCATATCTTGATTTATAAGCGAGGAATAGGCAACAACACGAATAAGTGCTCCCTCTAATTCACGTATATTTGTATCGATTTGATTCGCAATATATAGCATAACCTCATTTGGAATATCGAGGTTCTCAGCTTTAGCTTTCTTACGTAATATGGCAATTCTCGTTTCTAAGTCAGGAGGCGTGATGTCCGTTATTAATCCCCACTCAAATCTCGAACGCAAACGATCTTCAAGTGTAGGAATCTCCTTAGGAGGCCGATCACTAGATATAACAATTTGCTTTGATTCCTCATGTAACGCATTAAATGTATGGAAAAATTCCTCTTGAGTTTGTTCTTTTCCAGCTAAAAACTGAATATCATCTATAAGGAGAACATCCACGTTTCGATATTTATTTCTAAAATTGACTGCTTTGTTGTCACGTATTGAATTAATGAATTCATTCGTGAACTTTTCCGAAGACAAATAAACCACTTTTGCATTTGGATTGTGATCCATTACGTAATGACCAATGGCATGCATTAAATGGGTTTTCCCAAGACCAACACCACCATAAATAAATAGTGGGTTATAAGCTTTTGCTGGTGCTTCCGCTACGGCGAGAGAAGCAGCATGAGCAAAACGATTTCCTGAACCGATGACAAATGTGTCAAACATATATTTATCATTTAACATCGTTTTAGATGCAGTTTGGTTATTGTCTTGCTTTGTTTGTTTTTTCGGGATGGGCTCAGGTATAAACTCTTCTTCCATTTCATGTTGAGGAATAACAAATTTAGGTTTTAAGCGTGTGCCCGTTATTTGTTCAATCGTGTCCGATGTTAAGTCTGCATAATGATCTTCAAGCCAGTCACGAGCAAATTCATTTGGTGCCGTAATGACAATCATGTCATTTTGAATATCATTGGCTTTTGTTGCTTTTAACCACGTTTCGAAACTAGGCTTACTGACCTTTTTTTCGATTTCGGCAAGAGCTTGTTCCCATAAGTCATGAATATTCTCCAAACGTTCTCCCTCCTTTTTTTCTTAATAACGAACGAACGACCACCAACTTGTCGAACCTTTGTACAAGTTGGTGGATGAAGTCGAATAAATATACATTCACACATATCTGTGTAAAAATTATAATATAGTAGAAAAACGTCAAAACGCTGCTTTTAAACAGTTTGTGGACAAGTAAACACACAGGAAAATAAAAATGTCCACAATGTTACCCACAGGTTGTGGACAAAATAAAGTGAAAATAAGTTTTCCACGAGTGAAAACAATTCAATCATAGCAAAAAAACTTGTTAACCGCAATGGTTTGTTGTATTTATCCACACAACACAGTATCTTGTGTTTAGTTTTTATCCACAGCACAAGATATGTGTGTAACTTGTCGATAAAGTTATGAACAAGTCGAAAAATGTCTGTTTATAGTTATCCACACGGGAAATTAGTTAGAGTTGTACATAGGGGATGTTTTTGAAAGGATGAAAAAGATTAATCATTTCTATATATGTTTGCGATGTTGCAAATAGAACAAATGAAAAAAAGAGGGAGGTTACTAACATAGTGTCGAACTGCCGCAGGGGAATGACACTCCGCTTTCCGCGGGTGCCCGGTGAGCCTCCTCCCCGCGGAAAGCGAGTGGTTGCAGCGCAATGGAACGAACATGGAAAAAAACGCAACCCATCATACTGACCTAAAAATTGTTGCTTAAAAAAACATTTATCTTCTCAGTAAAATGAAGTGGAAGTCATTCGACTCCTGCGGCAAATATAGGTAGGAACGAGATCCTACAGGCGTAGCCGAGGCGGCTCGCCATCTCCCAGCGATAAGCGAGTGGCTGCAGTGCAATGAAACGAACATGGAAAGAACACTAACTATTAATTACAACCTAGTTATCCGTGAGAATAACACCAAACTCGGCCTATTCTATTCGGACAAGAAATAGAAGAAGATCGTTCCCTTTTCTTTCTGCTCTTGACAAACAGGGTTGCAGTTCCTTATAATTTACAAGAATGTCTTTAAGATATAGTCAATCCTCAGGGAGGTGTTATAAATGGGAAAACCAACATTCCAACCGAATAACCGTAAGCGTAAAAAGGTACACGGTTTCCGTGCACGTATGAGCACAAAAAATGGCCGTAAAGTATTAGCTCGTCGTCGTCGTAAAGGAAGAAAAGTATTATCTGCATAGGCCACTGAATGTCAGTGGTCTTTTTCTTCTTTCTTATTTAGTGTAAATTGATCATTTTAACAGTTCTTTTATGGTTGAGGAGTGTATAGATTGAAAAAAGAGCAACGGATTAAAACAAATGAAGAGTTTTCAAACGTTTTTAAGAACGGACAATCCGTTGCAAATCGGCAGTTTGTTCTATATAAATTGCCGAAAGAAGGACAACCTTTTTTCAGACTCGGATTATCTGTAAGTAAGCGAGTAGGGAATGCGGTTACACGAAATCAAGTAAAACGATATATTCGTGAAGTATTCCGGTTAAAGGCAGATATGATTGAACGACATGCTGATTACGTCGTGATTGCAAGAAAGCCAGCAGCTGAGATGACCTTTTCTGAAGTAGAGCAAAGTTTGTTGCATGTTATGAGAAAAGCTCGTGTACTCAAAAAAATGAGACAAACATAGAAGTAGTGAAAAGAATCTTATATGCATGATTGGGCTTTTTATATAGATATGAAGGTATGAGGGACAAGGAGGAAAATACGTGCTAAAAAAATTTGGCTTCGTAGCCATGATGGTAGGGCTTCTTGTTTTAATGACAGGATGTTTTAACATTGAGGAACCCATCACGAAAGATAGTACTGGTTTTTGGGATTCTTATTTAGTTTATCCTTTATCATGGTTGATCATTTACTTTGCAGATATCCTTAATGATAGTTATGGACTTTCTATTATAGTTGTTACGATTCTTTTACGTATTCTTATTTTGCCGTTAATGATTAAACAAACTAAGAGTGCAAAAGCAATGCAAGCCATTCAACCAGAAATGCAAAAGCTTCGTGAGAAATATAGTGCAAAAGATCAAAAAACACAACAAAAGCTTCAACAAGAAATGATGGCAATGTTTCAAGAGCATGGTGTAAACCCATTAGCAGGGTGTTTACCTTTGTTTATTCAGATGCCAATCTTGCTTGCATTTTATCATGCCATTATGCGTACAGGTGAAATTGGAAACCAACCATTTTTGTGGTTCGAGTTAGGAACACCTGATCCATTTTTTATTCTTCCGATTGTAGCTGGTATTACAACATTCATCCAACAAAAGATGATGATGGTACAAGACAATCCTCAAATGAGAATTTTATTGTACGTAATGCCAATTATGATTTTTGTTTTTGCGATCTTCTTCCCAACGGCATTAACGCTTTATTGGGTAGTAGGGAATATCTTTATGATTGCTCAAACTTACTTTATTACTGGGCCGAATGTTGGGAAAGCAGCTGATGGAAAATCAGAAGAAAAAAAACAACCAACAAAGGCAAAAAAGGGAGGTAAAAAGAAGTGACGCCTATAACCGTGTTAGGGAAAACAGTTGATGAGGCCATTGCCAATGCAGTGAATGAGTTGCAGACAACGAGAGAGAAGCTTTCATACCGTATTATAGAGGAGCCTCAAAAAGGTTTTTTAGGTATTATAGGTTCGAAGCCTGCAAAAATTGAAGCCCACGTTCTACCTGATCCGGTTGAATTAGCGCAAAACTTCTTGAAGGAAACTGTTCGATTGATGGGGCAAGAAACAACTATTGAAAAAACAGATTCCCGTAACCGAATCTTGTTTGACCTTTCTAGTTCAAGTGATTCAGGCCGCTTGATCGGAAAAAGAGGCCAAACGTTAGAAGCTCTTGAGTATTTGACAAACCTTGTTTGCAATCGTGGGGAACAGTCTTATACGAGAATTGAACTCGATATTGAAAACTATCGCGAACGTAGAAAGCAAACGTTAGAGCAATTAGCAATGAAAGTTGCAAAAAGAGCAAAACAATCAGGACAATCAATGCCACTTGAAGCAATGAATGCCCTAGAGCGAAAGATCATTCATGAGACACTAAAGTCAGTTGAAGGTGTTCGGACTGAGTCAGAAGGAAAAGGGGCAAATCGACATATCGTCATCATGCCTTCTAAGTAGAAATGAATCCTCTATCTTAATGGTAGAGGATTTTTCTATAGATTACGGGGCGGCTTTTACCGTTTCAATGAAAAGAATCACTTTTAAAGCTATATGAACAAGAAAGAAAGACGATACTAATAATACTATTTTTGATCTGAGATCGTGGAGAGGTGAAATTAATGGAATTTGATACAATTGCAGCGATATCAACAGCCCTTGGAGAAGGGGCGATTGGGATTGTTCGTTTAAGTGGCGATGATGCGATTCGGATTGCTGATCAACTATATAGTGGGAAAAACTCTTTAGAAGAGGTCCCATCTCATACAATTGTGTACGGACATATTGTAGATACTACAAGCAATGAACGGGTAGAAGAAGCAATGGTGTCTGTTATGCGGGCGCCAAGAACATTTACACGGGAAGATGTTGTGGAAATTAATTGTCATGGAGGCTTGCTTTCGGTTAACCGAGTGTTGCAATTAGCATTGCGTCATGGCGCAAGACTTGCCGAACCTGGGGAGTTTACAAAACGAGCCTTCCTAAATGGAAGAATTGATTTATCTCAAGCTGAAGGGGTCATGGATTTAATTCGTGCAAAGACTGACCGTGCAATGAATGTTGCATTGAAACAAGTAGATGGTCGTTTATCTAAAAAAATTGCGGTTCTTCGCCAAGCGTTACTAGAAACAGTTGCTCATGTTGAGGTGAATATTGATTACCCTGAATACGATGCAGAAACAATGACACATCAAATGCTTGAGGAAAAAGCATCATTTGTTATAAAGGAAATAGAGAAGTTATTAGGAACGGCAAAACAAGGTAAGATTTTGCGTGAAGGTCTTTCAACTGTCATCATTGGACGACCGAATGTTGGAAAATCATCCTTATTAAATAGCCTTGTACATGAGAACAAGGCGATTGTTACAGATGTCGCAGGAACAACAAGAGATATTATTGAAGAATACGTGAATGTTAAGGGTGTTCCACTCCGATTAGTCGATACAGCTGGTATTCGTGAGACAGAGGATATCGTTGAACGGATTGGGGTTGAACGCTCAAGAGAAGTGCTAAAAAAAGCAGATCTTATTCTATTAGTGTTAAACTATGGAGAGGAACTATCACCAGAAGACGAAGCGCTCTTTAAAGCTGTAGAAAAAATGAATGTGATTGTCATTGTGAATAAAACAGATGTTGAGCAGAAAATCGATTTGAAAAAAGTGCAGCAATTGGCGGCAGCGCGGCCAATGGTTACAACCTCTCTTCTTCGTGATGAGGGTGTTGACCAGCTTGAACAAGCAATCGCCAACTTATTTTTTGAAGGTGAAATTGAAGGTGATGATGTCACGTATGTATCCAATACACGCCATATTGCCTTATTAGAACAAGCGAAAGCAACCATTGAAGATGCTGTTGCATCAATTGAAATAGGTGTCCCGATAGACCTAGTGCAAATTGATGTAACTAGAACGTGGGAATTGCTAGGTGAGATTATTGGAGACAGCGTACAGGAAAGCCTAATTGACCAGTTGTTCTCTCAGTTCTGTTTAGGGAAGTGATAAGAGCCTTTTTAAGTGATCTTCTTAAAAGGTGAACGGTGAGAGGAGCCACTGCAAAGGGTTTGAATTCTTGCGCAGAAAAAGGCGACCTTCCTTTTCCTATGTTAAACAGTATGTAAAACAGATGTCTTTAAGAAGGCATTACTCATAAGGAGGTTAAAGATATGAATTATCAAGGTGGAGATTTTGATGTCATTGTTGTTGGGGCAGGTCATGCAGGGGTAGAAGCAGGCTTGGCGTCAGCAAGAATGGGAGCAAAGACGTTAATGTTAACGTTAAATTTAGATGCAGTCGCGTATATGCCGTGTAATCCATCTGTCGGAGGGCCAGCAAAAGGAATTGTTGTCCGTGAAATTGACGCGTTAGGTGGAGAGATGGGCCGAAATATTGATAAAACTCACATCCAAATGCGGATGCTTAATACCGGAAAGGGCCCTGCGGTACGGGCATTGCGAGCTCAGGCTGATAAATACCTTTATCAACATGAAATGAAAAAAACCATTGAAGAAAATGAAAACTTACTGCTGCGACAAGGGATGGTTGAACGGTTAATTGTTGAAGAAGGTATATGTAAAGGTGTTGTGACAAATACAGGTGCAGAGTATCGAGCAAAAGCTGTAGTCATTACAACTGGTACGTATTTAAGAGGGAAGATTATTATAGGCGATTTAAGCTATGAGAGTGGGCCGAATAACATGCAGCCATCTGTGCAGCTTTCTTACCACTTAAAAGAACTAGGCTTTGAAATGGTTCGTTTTAAAACAGGAACGCCACCACGTGTTAACGGCAGTACAATTGATTATGATCAAACAGAAATACAGCCAGGTGATGATAAACCGCGTGCTTTTTCCTATGAAACGACAAAGTACATTACCGATCAATTGCCTTGTTGGCTAACGTATACGAGTGAGCAAACGCATCAAATTATTAATGACAATTTAAATCGCTCCCCTATGTACTCTGGAATGATTGAAGGTACTGGACCACGTTACTGTCCATCAATTGAAGATAAAATTGTCCGTTTCAACGACAAACCTAGACATCAAATTTTCCTTGAACCAGAAGGAAGAAATACATCGGAAGTATATGTGCAGGGATTATCAACAAGTTTACCGGAAGATGTGCAGCTAGAAATGCTAAAGACGGTCCCTGGTTTGCAGAACGTTCGGATGATGCGTCCGGGATATGCAATCGAGTATGACGCCATGGTTCCAACACAATTATGGCCTACACTTGAAACAAAGAAGGTGCCAGGCTTATTTACTGCAGGTCAAATCAATGGAACATCAGGTTATGAAGAGGCTGCAGGGCAAGGCATTATGGCTGGGATTAATGCTGCACGAAAAGCGCAAGGAGAAGAAGGGATCATTTTAGATCGCTCAGAAGCTTATATTGGTGTGTTAATTGATGATCTTGTCACAAAAGGAACAAACGAGCCATATCGCTTGCTTACTTCTCGTGCAGAGTATCGTTTGCTCTTGCGTCATGACAATGCAGACTTACGTTTAACGGAAAAAGGACATGAAATAGGTCTTATTCCGCAAGAACGTTATGAACGATTCTTAAGAAAGAAAGAACAAATAGAAGTTGAAAAGAAACGTCTAGAAGGAATTATTGTTAAGCCGTCAGAAGAGCTCAATAACGTATTAGAGCAAGCAGGTTCAGCTCCGATGCAGGAGGCAACTCGTGCAACGATGCTTTTGAAACGACCAGAGTTAACGTATGAAGACGTAGCAAAAGTAATCGAACCACCTTCTGAGCCTCTATCTGAAGATGTGTCGGAACAAGTTGAAATTCAAGTGAAGTATGAGGGGTACATCGGAAAACAACTTCAGCAAGTGGATCGTTCGAAGAAAATGGAGAATAAGAAAATCCCGGAGGATCTCGATTATTCAGCTATTAACGGATTGGCTATGGAAGCTAGACAGAAATTAGCTCAAGTTCGTCCGCTCTCAGTTGGTCAGGCTTCAAGGGTATCGGGTGTGAATCCAGCTGATATTTCCATTCTCCTTGTATACCTTGAACAAGGAAGGTTAGCAAAAACCCAATAAGTGAAAATGGAGAGTCGTGATGAGTAAACAATTATTCGCATCATTGTTGCAAGAAAAAGGAATGCAACTTTCGGAAAAACAAGAGAAGCAATTTGAACGTTATTTTCAATTGTTAGTTGAGTGGAATGAAAAAATGAACTTAACAGCTATAACAGGAGAAGATGATGTTTATTTAAAACATTTTTATGATTCCATTTCTGCGGGCTTTTACTATGACTTTAAAGCTGGTAAGAAAGTGATTGATGTTGGTGCGGGAGCTGGGTTTCCAAGCCTTCCGATTAAAATCATGTTTCCGGACATTCAAGTTAGCATTGTTGATTCACTTAAAAAGAGAATTGGTTTTTTGGAGCATTTAGCGAGTGAACTCGGTTTAGAGAATGTGCAGTTCCATCATGATCGCGCAGAGACGTTTGGTCAAAATCCGGACCATCGAGAAAAATATGATATTGTAACGGCACGTGCTGTAGCGAGGCTATCTGTTTTGACAGAACTTTGTTTGCCTTTAGTGAAAGAAACAGGTGACTTTGTTGCATTAAAGGGTGCAGGAGCAAGTGAAGAGTTAACGGATGCAAAAAAAGCAATTACCCTTTTAGGCGGCAAGGTGATATCAGATGATGCCTTCACACTGCCCATTGAAGAAAGCGAACGTCACATTATTCAGATTAAAAAAGTGAAAACAACGCCGAAAAAATATCCAAGAAAGCCAGGGACTCCGAATAAATTACCTTTGTAAATATTGTTTCACGTGGAACAAAACGATTAGAAGTGACTTTCTTTGAGAGCAACTTATTGCTTAGTGAGGGTCACTCTTTTCCCTGGCAATAATCAAGAAATTGTACTAGTTTCATAGTTTACTAACTTTTGAATAGAAAATTCACTTGACGCTGTTTAGACTCCGGGATATAAATGAGATAAGGTTAAAAGAAGGACTAAAGCAATAGATGTCGAATTAAAAATAGACGGTTACTATCAGAAGGTGGTGTTAGGCGATGAAGCAACCGTTTTCACGCCTTTTTGGCTTTAGTGACAAGCAGGCAGAGGTTGAAGTTAGTGGAAACGAAGAAGTGTTAGAAGAAGTCAGCAATGAAGAGGTTAGGGAAATACCTATTTCAGATATAGTTCCAAATCGTTTTCAGCCACGGACCGTTTTTGATGAAGAACGAATTGCCGAGTTGGCTCAAACGATTCGAACACATGGGGTCATTCAACCAATTGTTGTGAGAGAACGGGACGGAAAGTTTGAAATCATTGCAGGAGAGCGAAGATGGCGTGCAGTTACGAAATTAGGGTGGGAGAAGATTCCTGCGCTTGTAAAAGAGTTTAATGACTCTCAGACGGCATCAGTTGCCTTAATTGAAAATCTTCAAAGAGAAGGGTTAACGGCAATTGAAGAAGCAATTGCTTATGCTAAGCTGATTGAATTGCATGGCTTAACACAAGAAAGTTTAGCGCAACGACTTGGCAAAGGCCAGTCGACTGTTGCGAACAAACTGCGTTTATTAAATTTACCTGAGGATGTTCAAACGGCTATACTAGAACGTCAAATATCAGAACGGCACGCGCGTGCATTGCTGTCATTGAAAAAGGAAGAATGGCAAGTTAAGCTACTAGATGAAATACTAGAAAAGCAGCTTAATGTAAAGCAAACAGAGGAACGTGTGAAAACGATTCTTGAAGGAAGCAATCCTACGAAAAAGAAGCCAACACGGAAGGCGTATTCCAAAGATATGCGTATTGCTATGAATACGATTCGTCAATCTTTAGATATGGTTGCTAAAAGTGGTCTTCATGTGGACACAAATGAAGAAGAGCATGATGAATTTTATCAATTTACGATTCGAATTCCGAAAAAGTAATGTTTATAGGGTACTAAAAAAGGTAACTTCCTTTTTTAGTACCCTAATTTTCATAGATTTTTTTCAGTATTTTTATAAAAACTATTAATGTAACTTGTGTTAAAATAAAAGAGTTCGAGTTAAGGATGGAAAGTAGGTGACAGCGTGGCCAAAATCATTGCTGTAGCAAATCAAAAAGGTGGCGTCGGCAAAACAACGACGGCTGTCAATTTAAGTGCTTGTTTAGCTTATATAGGTAAGAAAGTTTTGCTCGTTGATATAGACCCGCAAGGAAACGCTACTAGTGGCGTTGGAGTTGAAAAGGGGGATGTCGATGAATGTGTGTATGACATTTTAGTTGAAGATGTGGAAGCAATTGATGTGATTCGTTCGACCTCTGTAGAACGCTTAGATGTGCTACCTTCTACTATTCAATTATCCGGTGCTGAGATTGAACTCGTTCCAACTATTTCCCGTGAAGTTCGCTTAAAGCGAGCTCTATCAACAGTTTCAGATAACTACGATTATATCTTCATTGACTGTCCGCCTTCTCTTGGCTTATTGACTATTAATGCATTGACTGCATCTGATTCGGTCCTAATACCGGTTCAATGTGAATATTACGCGCTTGAAGGGTTAAGCCAACTGTTGAATACCGTTCGTCTTGTGCAAAAACACTTAAACACTAACCTTGAAATTGAAGGAGTATTGCTTACGATGTTGGATGCTCGTACGAACCTTGGAATTCAAGTGATTGAAGAAGTAAAAAAATACTTTCGAGAAAAGGTTTTTGATACGATTATTCCTAGAAATGTTCGTCTTGGTGAAGCGCCAAGTCATGGGCAACCCATTATAACGTATGATGCAAAGTCGCGTGGAGCCGAAGTGTATGTAGATTTAGCAAAGGAAGTGGTGACTAGTGGCGAAAGGGTTAGGTAAAGGATTACAAGCATTTTTTCCTGAACAAAATGATGACATCCAAGAAAAAATTGAGCAAATTGCCATTTCACAATTGCGCGCCAATCCATATCAACCTCGAAAAACATTCACAGAAGAAGCTATTTCAGAACTAGCTGATTCGATTGCTGAACATGGAATTCTCCAACCGATTGTTGCAAGAAAAAGCATTAAGGGCTATGAAATCGTTGTTGGTGAACGCCGTTTTCGTGCAGCCCAAAAAGCAGGAGTGAAAGAAGTTCCTGTCATTGTCAAAGAACTTGATGAGCAAAAAATGATGGAGCTCGCCCTCATTGAAAATCTTCAGAGGGAAGACTTGAATCCGATTGAAGAAGCAACGGCTTATGCGAAGCTTATGGATCATTTGTCCATTACTCAAGAAAAATTAGCTGTTCGTTTGGGCAAGAGTCGCCCACATATTGCTAACCATTTACGCCTATTGAATTTACCGAGAATGGTTCAAGAGTTTATCTCTGATGGGAAGCTTTCAATGGGGCATGGAAGAGCATTGCTAGGATTAAAGGAAAAGCAAAAGCTTTCATTACTTGTTGAAAAAATCATAAAAGAACATCTTTCCGTTCGTGAAGTAGAGGATTTGGTGAATCAACTCAATGAACGGGTTCCTAAAGAAACGAAACGCAAAAAAGTGACTCTTTCTCCATTTTTACAAGAAAGACAAGATGTACTCAGGAGTCGACTTGGAACAGCTGTTTCCATTAAACCAGGAAAGAAAAAAGGGAAAATTGAAATTGACTATTTTTCAGAAGAGGATCTAGAGCGAATCATTCAGTTGCTCCACTCTGAGGATGCTTTATAAGGATAATGAAGGTACTCAAAAAGCCAACATATCTCTCTAATACAGATGACTGGAAATTTGTGTCTTTCTGTATTATGGTAGGGAGGATTGGTTTATAGAGCTACCTTCTTTTTGTTTAGCTCTTTCACCATGTTAGTCTTTTTTTTGAGTGAAATCAATGTGTTCGTTCTCCAACCAAACATTTTGCGAAAGAGTCTTTTAGATAAAATAAATAAAGCACTACATGAAAAGAAAGGAACAATCGTATGATTTATTTTGACCATGCTGCCTCATCCTATCCAAAGCCACCAACAGTCGCAAAGGCAATGAGTGAGGCGGTAACACAATATAGTGCTAACCCTGGGCGTGGTGGGCATAAGCTAGCAGAACAAGCAAAAAATGTGATAGAACAAGCAAGAAAAAAACTAGCAAATCTTTTTGATGCACCTAGTAAGAAACATGTTTGGTTTTATCAAAATGCAACAATGGCGTTAAATCAAGCGATTATTGGATTTCCTTTTCAAAAAGGAGATCATGTTGTTACGACGATGTTTGAACATAACTCCATTATTCGTCCATTAGAAAAGCTAGTTAAGGAAAAGAGCATTACGGTTACATATCTTGAACCAAATGAAGATGGACTTATCTTGGCAGAACATTTTCAAAATGCTACAACAGAGAAAACAAAAATGTTTGCCATTTCCCATGCTTCGAATGTAACAGGCGCTATTGTAGAAATAAGTGAAGTATCTAATATAGCAAAGCAACATGAAATTGTTCTGTTGCTTGATGCATCACAAACTGCTGGAACCATTCCTATATCAATGGAAAACGACGGGATTGATATGCTTGCTTTTGCTGGTCATAAGTCATTATTAGGTCCTCAAGGTACTGGAGTTTTAATCTGTAAAAGTGACTTCGGTTTAGAACCTTTGGTTGTTGGTGGGACGGGTACGGAATCTGAACTTCTTCATCAACCGTCTAGTTGGCCAAATCGTTATGAGGCTGGCACATTAAATACACCGGGAATTGCCGGATTGTCAGCGGGGATTGATGCGATTTCTGAGATGGGGATTAACGCCATTCGTTCACATGAGCAAGAGCTTATGGTGCATTTGGTCAATGCAGTAACAGGTATAGAAGGTGTTACGTTACATGGACCAACCGATCTATCTAAACGGGTCGCGGTTATTTCCCTTGAAGTAGAAGAGGTGAATAGTCAAGAAGTAGCGATGATTCTTGATGAACATTATCAAATTGCTGTTCGTGCGGGAATGCACTGTGCTCCTAAAACACATGAATCGTTGCAAAGTAGTGAACAAGGACTTGTTCGTGTAAGTTTTGGTCCATACAATACATTAGAAGAAGTAGATATGCTCGTAAAGGCGTTAAAAGAAATTAAAGAAGCCTTTATGTAAAGGAGAAGAGAGAATGGTTTTAACGGGGACAATTGTAAATGGATTAGCGATTGTGGTTGCAGCAATCATTGGTCTACTAGTGAGGAACATTCCTGAAAAAATGAAAACAACAACGATGCAAGCAATCGCTCTAGCTGTTGTTGTATTAGGTATCGGGATGGGGTTGAAAAGTGAGCAGTTTTTAATTGTTATTGGAAGTTTAGTCATTGGCGGGTTAATTGGTGAGAAGATTGACTTAGATGACCGGTTAAATAAAGTCGGAGCTTGGATTGAAACAAAAGTTGGATCGAAAAAAGATGGATCCGTTGCGAAGGCATTTGTAACAGCCACGTTAATTTACGTTGTTGGAGCAATGGCGATTTTAGGGGCACTCGATAGTGGATTAAGAGGAGACCACTCAGTTTTATATACAAAGTCCATGCTTGATGGCTTCTCAGCACTGATATTTACATCAACATTAGGAATCGGTGTTATTTTCTCTGCGATTCCTGTTGTCCTCTATCAAGGTGGGATTGCATTACTAGCAACACAAATCAATCAATTTGTTCCCCCAGCGTTAATGGACCAGTTTATCGTTGAAATGACCGCTACCGGCGGAGTCATGATTGTAGCCATTGGATTAAACATTTTAGGAGTGCTACAAATACGAGTAGCCAACTTACTACCTAGTATTATTGTGGTCGCTGTAATTGTTTCAGCTCTTTATTATTTATAAAAGGTTTTTCTCATAGTGAAATGGAGCGGAAGGCACTCTCCACCTCCCCGCGGAAAGCGAGTGGCTGCTGCGCAATGAAACGAACATGAGAAGAACACAACCCGATAAAACAAAAAAATATAATCAAAAACGCCTTTGTAGAGAGAATTCTACAAAGGCGTTTCGTTTTTAGATCGTAACAACATCTGTGGCTTTAACCTTAGTGATTGCAACAGTGAAGTGGAAGTCACTTTCTCAGGGAGAAGTTGATCTGTCTTCACAATAATATCGGCAATTGTATGAGCCATTTTCATAACCGTATGCAGTCGAGTGTTTTGTAAAACAAAATACTCCATCATACCACCAACATTCACAATCCCTGTCATATGAATATCACCAATGGATGGCAACTTTTTCTGAACGGCTGCTCCAGGTTGAACAGGTCCATCAGCAAGCGAAATTTTTCCGACACTATTCATGCGACCAAGACAAGCATCGATCGCTAAAACGAAAGGCCGGTAGTGATTTTTTGCTATCTCTTCTAGTCTCTCTTGAAGATTAACAGCATGCACAGGATTTTCTAATGTGCCATAGACATGGAAGCGTCTCAACTCAACCTCTTCCAATTTGGTCCCAATAAGGGGACCTAAAGAGTCCCCTGTAGAACGATCGGTTCCGATACATACCACAACAAGATCTCGTCTATTTTGTGCCTCGGTCATGCTATAAAGTTGTTCTGTTAACTGCGTTACGACTGTTTCATCTTCCATATGAATACGCATAGGTGAATTTTTTTTTCCGAACAGACGATGGTTTGTACTCATAACATCGCCTCCTTTGCCATAGTAGTAACAGTATACGGAACTTTTTTCCTTTCTATACATAAAGAGTTCAAATTGACCTAGTAGATGACGAGGAGAGGGTTATACATGTGGGCTAACGGCTTAAAATGGATGTTTCTTATAATAGGTACAATGATTGGGGCGGGATATGCATCAGGAAGGGAATTATGGGAATTTTTTGGTGCTGAAAGTGGACTAGCAATTCTGTTATTCGCGGTTTTGTTTATTGTTTCTGTTAAAGTAATCATGTCGATTAGCTATAACCATCAGTCTGAACATTATTTGCCTGTGTTAAAGGTTTTAATGGGAAAGCGTATCGCACAAATGTATGATGTAATGATTATTATTTACTTGTTTTCAACAACGGTTATTATGTTAGCTGGCGGTGGCGCTACTTTAGAAGTGATTTATGTACCTTATTGGCTTGGTACGTTAATCATAGGTGCAATGGTTGTTGTTTTATTCTTATGGGATACAAAAGGAATGACATCCATGAATGCATTTATTATTCCTTTATTAATTATCTTTTTAATTGCTATTTTAGTAGCGTTTCAAAAATTAAATGGATTTCCTATTGAATTCAATTTAAATGCTCAACATAATTGGCCAGCGGCTTTAACCTTCACAGCTTTAAACATTCTTCCTTTAATTGCGGTTATTGGAGCAATTGGTCACGAAGTTAAACACAAAGGTGAAATTTGGATTGCTTCTATTGGAAGTGGTGTTATTTTAGGGTCGATTTCGTTTTTATACAACGAATCACTTCTTCAAGTGGCAAGTGATATTATGTTGTACGAGATTCCATTATTTGCGATCTTAAAGCATTATCCATATTATATGATGCTAATCATGTCTGCTTTGCTATGGTTAGCCATCTATACAACTGCTGCAGCTGGTGTGTTTGGTTTGCTTTCGAGGATGAAAGCATGGGTTAAAGGACCAGCTTGGTTAATTGCTCTTCTTTTAATTGCGATTATGGCACCATTAACGACATTTGGTTTTTCCACTCTTATTTCCGTTCTTTACCCATTATATGGAGTGTTAAACTTGTTTGTGTTAGCATCCATTTTGCTTTATCCAATTATGAATCATCGAGCATTATAATCTTTAGACCGGCAAAGTTGCTCGACTCAAGTGCTATCTTTCGTGTATAATACCGAGTAATAAAAGGGTACGAAGAAGGAGGCATCTTGCGTATGATCAATAAAGAGTTTGCACTCCATGATGTTGTGGAAATGAAAAAGCAACATCCTTGCGGGGAAAATCGTTGGAAAATTATTCGGATGGGGATGGATGTTCGGATTAAATGCCTCGGCTGTGAGCATAGCGTTATGCTGCCTCGTAAAGATTTTGCTAAAAAAATGAAAAAAGTGTTAGAACACGGTTCGGCTTAAGCAAGGTGATCTAGGTTACATATCTAGATTACCTTGTCTTTTTTTCGTGTAATCACTATAATTGGTATGGTTATAAACTATGCTATTTTATATATATAAATCGTTAATCCTTGAAAATAGAAAAAGGAAGTGAGTATTTTGGCTTTAACAACTGGAATCGTCGGTTTGCCAAATGTGGGAAAGTCGACATTATTTAATGCAATTACACAAGCTGGAGCAGAATCAGCAAACTACCCTTTCTGTACAATCGATCCAAACGTAGGGATTGTAGAAGTACCAGATTACCGTTTGCAAAAACTAACAGAGCTCGTTGAACCGAAAAAAACCATTCCAACAGCATTTGAATTTACTGATATTGCTGGAATTGTGGAAGGTGCGAGTAAAGGAGAAGGGTTAGGAAACAAGTTTCTTTCACACATTCGTCAAGTCGATGCGATCTCACATGTTGTTCGTTGTTTTGCTGATGACAACATTACCCACGTTTCAGGTGGAGTGAATCCAATTCGGGACATTGAAGTCATCAATCTTGAGTTGATTCTGGCTGATTTGGAATCAATTGAAAAGCGTATTACGCGTGTAGCCAAGCTAGCAAAAGCAAAAGACAAAGAAGCGGTAGCTGAGCTAGAAGTACTTGAACTTCTTCGTGATGCGTTTGAAAATGAAAAACCAGCACGCAGCGTTGAGTTTACCGATGAACAACAAAAAATTGTGAAACACCTTCATTTATTAACAAGTAAACCGGTCCTTTATGTAGCAAACGTAAGTGAAGAAGATCTACTAGCACCAGAAGATAATGATTATGTGAAACAAGTAAAAGAGTTTGCAGGAGCAGAAGGCAGTCAAGTGATTTTAGTTTGTGCAAAGATTGAATCCGAAATTGCAGAATTAGAAGGCGAAGAGAAGGAAATGTTCCTAGAAGAAATAGGAATCAAAGAGTCTGGCCTCGATCAATTAATTCGTGCAGCGTATGATTTATTAGGGCTTCAAACATATTTCACAGCAGGCGTTCAAGAAGTACGAGCATGGACATTCCGTAAAGGAACAAAAGCCCCACAAGCAGCCGGAATTATTCACACTGACTTTGAACGTGGCTTCATCCGCGCTGAAGTTGTATCGTACGAAGACCTAGTCGATGCAGGAACAATGGCCGTCGCAAAAGAGCGCGGAAAAGTCCGCCTCGAAGGAAAAGAATACATCGTCCAGGACGGAGACGTGGTTCACTTTAGATTTAATGTATAAGAGAACAAGAAAACAAGGCCCGCACTTGGCCTTGTTTTCTTGTTCTCGAAGCAATGAGCGAAGCCGCCGTAAAGGTTTTAAGCCTTTTGAGTGGTTTTCTCAAAGGGCGCACGGCGAGAGAAGCCATTGCCATCATCGAAACAGCTAAAGAAGGTTTGAACAAGGCCCGCACTTGGCCTTGTTTTCTTGTTCTATAGCTAGAGAAGGTTGTTTTCGTATACTTTGTTGTTTCTGTCGATTATGTGTTCTTCCCATGTTAGCTTTTAATGAAAAAGAGTAACAAGTTAAAGATAAGTAAAAGTAACCCTAGCAGGGGAATGACACGTAGACTCCTGCGGGACCAGTGACCCACGTGTGAGACCCCGGAGGCGATAGCCGAGGAGGCTCACCGGGCGCCCCGCGGAAAGCGGAGTGTTATTCCCCTGCGGCAGTTAGGCACTTTTTCAGCGGCCTCCCTCTATTTCCCACAGGGGTCGAGTGACTTCCTTCATTTCACTATGAGTATTTCCTACTTAAACTACTTTCCAAAAGCTCAGTAGAAAATATAACAAGGAACTTGAGGGGATTTAAAGTCAGAAAGTATAATAAATGAAACAATCTCCGCCCCAAATCTACATCCCCATCGACAAACTTTTACACCCAACTAAAAACAACTTGCAGTTAAAAATTCATTCTGTTATACTCTACTAATGCGAGTGCAATGACTCAACAGTTGAGTTAATGCTCCTTGCTCCAATATGGAGCCGCTAGACCAAAAGGAGGTGGACCGGAATGCGTAAGTACGAAATTATGTACATCATCGCTCCAAACCTAGAAGAAGCAGCTACTAAAGAAGTTATTGAACGTTTTAACAACGTTTTAACAACAAATGGTGCTGAAGTTGAACAGGTTAAAGAGATGGGTAAGCGTCGTTTAGCATATGAAATCAACGATTTTCGTGAAGGTTTCTACGTATTGTTAAATGTACAAGCTAACTCAGAAGCGATTGCAGAATTCAACCGTCTTATTAAGATCAACGATAACGTTATTCGTGTTCTTATTACAAAAGACGAAGAATAATTTAAAGATGAAGTGGGAGGGGTTCGAATGCTGAACCGAGTCGTACTAGTTGGGCGTTTAACACGCGACCCAGAACTACGGTATACACCAAATGGAGTGGCAGTAGCTAACTTCACATTGGCAGTAAATCGTCCATTTTCTAATCAACAAGGTGAGCGCGAAGCAGATTTTATTAACTGTGTTATTTGGCGCAAGCAAGCAGAAAATGTTGCTAACTATTTGAAAAAAGGTAGTTTAGCAGGTGTAGATGGCCGAATCCAAACACGTAGCTATGACAACAATGAGGGAAAACGTGTTTTCATCACAGAAGTTATGGCAGAAAGTGTTCAATTCCTTGAGCCGCGTGGAGCTAGTTCTAATTCCAATCAAGGACAAGGAAATGATTACTATGGCGGTGGACCAGGCCCTAGTGGAAATGACTTTGGTAGGCAGCAGAACAACAATCAAAACCGTTCTTCAGGTGGGTTTAATGAAGATCCATTTGCTAATGACGGGAAGCCGATCGATATTTCGGATGATGATTTGCCGTTCTAAACGTCCTCTCTACTTTTTGTAGAAAAATAATGTGATTGATAAATAATAATTGGAAAGGAGTGCTGCTACATGGCTCGTCGTGGTCGTCCAAAGCGTCGTAAAGTTTGTTTCTTCACTGTAAACAAAATTACGAAAATTGATTACAAAGATACGGATCTTCTAAAACGTTTCATTTCTGAGCGTGGTAAAATTTTACCTCGCCGTGTAACTGGAACTTCAGCGAAGTACCAACGTCAATTAACAATCGCAATCAAGCGTTCTCGTCAAATCGCTTTATTGCCTTACGTTAACGATGTAAACTAATTTTTAAAAAGTATGACAGACGTTTCTGTCATACTTTTTTTTATGAAGAAGAGAAAATGGGAAAGACTTTTTAGTAAGATTTGGTGACTGTTTGAGTCGGAGCTTTAACTTTATGGACAAGTACGCTAAAATAGATCAAGGATTACTATTTGTTTAGTTTGTATGTGAGGTGTATGCATGAAAAATACAAGGACATTGACAGAAGGGGCATTGCTTGCTTCGCTGTTTGCTATCCTACTAGTCATTACAACCTACGTTCCTTTATTAGGAATGATAACCGTTTGGGCATTGCCATTGCCTTTTGTTGTCTACACGTATCGAAGAGGGCTAAAAGCCGGTTTGTTTTTGTGGGTTGTTTCTTTCTTTTTAGCATTTATCATTGGTGGACTTATAACGATTCCTTCGGCTTTTATTTTTGGTAGTGGAGGTATTATTATAGGTGAATTATATCGTCGGAAACTTTCTGGGTTTTCTGTTCTAATTGGAGCAGGGCTCGTTTATACAGCTAACATGTTGCTTGTCTTTTTAGGTCTTGTGTTGATTATTGGAGATAATCCGATTCAAATGGCTATGGAATTAACAAGAGAGCAGATAGAATTAGCACAATCCACGTTAGGTTCGTTTGGGCAAAACCCAGAACAACTGGAACAAATGAATCAAATGATTGACAATATGGCTTATTTAGCTCCCGTCATGATTGTTGGGGTTGGAGTAACGCTAGCTTTGTTAACCAAGCTTATTAGTTATCTTTTACTGAAAAGATTAGGGCATGAAGTTCATTCTTTACCGCCATTTCGTAAATGGAGTTTTCCGAGGGCATTTCTTTGGTATTACTTAATTATTTTAATTTTAGCAATGGTTGGAGCAGAAGAAGGCTCCATGATGTTTATGGTCATATGGAACTTATTCCCGTTGCTTGAAATTGTCGTAGCCATTCAAGGATTTGCTGTGATTTTTTACTACTTCCATCATAAGAAAGTAGCGGCGGCAGTACCGGTTATTATTTTAATTGTAGCTGTCTTAGTACCCCCGCTCCTGTATATTATAAGAATCATTGGAATCATTGATTTAGGTTTTGATTTACGGTCTCGTATCTCAGGCCAGAAAAAATAGGAGCTGACATTATGCCTAAGTTTTTATTGAAACGGTGGCACGGCTACCACGTAATAACTCTCTTTGTTACAGCATTTCTTTTTATAAGTGTACTAACTTGGTATCAGTGGCAAATTGGTGTAGTCGGATTTTTAATTTTGGGCGCCATTGCTATCTATGCTGTTCAAGCTAGAATTTACTTTGAACGTGATTTAGAAGAGTATATTTTAACGCTATCGTATAGAGTATCAAAAGCTGGTGAAGATGCTGTAACCAAGATGCCTTTAGGAATTTTGCTCTATAACGAAGAGCGAAAAATTCAGTGGGCTAATCCGTATATATCATCTGTTATTTCTTCTGATGTAGTTGGGAAACAAGTAGAGGAAATAAGTGAATCCCTTCAAACGTTGCTAGATGACGATGTGAAGATTGATACGATTAAAATAGGTGATAAGTTTTTTCATGTATCAATTGAAGCAGATGAGCGTCTTATTTACTTTTTTAAATGTTACAGAAAATGAAGAAGTAAAAGTACTTTTTGAAGAATCTCAATCTGTTGTTGCATTCATTTTTTTAGATAATTACGATGAAGTGACGCAAGGGATGGAAGATCAAGTAAGAAGCCGATTAATGAGTCAAGTAACTCTTACGTTAAACAACTGGGCGAACGACAATGAAATCTTTCTAAGGAGAACGGCATCTGATCGTTTTATCGCTGTAATGAATGTGAAAGCACTAAAGGCAATAGAGCAGAATCGTTTTGGTATTCTCGATCAAATTCGCGAGCTAACTGGTAAAGAGAAGGTTCCAATCACGTTAAGTGTGGGGGTTGGAACAGGAGAGGAATCACTTAGAGAATTGGGTTTGTTAGCTCAATCAAGCTTAGATTTAGCGTTAGGTCGCGGTGGAGATCAAGTAGCAATTAAAAGGAAAAATGGAAAAGTCACCTTTTATGGGGGCAAATCGAATGCTTTAGAGAAGAGAACGAGAGTGAGAGCTCGTGTCATTTCACATGCACTACGCGATTTTGTATTAGAAAGTGATCAAGTCTTTATTATGGGTCATAAAAACCCAGATATGGATGCAATCGGCGCAGCTATTGGTGTTCAAAAAATAGCAGATGTCAATGAACGAGAGGGTTTTATCGTTTTAAATCCTCATGACATTAACCATGATGTTCAAAAGTTGATGGAGGAAGTGGAGAACCACGATGATTTGTGGTCAAAGTTTATTACACCAACTGAGGCGTTAGATCAAATTACGCCAGAAACTCTCTTAATTGTTGTTGATACACATAAACCATCACTTGTAATGGAAGAAGAGCTCTTAAATAAGGTTGAGAGAATTGTTGTTCTAGATCATCATCGCCGTGGTGAAGATTTTATTGAAGATCCTGTACTTGTTTACATGGAGCCATATGCATCATCCACCGCTGAATTGGTAACAGAATTGCTTGAGTATCAGCCAAAGAAATTAAAGATGGACCGGTTAGAAGCTACAGCTCTTTTAGCTGGGATCATTGTTGATACGAAAAGTTTTGCTGTTAGGACAGGAGCTAGGACGTTTGACGCTGCTTCGTTTTTGCGTTCGAATGGTGCGGATACAACTTTAGTTCAGAAATTACTAAAAGAAGACCTAGATCACTATGTAAAACGAGCAAAGCTAGTCGAAAGTGCGGAGTATTACCGAAAAGGACTAGCGATTGCTACAGCTAGTGAAGATGAAACATATAGTCAAATTATCATTGCACAAGCGGCAGATACGTTGCTAACAATGAGAGACACTGTTGCGTCTTTTGTTATTTCTAAGCGCAAAGATGGAATTGTCAGCATTAGCGCCCGCTCTCTCGGTGAAGTAAATGTTCAACTGATTATGGAACGAATGAATGGTGGGGGGCATTTAACAAACGCAGCTACTCAACTTGAAGAAGTTTCGATGGAAGAGGCAAAAGAGCAATTACAATTAGCGATAGATGATTACGTTGAAGGGGGAAAAACACAATGAAGGTAATTTTTTTAGCTGATGTAAAAGGAAAAGGAAAAAAAGGGGAAACGAAAAATGTATCAGAAGGTTATGCAAGAAACTATCTGATACCAAATCAACTTGCTGTGGAAGCTACACAAGGTAATTTAAAAAACTTAGAAGCTCAGAAGAAAAGTCATCAGAAAAAAGTAGATGCAGAGCTAGAAGAAGCAAAAAAATATAAAGAAGAATTAGAAGCACTTACTGTTGAAATTAAAGCAAAATCAGGTGAAGGTGGCCGTTTGTTTGGTGCGATCTCGACTAAACAAATTGCGGAGACATTAAAGAAGATGAAGAAAAAAGTAGACAAGCGTAAAATTATGCTAGATGATCCAATCCGTGCATTAGGCTACACAAATGTCCCAATTAAAATTCACCCCGATGTCATTGCAACTGTGAAAGTTCACGTAGTAGAAGAAAAATAACAATATGTTGGAGGGTGTCACAGAAAGTACGATTTGTTACTTATGGGCACCCTCCATCTAATCCAGATGACTTATAAATAGATATGGAGAGAGGAGATTAGCATGAGCGACTTGTTTGCAGATCGTACACCACCTCAGAATATTGAAGCTGAACAAGCCGTTTTAGGTGCCATCTTTTTAGCTGATGAAGCACTCGTCACAGCTTCAGAGCGACTATTACCTGATGACTTTTATCGGGCCTCTCATCAGCGCGTCTATCAAGTGATGCTTGATTTGGCTGAAAAAGGAGAACCGGTTGATCTTGTTACCGTAACATCCGAGTTACAAGATCGTAAATGGCTTGAAGAAATTGGTGGGGTTGCGTACTTAAGTGACTTAGCCAATGCTGTACCAACTGCCGCAAACGTCGATTACTATAGTCGAATTGTTGAAGAAAAATCGGTACTGCGTAGATTAATTAAAGTAGCAACAAACATTGCCGCAGACGGATATGCAAGCGAAGAAGAAGTGGATACGATTTTAACGGAAGCTGAAAAAACCATTTTGGATGTTTCCCAACGAAAAAATACAAGTGCCTTTATTTCAATTAAAGATGTCTTAATTGAAACGTATGACAAAATTGAAGAATTGCAAAATCATTCGGGCGATATTACGGGAATTCCAACTGGGTTCGTTGAACTTGATCGCATGACGGCTGGATTCCAACGAAATGATTTAATTATTGTTGCCGCCCGTCCTTCTGTTGGAAAGACGGCTTTTGCCCTTAATATCTCTCAAAATGTCGCAACAAGAGCTGGTGAAAATGTGGCGATTTTTAGTTTGGAGATGGGAGCGAGCCAACTTGTTCAACGTATGCTTTGTGCAGAGGGGAATATTGATGCACAACGAATGAGAACAGGGGCTCTAACTTCTGAGGATTGGCAAAAGCTAACGATGGCAATGGGAAGCCTTGCAAAAGCAGGCATTTATATAGATGATACACCTGGGGTTAAAGTAAATGACATAAGAGCTAAATGCCGAAGACTGAAGCAAGAACATGGTCTAGGCATGATTATGATTGATTACTTGCAGCTTATTCAAGGGAACGGCAAAGCTGGAGAGAACCGGCAGCAAGAGGTATCAGAAATTTCTCGTACACTAAAACAAATTGCTCGTGAACTTGAGGTACCTGTTATTGCCTTGTCACAGCTTTCACGTGGAGTGGAATCACGTCAAGACAAGCGTCCGATGATGTCTGATATCCGTGAATCAGGGAGTATTGAGCAAGATGCGGATATTGTAGCCTTCTTGTACCGTGATGACTATTATGACAAGGAAACAGAAAACCAAAACATTATTGAAATCATTATAGCAAAACAGCGTAACGGTCCAGTTGGGACAGTAGAGCTAGCATTCGTTAAAGAATATAATAAGTTCGTCAATCTAGAACGAAGACATGATGAAAGCAATATGCCTCCAGGAGCATAGAACAATTGATTATGAGAGTGTGAATCAAATAGGATTCATGCTCTTCTTTTTTTTAGCTAAGTAGTCTAGGGAATAAGTAAGGTCGAAGGTAAACATTCTATACATACAGGCAGAAGATTAAAACGAACAAATAAATAAAAACTTATTTTGAACGTTCGTGTTTTACATTGACGCACGATATCCAAGTTGGTATACTTATGATTGGCTTTGGAAATAGTTTAAATAATTATGTATATACAGTAGCTAAAGTGGAGGTGCATCACATGTCATCAGTGGTTGTGGTTGGTACGCAATGGGGCGACGAAGGAAAAGGAAAGATTACAGATTATCTTTCAGAGAAAGCTGAAGTTGTTGCTCGCTACCAAGGTGGAAATAACGCAGGGCATACGATCGTATTTGGTGGAACGAAATACAAACTTCATTTAATTCCATCAGGGATTTTTTATAAAGATAAAGCGTGTGTAATTGGAAATGGAATGGTGATTGATCCAAAAGCACTTGTTGAAGAATTAGCTTATTTACATGAACGTAATGTCGATACAAGCAACTTACGTATTAGTAACCGAGCACATGTTATTCTTCCGTATCATCTTAAACTTGATATTGTTGAAGAAGAACGTAAAGGTGCAAATAAAATTGGTACAACGAAAAAAGGAATTGGGCCAGCTTACATGGACAAGGCTGCTCGAATCGGAATTCGTATCGCAGATTTACTTGATAAAGAAACATTTGAAGAAAAATTAGTGCGTAACTTAGAAGAAAAAAATAGAATGTTTGAAAAGTACTATGAAGTAGAAGGATTTACGAAAGAAGAAATTCTCGATGAATACTTCGAGTACGGCCAACAAATTGCTCAATATGTTTGTGATACATCAGTTGTTTTAAATGATGCATTAGACGATGGCCGTCGTGTTTTGTTTGAAGGTGCTCAAGGGGTTATGCTAGATATTGACCAAGGAACATACCCATTTGTTACTTCTTCAAACCCAATTGCTGGTGGGGTAACAATTGGTTCAGGTGTTGGACCGTCTAAAATCAACCATGTTGTAGGCGTATCAAAAGCTTATACAACACGTGTTGGTGATGGTCCATTCCCTACAGAGCTACATGATGAAATCGGTAATACGATTCGTGAGGTAGGAAATGAATACGGAACAACGACTGGACGTCCACGTCGTGTAGGTTGGTTTGACAGTGTGGTTGTTCGCCATGCTCGCCGCGTTAGTGGAATTACAGACTTATCTCTTAACTCCATTGATGTGTTAACGGGTATTAAAACATTAAAAATTTGTACAGCGTATAAATATCGTGGAGAAGTAATGGAAGAGTTTCCTGCAAGCTTAAAAATTCTTGCAGAGTGTGAGCCTGTTTATGAGGAACTACCTGGATGGGAAGAAGATATTACTGGAGTTAAATCATTAAGTGAACTCCCAGTCAATGCTCGTCATTACATTGAGCGTGTATCTCAATTAACTGGAATTCCATTAACGGTCTTCTCTGTAGGACCAGATCGTAACCAAACGAACTTAGTTCGTGGAGTATTTGCATAAGTATAATAAAAAAGGGCGCTTTTCCTTATTTTAAATTACGATTGTTATGAAATAACATTTTCACTCGAAGTGAAATGGAGCGGAAGCCACTCGACTCCTGCGGGAAATAGAGGTAGGGGCGAGACCCCACAGGCATAGCCGAGGAGGCTCGCCACCTCCCCGCGGAAAGCGAGTGGCTGCAGCGTAATGGAACGAACATGTCACAGTCACAAACCCCAAATTTACTATTATCTAAAATCGAAGGATGTAATAACTATTGCATCCTTCATGCATTTCTTTTAAGCTATAAGAAGCTTCGACAAAAACCACTAAAAACTTTTTTATAAAAACACTTGCATTAGAAAAATCACTATGGTATTATAAATCTTGTCGCTAAGAGATGTACAAGCGATTTGAAAATAACAGCAAGAGCCATTAGCTCAGTTGGTAGAGCATCTGACTTTTAATCAGAGGGTCGAAGGTTCGAGTCCTTCATGGCTCACCACTTTTTATAAAGTGGCCCGTTGGTCAAGCGGTTAAGACACCGCCCTTTCACGGCGGTAACACGGGTTCGAATCCCGTACGGGTCACCATTTTTAAAATTTCAATTGGTCCGGTAGTTCAGTTGGTTAGAATGCCTGCCTGTCACGCAGGAGGTCGCGGGTTCGAGTCCCGTCCGGACCGCCATTTAATTTCATAGTTGTTTGTGGCTCAGTAGCTCAGTCGGTAGAGCAATGGACTGAAAATCCATGTGTCGGCGGTTCGATTCCGTCCTGAGCCACCATTTTTATATTTGCCGGCCTAGCTCAATTGGTAGAGCAACTGACTTGTAATCAGTAGGTTGGGGGTTCAAGTCCTCTGGCCGGCACTTTTAATCCGTGTGGATATTCCATGCGGATTTTATTTTTTATTTAGACGAAATTCCCTTAAATATCCAGAAATATGACAGGAATATTACAATCTATTTTCAGTTTGGTTTATTTATTCATAATTTAGTAGGATATGCTAAAATAGAAAAGGTTGGCGATTGCTGTCAAAAATAGAACAAATTATGCAGGTTTTGTTTTTCGTAGGAGGAAAAAATGTTAGTAAAACAGAAACTCTTAACAGATCATAAACAACTATTTAATTATTTACCACAACATATACTTCTTCAAACATTCGTCATCTTTTTTATGGCTATTACGTTATTTGCATCTTCGCAAACTGTTGATGCTGAAGAGGATCAAGATGTACATACGATTTATCATGTCTATATTGATGAACGTCATTCTGGCATTAGTAATGATGTTGATGCAATCTATGAATCTATTAATAAGTTACAAAGTCAGTATGAAGAAAAGTATCCTACCTTTTCATTAACTGTAGGTGAAAATATAAGAGTCATCCCTGAACTTGTTTTTACAAAAAGTGAGATTGATGATGGTATTTTAGATAAAATTAAAGAGAGTATAGTGATCCAAGTAGAAGCTGTTGCTTTAATGATTGATGATGAACCAGCTGTTTATTTACCTTCTGAAGAGGAAGCTGAAGAAACTTTAGAGTTGTTCATTTCGCAATATGTTGAAGAAGAAGATTACGAGAACTATTTAAATGGCCTAGAAAATGAAGAACTTCAATTAGAAATCGGTGAAAAGGAAGTTACGAAACTAGAGCTGACAGAAGAAGTAACGGAGCAGGAAGTTTTGGTTGCCCCAGAAGAGGTTCTAACTACAGAAGAAGCAGTCAAAACATTAACAAATGGTGTATTAGAAGAGCAACCTTATGTTGTTAAAGAAGGCGATGTGTTAGGAACAATTGCTAGTGATCATGACTTAACGACGTCACAATTATTAGAATTAAATCATGACTTAGATGAAAATAGTTTGATTCGTGTAGGGGACGAAATTACGGTACAAGATTATCGTCCATTAGTAAAAGTTGTAGCGACTCATGTTCTAAAGTCAGAAGAGGAAATCCCTTTTTCAAGAGAAGTCAAAGAAGATGACTCTATGTACAAAGGTGATGAGAAAGTGACGCAAGAGGGACAAGCAGGGTCGCAAGTCGTTACGTATGAAATAACTGAACAAAACGGTAATGTCATTAAACGTCAAGTTCTTTCTGAAGAAGTAACGAAAGAGCCTGTTACAGAGATTGTTACAAAGGGAACAAAGGTGATTCCTTCAAGGGGATCTGGGACGCTAGGATGGCCAGCTGTTGGTGGGTATATTTCTAGTTATCAAGGTAATCGTTGGGGAAGATTTCACCGAGGAATCGATATTGCACGACCGAGTAACTTCAATATCTTATCAGCAGATAATGGTACTGTAACATTTGCAGGTTGGAGCGGCGGTTATGGGAACTTAATTAAAATCAATCATAACAATGGCATGGAAACATGGTATGCGCATTTAGCTTCAATGGATGTAAGTGTTGGACAAACGGTTACGAAAGGTCAAAAAATCGGTGTAATGGGTCAAACAGGAAACTCAACAGGAATTCATTTGCACTTTGAAGTTTATCAAAATGGGCAATTAAAAAACCCAATGGACTTTCTTAATAGATAATAAAAAACGCTCCTAGTATGGGGCGTTTTTGTCATTTATTTACCAGGTGTTAATGCCAACGTGAGCTGCGTACATGTGTTAAAATAAAAGTAGATTTTATAATGGACGGGAGAGATCTGCACAATGGATAAGCGCATATTAGTTGTCGATGATGAAAGACCAATCGCAGATATTTTGAAGTTTAATCTTGAAAAAGAAGGTTATGAAGTTGTGTGTGCCTATGATGGCTTAGAGGCGATTGATCTAGTAACAAGCGAACAACCTGACTTGATTTTGTTAGATATTATGCTTCCACATAAAGATGGAATGGAAGTATGTCGAGAGGTTCGAAAACAATTTGATATACCGATTATTATGTTAACAGCAAAAGATTCGGAAATTGATAAAGTACTTGGCTTGGAATTAGGAGCAGACGATTACGTGACAAAGCCATTTAGTACGAGAGAGTTGTTGGCGCGAGTAAAGGCAAATTTGCGACGTCACACTTCTAGCAATGAAGAAACCTCATCTCAAAAAGAAATTGTTGTTGGGGATTTAACAATTTACCCAGAAGCTTATCAAGTGAAAAAGCGTGGAGAAGCGATTGACTTAACACATCGTGAGTTTGAGTTGATTCACTACTTAGCGAAGCATTTAGAACAAGTTATGACAAGGGAACATTTGCTTCAAGCAGTATGGGGGTATGATTATTTTGGTGATGTTCGAACGGTTGATGTAACGGTCCGTCGCTTACGTGAAAAAGTAGAGGACAACCCTAGTTACCCTATTTGGATTATTACAAGACGAGGGGTAGGGTATTATTTATCGTCACCTGAACAAAAGGAGCAACGATAAATGGATCGTAAAGTTGGCTTTTTTAAGTCGATCCAGTTCAAATTGATCATTATCTACGTATTGATTATTTTCATTGCTATTCAAATAATTGGTGTTTACTTCACAAGACAATTAGAAAGTCAATTAGTATCTAATTACTTTGAAATGCTTGATGATCGTGCAAATTTACTGTCATTTAATCTTGCCCAGGAAATGACGAAAAACAAAGAGGATCGTACGGCATTAACTGCCAATATTAATACGTTGCTTCGTGATACATTCTCTATTGAACAATCAGAAGTACAAGTGATTGATCAAAATCGCGTTGTTGTCACTACATCGAACTTATCTAACAGACATATTATTGGACAACAAAGTACAGAAGTGAGTGTGAAGCGGGCATTATTAGGAAATAAGTTTGGAGATGTGCTTCGTGATCCGACAACAGGACACCGTGTACGCGTGCTAGCTGTTCCAATTAAGTCGGATGATGGTCCGGTTGGAGCTTTGTATATTGAAGCATCAATGGAAGATATCTATGATCAAATAAGACAAATTAACAATATATTAATTAGTGGTACCTTTATTGCTCTTGTTATCTCGTCTGTGCTTGTTATCTTTGTCGCAAGAACGATAACAGGGCCAATTGTAGATATGAGAAAACAGGCCACTCGCATGGGGCGAGGAGATTTTACCAAGCAAGTTACGGTATATAGTGGTGATGAAATTGGACAACTTGCAACCTCGTTTAATGATTTGACGATGAAACTGCAAGAAGCGACGTTAACCCGTGACCGTGAGCAAAAGAGATTGAAATCTGTTTTAACACATATGACAGATGGTGTTATTGCAACTGATCAAAATGGTCGCATTATTTTAATGAATAAGCGTGCAGAAGAACTGTTAAATATTTCGAGTCATGCAGCAATGGGTCAGTTATTGCCAAGTGTTCTTCGTTTGTCTGATTCATTTGCCTTAAATGAGTTGTATGAGCAATCAGATTCAATCTTACTTGATTTTAGCAGTCCAAAAGAAGAATATTTGCTTGAAGCAAATTTCTCTGTTATTCAAGAGAAAAATGGACCAATCAATGGTCTGATTACCGTTCTCCATGATGTGACGGAACAAGAAAAAATTGAACAAGAACGTCGCGAGTTTGTGGCAAATGTCTCACATGAATTACGAACGCCGCTTACAACAATGAGAAGTTATTTAGAAGCGCTTGAAGA
Source organism: Halalkalibacter wakoensis JCM 9140 (assembly GCF_000513095.1). Taxonomy (GTDB): domain Bacteria; phylum Bacillota; class Bacilli; order Bacillales; family Bacillaceae_D; genus Halalkalibacter; species Halalkalibacter wakoensis. Next base: position 39,462 of record NZ_BAUT01000020.1, read on the forward strand.
TGGAGCCATGTCGGATCAAGAGTTAGGTCCTAGGTTTCTAGGTGTAACTCAAAACGAAACAGAGCGCATGATTAGACTCGTGAATGATCTCTTACAGTTATCGAAGATTGATAGCTATGACTATAAGTTAGCCTTTCAATCAGTGGACATTGGGCAATTCCTCCACGAAGTGATTGATCGTTTTGAGATGATTGCTCAGAATAAACATATTACCTTTATTCGAAAAATCTCTTCAAAACCAACGTATGTGAAGATAGCTACGGATAAAATGACACAAGTTATTGATAATATTATTTCAAATGCAATGAAATATTCTCCTGAGGGTGGAAATGTAACGATTGCCCTTTTGCAGCAAGGTGAAAAGTTGCAAATTAGTATTGCAGACCAAGGAATGGGAATTCCGCGAGAAAGTCAGACGAAAATTTTTGAGCGTTTTTACCGAGTTGATAAGGCCAGAGCAAGAAGCGTTGGAGGAACTGGACTTGGACTTGCCATCGCAAAAGAGCTCATTCATGCGCATCAAGGTGAAATTTGGGCAGAAAGTGAATATGGAAAAGGGACAACGATCTTCTTTACATTGCCTGCAATGCAAGAGGAGGATAACCAATGAATTATGAGCATTTAAAATCGACACTGCTAATTATTTTAATTGGGATAAGCGTTATTTTAACGTGGCAGCTCTATACATTTCAGCCTGAGATTGCTCTACTTGATGATACGGTTTCAAGGTATGTTCCAGATTCGTTAAATGAAGAGCGAGAAGAACGAGTGATTTCAGAAGTGGTAAGACCAGAACAAATCATTGTTCATCGTGACGAACAATATGGGATGATCGGAAATGATGAAGAGAAGTTTGATTTGTTCTATGAAAAACTATTAGCAACGAACTTAAATGAAGTAAACTTGCTTTCGACTGATCGTTTTCCGACTCAAACCACGGGAAATGGAGTGGAGTTGGTTTTTCCAACATCCTTGCCAACAAGTATATTTTTAGCGTTGTTTGGTATCTATGATGAAGAATTAGCCATTCCAACACTTGAAATTGATCGGTTGTTTTTATTTATCGATCAAGGCAACGCTGTTCATATGCAAGCACTAGCGAGTGAAGAAGAACGTTTAATAGAGTTTGAAACGAGTCTATCTGTCGGAGACTTTGAAAGTAATTACTTGGAGCCTTTTGAGGAATATACCGAAGTGATGACGGTGTTAGATGAAACAGCTTCAAAGCGACTTAGTGAGAATATTTATTTACCAGTAGACCCCGTTTACGTTGATCGATTATCGTTTGCGACATCTCCTTTGTCTAGTGAATTTTTTAAACAGTCTCTTTTCACGGACCTAGTTCTGTGAAGTACTACCAACAGACAGATGGGGAAGATTCCTATACAGATGGAAATCGTATTATTACGATGCATAATAATGGGGCTTTTATGGAGTATTACAATCCTGTTTTTATTGAAACACAGGAAAGAAGCAATAAACATATTGTTCAAAATAGCTATGAGTTTATAAATGGACATGGCGGCTGGACGAATGATTATATACTTGCAAATTGGAACTCTTCTGACATTCGTGATGAAGCTGTTTTTCAAATGCAAATAAAGGGAGTACCGGTCGTTCAATTTGAAGGCCAAGGAGATATGAGTTTGCAAATTAGTCGTTCTGGGAACCAAATTGTAAACTATTCTAGACCGCTTTTTGAATTGGATGCCTTTCCGATTGATGCACGGGAGCAAATTGAACTGCCATCGGGAGAAGAAGTAATCAACTATTTAAAAAGGCAGGAATTTTTTGATGAGCGTCGGCTTATAAAAGTAACGATTGGATATGAAATGATTTCAAGAAATTCATCTTTTGTCACGGTCGAACCACACTGGTTTATTTATTACGGAAACAGGTGGCAAAAAGTGACCTTTGAGCCAGAGGAAGGTGGAGCAAATGGATTGGAGTAGAACAAAAACGATTTTCATTTTCACCTTCTTTTTGTTAAATGTTTTCTTAACATGGCAGTTAGTGGAGACACATAATGTGAACCAAATAAGTATGATTACAGAAGCAACCATTCAAGAAGTATTAAGAGAAAATAACGTCCAAATAGAAGTAGATTTGCCAGAAGAGGAATCACCAGGTTTACTTGTTGTTGGTAAGTATATTGAGATTCAGACGACAGATGTTCCTCTTGATGATAATCAAAAAATAGAGCTTCTCGATGACTATACAATTCTATCTCAGCTGATAGAACCATTCGCTTTATCTCGTGAGAACTTCGCTACAGAGTTAAGCACGTTTTTAACATCTCATGTGTTTAAAGGAGAGACGTATCGGTTTGGAGGGTTTGACTCAGAAAAAAATCGAGTGACTTTATACCAAATGTATGGAGAAAAAACAGCTTATACACTAGAAGAAGAACCGCTAATTTTGCAGCTTGATGAGGATCTTCAAATTGTAGGCTACCAACAGAGACATTTTCAATTTGAAGAGCAAGAGGGAGAAGAACGAGAGATTCTTTCAAGTCTAAAGGCAATTGAAGTGTTATTAAATGATCAATTAATTCGTATGAATCAAACGATTACCAATGTTCAATTTGGATATTATAGCTTTTTTAGCCCAACTGGGGATGTACAAGTATTTGCTCCAATGTGGCGTGTAACGGTAGATGGAGAAACGTATTTGGTTCATGCAATTGGAGGATCCGTACAGCAGCTTACGTAAGTTTTTTGAGGGGAATGAGGAGAATGACATTACGCTTTAGTGTACTTGCGAGTGGGAGTACAGGCAACGCTGTCTATGTAGAGACAGATGAGCAGCGTTTATTAATAGATGCAGGATTAAGTGGGAAGAAAATGGACGAGCTTTTTCAGCAAATAAATCGAGATCCAAAAGAGTTAAATGGAATTCTAGTAAGTCACGAGCATTCCGATCATATTAAGGGAGTCGGTGTATTTGCTAGAAAGCACAAGCTCCCCATTTATGCCAATGAAAAAACGTGGAAAGCGATGGATGGGCAGTTAGGGACATTGTCAAATGAGCAGAAGTTCACGTTTGCTACAGGAGAAGTAAAAACATTCGGGAACTTAGATGTTGAATCGTTTGGTGTATCTCATGACGCAGCTGAACCGATGTTTTTCACGTTTCACCATGAAGGCAAAAAGTTAGTGCTCGCCACTGATATGGGGTATGTGAGTGAACGAATTAAAGGAACGATTGAAAAAGCAGATATGTTTATTTTTGAGTCCAATCATGACATGAATATGTTACGTATGGGTCGTTACCCGTGGAGTGTGAAACGTCGGATTTTGAGCGATGTGGGCCATGTGTCGAACGAGGATGCAGCACTTGCACTTTCAGAAGTGATTGGTGATAACACAAGTCGCATTTATTTGGCTCATTTAAGCCTTGATAACAATATGAAGGACTTAGCACGATTGTCCGTTGAACAAGTGCTAAAAGAACAAGGTATGGCTGTGGGGGAGCAATTTGAACTATATGATACCGATCCTCACAACCCAACAGCGTTAGCCATTGTTTCATAGTATGAAAGAAGCAGAATACCCTTTTCTGCTTCTTTTTGTACAAAAAAATGAGGAAAAAGTTGTTTTTTGATGATTATGCGTCAAACTTGTTGGGAATTATAAAACAAGTGTAAAAAATAATTTAAAAAAGCCCATAGCGCTATTTTTTCTTATGTTTCTTATTATAATAAGGGTAATGACTACTTACTATTTAGGATAAAAGGGTGGTGTTATACATGGGTTATTATGATGATCATTCAACAGATCAAGTAAGAACACGAAGAGATTCACAAAAACGTGGGGTTCCAATTGTTGCGGCTTTTATTGGTTCAATCATAGGAGGACTATGTGTCTTATTTTCGATGCCGATTCTATCGAACTATGGGCTTCTTCCTTATACGATTCAGACAGAACCCGAATCAATTGCTGTATTTGATTCAGAAACGCCACAGCAAGGTCTTCAAGCCGTGAACCTTGATGTGAACAGTGATGTAACTCAAGCTGTGGACCGAGTATCAGATGCTGTTGTAGGTGTAATTAATATGAGACAATCTAGTTTCTTTTCTTCGGGAGATGAGAATGAAGGAACAGGATCTGGTGTTATTTATAAAAAAAGTGGTGACAAGGCTTATGTTGTAACAAATCACCACGTCATTGATGGAGCTAATGAAATTGAAGTAAGCCTAGCAGATGGTACTAGAGTACCAGCCGAATTACTAGGAACAGATGTTATCACGGATCTAGCGGTCCTTGAAATAGACGGAGGATCAGTTGAAACGGTTGCCGAATTTGGTAGTTCCGATACACTCCGAGTCGGTGAGCCTGCGTTAGCAATCGGAAATCCATTAGGTCTACGTTTTTCAAGTACGGTAACGCAAGGAATCATCAGTGCAACGGAGCGTAGCATTCCTGTTGATTTAACTGGAAACGGACAAGTTGATTGGCATGCAGAAGTCTTGCAAACAGACGCAGCCATTAACCCTGGAAATAGTGGAGGAGCACTTGTCAATATTGAAGGACAAGTGATTGGAATTAACTCGATGAAAATTGCTCAAAGTTCAGTGGAGGGAATCGGGTTTGCCATTCCAACCGCCATTGCGATTCCGGTTATTGAAGATCTAGAAACGTTAGGTGAGGTTCGCCGACCACAACTTGGAGTCGGGATTCGCTCGCTAAGTGAGATTCCAAGCTCATATTGGCAGGAAACACTTAGGCTGCCTGAGGATATAAAAGGTGGAGTTGTGATTACAAGTATTGCACCAACGTCTCCTGCCGATCGAGCTGGGCTACAAGATTATGATGTAATTGTTGAAATAGACGGGGTTGAAATTGGAGATAGTCATGATCTAAGGAAGTTTCTCTATACAGAAAAACGAATTGGTGAAGATGTAGAAGTCACGATTTACCGGAATGGAAATAGAGAAGTTATAAACGTTCAGTTAGCCGAACAACAGAGTTTTTAAGTGGGATTGAATAGAAGAGCAGATAAGGTGGATTCATCTTATCTGCTCTTTTTCTATGGATTCTGTGTTCTAAAGATATTCGTTCCATTGCGCTGCAGCCACTCGCACCCGCAAGGAGGTGTAGAGCCTCCTCGACTGCGCCTGTGGGGTCTCGACCTTACCTCTATTTCCCGCAGGAGTCGAGTGGCTTCCGCTCTATTGCACTAGGAGAATAATGTTTACACAGCATTAATCTTTATCAAAAAGTATTTTCTATTTAGTTTATCCACAGTGAACTTTTTGGGTATGCTATAATGAGAAAATGTATGAAGAAAGGGCGTTATGTATGTACTTTGCTTGTAATGAACATATTGAATTAGCCATTGATATGACGGTTGACGAACAAGAACAGGCACCAATTATAGAGAAAGTAGAACAAACGAATGAAAGTTTATCCACAGGGTGTAGTTTTTGTGAAAAGGCAGCCTTATACACGGTGGAACCATAATAAAAAATCCACAACTGTTGATATGTGGATAACTACTGTGGATAAAGTGAAGGGAAGGTTATACACATTGTGAATATCCAAATCATAACGGTTGGCAAATTAAAAGAAAAATATTTAAAAATGGGAATAGCTGAATACACAAAGAGGCTTGGCGCATACGCCAAAGTCGAAGAGATAGAGGTAGCCGACGAAAAAGCACCTGAACAAGCAAGTGATGCAGAAATGTTACAAATCAAAGAAAAAGAGGGAGAAAGAATTTTAGCGAAGATTCATCCTGATACCCATGTGATTGCGTTAGCCATTGAAGGAAAGATGATGACGTCAGAACAGCTTGCAGATAATGTAGACAAGCTAGCTACCTATGGAAAAAGCAAGATTGCATTCGTTATAGGTGGGTCGCTTGGATTGAGTGAGGCTGTGATGAAGAGATCAAATGAGAGCTTGTCGTTTTCTAAGATGACATTTCCGCATCAGTTGATGAAGCTCGTGTTGGTGGAGCAGGTGTATCGAGCGTTTCGGATTAATCGGGGTGAACCGTACCATAAGTAAATGAGGTTTTTTTGTAAGTGGTACAAAATTACGAATTGAATTTATGTAAGTAGCAACAGCACCGTCTCTTAAAATGTGAGAGAGGTGCTGTTATTTACTAAATACTATTGTCTTATATTAAACTGTTATTTCTACATCTCCCGATATTAATCGCTCAATAATAGAATTGTGAATAATCCCTACAAAGGTTTTTGCTGTATCGGGTGAAATGATGATCTCTTTTGTTGTATCATTGAAGTTCACATGTAAACTTGGATCTAATCGCTCAACAGCTTCCTTAATTTTTTCAATAGGATAGTTATTTTCTGAAGGTTGATACTTTGCTAAACGTCTAATAGCTCTTTTACTCATTTGAAGCTTTTGCTGCACGTCCTGTGAGCCTAACCCTTTAAATATATACTGGTCAGAAGAAATTTTATATTCACCAGTATTAAATTTATTTAACGTAGCTTGTGATTTTGCTTTTTGATTTTCATTCAAGGTTAACATACTCTCAAATTTATTGACATCATAGACAAATAATTTCTTTGTAGCCCAATTAAGTTTAGCTGTAATTGCACTAGGTACTTGGATCCCTTTTGGAACAGTGAGCACTGACGAGTTTTCATTAATATCGAAGTTCAGTATTAATTTATTTTTAATAATCGCGTGATTAGAAGCATGTAAGAAAAATAGTTCATCATTTGACTGTGCAATAATAAATTTGATGCCTTCATCTTCTTCTAAATTTTTTATTTCTCCTTGTTTTAAAGGACTTTTAGAAAACTGAATTACTGATGGGCTGTTTGGATTTATAATTTCATTTATTTTTTCCTTGAACGGATGTAAATAACTATTTGTATCGATATCGTCAAAAATAATGTAATATGGAATATCATCAATTAGTGCATCACCGTTTAACTTTTCTAAATAGGAATCTGAATCTGATTTATTATTTAAATCGGATTCAAAGCATTTATAAATTGCAGTTCGCTCGTCTTTACCAGTTTGTAAGCTGTAAATTCGATTGAGATTAGCGTTTTTTGATGTACATACCCAAATTCTGATTAGATTCATATGTTACCTCACTTTTTATAAATGGTTATAAATGTTTTTGACTTTGAAGAATCTCCTATTTGAAAAACCTTTAATTCTGATACAGTCTCTTTTTTGAAAACAAATAGATATTTTCCTTCTTTTGTTTTGCAAAGATCAACTCCCAAAATAACAAGTAGAATATTAGGAAAAATATCAGAACTTTTCATGATTAGAATGAAAATAAGAATTTGTAGTGTTAAAAAGACAATGATAGCTTCATATATACTATTTTCCATAATTAAAACACCAGGAATAATATTTCCAAGTAAGAAGGAAATAACACTACCATTCGATTCTTCTAAGTTAGATTGGGAATACTGTTGAATTTCACTAGTTGGTACTTCGTTACCACGCTCTTTAATGTAGTGTCTATATAAGCTATTTTTTAACAGGTATGCCAATGAAATGATGAGAATAAACAAAATAAGGCACATTACATAAATATTAGTATCGAAAGCTTTATTAAATTTATCATTTATTTGTAGTAAGAATAGAAAGTAAGCTGGAGCCATTGCTGTAACATAATAAAGAACTTTATAGAAAAGCTTCGTTCCGTAAAACAATTGCATCCCCCTATTCTTTGAAAGACTATTGGGAATATAAACAATTTTAATTTACATTCCCAATAAGTTTAAATAAACATTTGTTGCATAAAGGATTTTTTTTGATTGTCCAGATGTTCTAATATTTGCATTTCTAATATAATTTTGGAGTCTAAACTAGTTAAGAATTCAGCTATTTTCTTTTGCTCTGCAACACATGGTAGTGGGATCTTAATGTTAGCGAAATTTTCATAGAACAAGTATTCACGTACACTGCCTTCTGTATTTTTAATTACATCTTGATTAAAGTAGCGAGAGTGCATATAAGCTTTTAAGTACGACTGGATTAACTCAGGTAATGTTTCGAATACTACATATAAAGAACTTACAATTGTAGTATCAGTTACGTTTTGTAAGCCGAAAGAACCTACATTAATCCGTGCTGGATTATAAGCAAATTCATTTTGATGAACGAGTTTATATGCTTTAATATCTACATCAGCGTTAGAGTAATTACGACCACCTTCTAAAATAAATCCTTTTTTATTACTAATAGCTGCTATAGGATATTTTATCCCTTTTGAATTTTTCTTACCAGTTTTTTTGGTTAATTTGCCAAGTCTAACTTTCTCCCACTTAGGAAACTCTTGCCCATTCTCATCTCTAAAACTTAACTTCTGACTAAAAATCTTCTGCATAAATCCTTTTTTTTGTTTTTTTAGCAAGTCGATTCTTTCTTGTTGAAGTTTGATCTTCTGGTCATATAGATTTAGAAATTCTGCTATTTTTACTTGTTCAATTTTCTCATTAGGGATATAAATATCTAGGTTTTTAACAAGATTAGGTGTAAGACTTTGTTGCTTTGTTCCTTGTGTAAATGTTATCCCAATTTGTTCACCATTTTTTTATACCAATGATATAAAAAATCTAAAACGATATATTTATTTAAAGGAAAAGCTAGACAAGATTGATTTGTAGTCATTGGTACTGTATTTATTGCTGCACTACTTCTAGTTCCTTTTGCTTCTAGTCCTGTTATTGCTATAAAGAGAGTGCCAGCAGGGTGAATTTTTAAATTAGTTTTTTTTATAGCTTCAATAGTAATGTATTCTTTGGTACTAGAAACATAATGACTTTTCAGTTCTCCACTACTAATCCATGGAATATCTCCATTAAAATATTCAGGTTTTAAGCGTGATGGTGTACTGCCAGTTGCTAGGTGTTCAAAAAAATCACCAATTTTACATTTTTTCCAACTATCAATAAAACCTTTAAAGCGTAAATTAGGTGTATTCATTTGCCTACACTCCCAATTCTTCAAAGTACTTCTCTAATTCTCTATCGACTTCCGCAATTTCTTCACCAATCTCTTTCAAACGTTTTTCAACTACTTTAAGGTCAATTGGTTCTTCTTCTTCAAATGTATCCACGTAGCGAGGGATGTTTAAGTTGTAGTCGTTCTCTTTGATCTCCTCTAGAGTTGCGGCGTATGAATACTTATCTATTGTTTCACGACTTAAGAATGTTGCAATGATTTTTTCAACGTGAACATCAGATAAATGGTTTTGGTTTTTTCCTTTTTCAAATTCATTGGAAGCATCGATGAGTAGTACATTATCATCCTGCTTACGGCATTTCTTGAATACTAAGATACATGTTGGAATGCTTGTACCGTAGAATATATTTGCTGGTAAACCGATTACTGCATCCAAGTAATTTTTTTCTTCAATTAGATACTTACGGATTGCTGCTTCTGCCGCACCACGGAATAGCACACCGTGTGGTAATACAACAGCCATTGTACCGTTATCATCTAATTGATGAATGAAGTGTTGAATGAAGGCAAAGTCTGCTTTTGATTTTGGTGCTAGTTTTGCATAGCCACTAAATCGTTCATCTTCTTTAAACTTATCGTCTGCACTCCATTTCGCTGAATATGGAGGATTGGCAACGATTGCTTCAAAGCGTTGGTCAATATGTTGCGGTTCTTCTAATGTATCCGCATTTTGAATATCAAAACGTTGGTATGCAACATCATGTAGCAACATATTCATTCGAGCTAGGTTGTATGTTGTTGAAACTTTTTCTTGTCCGTAATATTTGTGTACTTTTGCTTCTTTACCTACACGAAGTAGCAAAGATCCTGAACCACAAGCCCCATCATATACATCTCGAATTTCAGATTTATCAGCAGTTACAATCTTCGCTAAGATTTTAGATACTTGTTGTGGTGTATAGAACTCCCCGGCTTTCTTTCCTGCATTTGCTGCAAATTGGGAAATCATATATTCGTATGCATCACCTAAAACATCAATTTCTACATCATCTTGCAAAAAGGGAATACTAGCAATGTTGACAATGACCTTACTAATTAAATTCGTACGATCCTTAACAGTACGTCCTAAACGTGAAGACGCTAAATCCATATCGTCAAATAGATTTTGGAAGTCGTCTTGACTTGCAGTACCTAAAGTAGATGTCTCAATTGCTTTTACACCGTTCTGTAGCATCTCTACATCGAAGTTGCCATTTGCTCCTTTTTCGATTTCCTCAAGAAAGCGTGAGAACAGGAATTGAGGTTCTACTACATAACCTAACTCATCAATTAGATATTCAGCTAAGTCCTCTCGGTACTCTTCATTTGCCCATGCTTCTGCATAAGCAATGTTATCGTCTTTTAATAACTTTTTAGCTCGTGCTTCTACTTTTTCTGATAGGTAACGATAGAAAATAAGTCCTAAGATATAATCTTTAAATTCGTTGGCATCCATCTGGCCTCGTAAGTCATTTGCCATCGCCCATAATTTTTTATGTAACTCAGCTTGTTGTTGACGTTGTTTTTCACTTGTGGTCATAAAAATTCCTCCTATAATTTTTTAATTAACATTAATACTTTGAATTAACTTCTGTTGAATATATAGCTGCTGTAAATCACGTTTTTCAGTTAATAACGATTGTTGTTTCTTTTTCAACTGGGCAATTTCACCTACCGTTTTTTGCTTTTGAATAGGTGGTAAGTCAATTTCTAAATCTTTTAAATGAGATAGTTTTAATAATGAGTTGACTGTTCCTTCACTTAACACTGATAATTGCTTTTGAATGACTGGATGTTCATTAAAGTACCATTCAAAGAAGGTTAGATCTACATCGCTTGTAAATTGAATTTTTATAAAGTTATTAGTTAATAATAACCCACTATATTTATCAGGTAACAAAGCGAATTTCTGGGTATGTGTGTGTAAAATTAAACTATTTGAATCCGTTAAAAGTTGTGGTGTTAGTTTTTCTTTTGGTACAGTTATTTCAGCACTTTTCTCATTTGAAATTCGATAAGTTAGTCCAAGAGTTTCGTTAAATTGCTTGAGCGAAAGCAGTCTAACTGTTGATGTCTCGATGTTGTCAGCGAACGTTTCTAACCGATTTGCAAAAGCACCTTGTGTGAATTGTGCTATTTCATAAAGTTTCACAACAACCCTCCTTTGATATTTTTTAATATATCACAACTACACGTTTAGTATAAATGTTATTTTATAAAATATCAACACTTTTAATATATTTCTTTGATATTATTTAAAATATCAAAAAAGAGCGCTAATTCTGCGCTCTTCTTTAAACAGATAATAATTAAGCAGTTGGCTTCTATGCACCATACTTTTCTGTAAAGTCACGGATAAACGATGTGATATGTCTAATTGTTTTGTTTTTCTTCAAAAACGATCCCGATAAAGAGTCCATAATTGCATTCTTTTCAATTAAATTTGAGTATTCATAAGTTGATACTTGTTCACGTAACACGCTATCTTCAATATCTACTTCTTTTGCAAAAGAAGTGAGTTCCTGCTCGCTCATTTCTTCTTCGTAGCGATTATAGGCATCTATTACAGATTCATTAGGTGCTATAGTTGGTGCAACTTTATCTAAGAATCCTTTGATCAACTCAACTTTTAGACGTAGCTTCGGATCAGATGCATGGTCTAATTCTTGTTTTATAAGGCGGATTTCTTTCTCACGTTCCTTATGATCTTCAGTACTTAAATTCGCAATTAGATTCATAATATAGCCGACATTGATGCGGTCTGTATGCATCAGCTCTAACTCAAAGTCAATATCATGCAGAATGGACTCTTTTGGAACTTCGCTACGCTTAAACTCTTCGTAAACTTTAAAGTATTTACTTTTGTAATCTTCGTATGATTGTTGTGAAATTTTAAGTTCAGTTTCATCAAACTCAAAATCAGAAAATGACTGTAAACGCTGGAGCATCTTCGTGACATTTTTGAATGCGACAATGAACTTTCGTTTATCTTCTTCACGTTCTAGTTCATCTACTTCTTCTGGAATAACTGCAATTGCTCGAAGATTTTTGAGTGCTTCGTTAAAAGCTTTTAGATATTCATCGTAGCTACTCATAAGTACAGTATCAACATTATCTGTTCTAGAGAATAGCTTAATTGCATCATCTGTATTGTCTTTTAAATTTCGATAGCAAACAATGTTACCATACTGCTTTGTTGATTTCTCAACGCGGTTTGTACGACTGTAAGCTTGAAGTAGATCATGATACACCATGTTTTTATCTACATATAATGTGTTGAGTGGTTTACTATCGAATCCCGTGAGAAACATCTTTACAACAAGTAAAATGTCAATCTGTGCATATTTCACTTTCTTAGACACATCAGCAAAGTAACGATCCCAAGTTTCTGTCGAATAGTCAGTGTTGTACATATTGTTATAGTCCACAATCATACGGTCTAATGTTTCACGAGAATGTTCCTCTGTACCATCGCTTTCCTCATTTTGTCCATATGAATAAATTCCAGCAATCTTTAATTTGTGGTTTTTCTTTTTGAAGATGTCATAGTACTTGATAAGCGTTGGAATTGAATCTATTGCAAAAATTGCACAATAGCCTTTACTCTTCGAACGTCTAATATGGTTATCTAAAATGTGATCTGCAACAAGGTTAAGACGTCGATCGTCATGCCAGACCTCAGCCGTGTCAATCGCTTGTACTTTAGTATCATCATCTTCTTTGATATTTGCATTAAAAGTACGAATATACTCAACAGAGAAGCCAAGTACGTTACCATCACGAATTGCATCTTTGATGAGATAAAGATGGAGACATTTTTCAAATAGGTCAGCCGTTGTACGTCCATCTTGACTTTTGTTCTCGACAAAGCGAGGTGTTCCTGTAAAGCCAAAGTATTGAGCGTTTTGGAAATGGCGGTCGATTTCTTTTCGCATATCACCAAATTGACTGCGATGGCACTCATCAATAATAAATACAACATGATCTTGTTTGTATGGGGCCATAACCTTTGCGTATTTTGGATTTTTAATCGCATTGTTCATCTTCTGAATTGTTGTAACAATAAAACGCTTCATTGGATCTTTAACTTGTTCGATGAGTATTTCTGTTTTGTCAGTACGGTCTACAGATCCCTTTTGAAACTTATTAAATTCAGCAATGGTTTGGGTATCTAAATCTTGTCGGTCAACAAGGAAGAATACCTTTTTAATATTTTCTTCGTCGGCTAGTATTTGTCCAGCTTTAAAAGAGGTTAATGTCTTACCAGAACCTGTCGTATGCCAAATAAAGCCGTTGTTCTTTGTTTCGGTAGCACGCTTTACAAGTGCTTCCACTGCATACACTTGGTATGGACGCATGACCATTAACGCTTTATCTGTATCATTAATGACCATATAACGACTAATCATTTTTGCTAAATGGCACGTTTGTAAGAATGCTCTACTGAACTCTTGTAAGTTTGTAATCAGCTTGTTCTCCTCATCTGACCAGAAGAATGTGAACCCAAATTGAATGTCGTAATCAGAGTTGGAAAAGTATTTTGTATCAACCCCATTACTTACGACAAAGATTTGGAGAAAACGATACAAACCAGAAAAAGTGTGACGACGATAGCGCTGAATTTGATTGAACGCTTCCTTGAAATCGAGTCCTCGTCTTTTTAATTCAATTTGAACGAGTGGTAAGCCGTTAATTAGGATTGTCACGTCATAGCGGTTTGTGTAAATACCATTCATTGTTGTTTGCGTCGTGACTTGAAAGAGGTTCTTACACCAATCTTTTGTGTTTAGCAACTCTACGTAAAGCTGCGTACCATCTTCCCGTTCAATCAGTTGCTTATCACGTAAGATCTTTGCAGAGTCGTAAATGCTCTTGCCTTCAATTAATGTAAGAACTCTCTTAAATTCTATATCTGTTAATGGTTGCCCATTTAGTTTATGTTTATTGAATAAATTAAGCTGTTGCTTGAAATTAGATAATAATGCGTCATAGTCGGCAATCTTAACCGCTTTGTATCCTTGATTTACAAGTTGTTTAAGTAAATTTCTCTCAAGTTCTGCTTCTGGTTGATATGCCATGCTGGGACCCCCTTCAATCTATCTCCTACTATTATACTTGAAATTAAATACTGTGGTTTCATTTTCCTAATAATTTCCCAGAAATTGTGTGTGAACAGGTTTAATTAAGTTTTTATATTTTTCAAAACCCGCTACTAATCAATTTATGGAAATATATTATATTAATGAATAATATTAGGGGGTATTTTACATGAAATCTGCTAAAAGAGTAAATCTAGTTTCTGTTAAATTAATAAAGGAAAAGTCTATGCTGTATCAGAAAAGAAAGGTACAAAGTCCACAAGATGCCTATGATTTATTGAAGCCAATGTTAGTTGATGAAGATAGGGAAAAATTTCTAGTAGTTTGTTTATCAACGAAAAATGAGCCCGTAGCAATCAATGTATGTCATGTAGGAAGTCTAAATGCTTCAATTGTTCATCCAAGAGAAGTCATGAAAGTAGCTATTCTGGCTAATTCAGCTTCCATCATTGTAGCTCATAACCATCCATCTCAAGATCCAACTGAATCAAGAGAGGATATAGAAGTTACAAAGCGGTTAGCTGAGGCTGGTAAGTTATTAGGTATTGAGCTTCTTGACCATCTAATTGTTTGTGAAGAGAAGTTTGTGTCATTGAAAGAGAAAGGACATATCTAAAGAAAGGGAGATTACAATGCAAAGTCCATTTATGTTGTTTCAGAGGTATATGAACTCAAAGTATGGTATAGAGATTAAGAAAAATGAAGTAGCTACCGAATCCATGATACTTTTTCATGAAGAGATTGATGAAGAGTTATTTTTACAAGAAGACTTAGAAAAATTACCAGATCCACTTCTGCTCTTGACGATGGAATATGTCGACAAGAAAAAGCAGGAGTGGATTTTTTGTATTGCTGCTCCAGAAGGTAATTCAGATCAATGGTTACATGGTTTGTGCATAAGAGATGGAAAATTAGTAGATAATCATATTCTTTTAGAAATAGAAAAGTATCCTTCATAACAATTAGTAGAAGTAGGGAAGATTATAGGGATAGAGCTGATAGATCACATTTTTGTAGGTGATAATATTAAAAGATATAGGATATAGGGGGCGTTAGGTAAGTGAAGAAGGAATCAAAGTTGTTTCAATCATACCTTGAAGTAGTACTAGGCACTAATGTAGATATTGACGAGACAGGTTGGGAAGCCGTTACGTTCTACCACGACGAATTGGATGAACCCGAGCAGTTTCCAAAAGAAATATTATCTAATCTACCAGATCCACTCCTCCTTTTGATTACTAGTTATGAAGATAACAAAGGGGACGAGTGGATCTTTTATTTAGCAACTGAGAACAATGATGCAAGTAAGTGGTTGTATGCTTTATGCCTAAAGAACGATGCTGTATTTGAAACTGATATACCAATAGAAGAGGGGGAATGAATAGAGTTGTTATCTGTCCTCTTTAGTGAAGAAAGGTTTTGGTCATTGAAAGATATAGGCTACATTTGAAAGGAGAAAAAAGGTGAAAACAGTAAAATGTACGATAAAAACGGAAGTCATTTTTGATGACGATAAGAATAACAAGTATCTCATTAGAAAAGAGTGGAACAAGAATAAGAGAAAAGCACTTGTCATTATGAAAAATGCAGGTCAGGCAGATGAAATTGTACAAGATCATACAACAATGAATGTCATTAATAATCTAAATAAATTGGGATATGGTGTTGTAGATATTGTAAATCTATTTCCTACTATTGAAGGGAAAGAGACAAAAGAGTCTGTAACTGAGAACTTGAAATGTATCCAAGAAGCTATTCTAAGGACAGATGATGTTATTATTGCGGTTGGTAAAGGAGCAGAGAAAATCAAGAAGGCTGTTGAACGCTTAAATATGATCTTAGCTATTCTGTTAGATAAGAAGGCAAACATTCTTCAAATAGAAGCGAATTTTGGTAGAAAGGGTTTCCATCCTCTATATCCTGCCCTGAAGTATAAATGGAAATTAGTACCGTATAGCAATATTGAAGATAATCAATAAAGTTAGGTGCGAAAAGGCCAAGTTGTGTTTGATTTTATCGAAATGTTATTCAGGATTACACTCGCTATCTTGAGAGATATAGTCAAGAGTAAGAAAACTGACGACAAAACTAATACATTACTTACGACAAAACTCTAACAAGATAAGGATGACCAAGTGATATTAAATAACACCAAGCACTTTAGCTATTTTTGCTTTGTAAATACTCACGACTTAAATATAGTTCTGTCGGGAGTGGTGAATAACTGTCCCTAAAGTAGTGTCAGTAGAGACAATAGCGACAATGACACTACTATTGTATTGACGCTACAGGAGGGTCATGCGTGAAGGGAGGTGAAAGGAAATGTGGCAGAAAATTCTTGTAACAGTCTTAGTTGCTGTTGCTGCTGAGGTAATAAAAGAACTGAAGGATGAGAGACAAGTAATTCATATTGAAGAAGGGAAGTGAGTTAGTGAAGCTAATTCCCAATAGAAACAGGGTGCCTTGCCTATTGTTTAGGTTGTTTAGTTTATTTAAGATTTTTAAAAAATAAAGCCATTGATGTAGAACTTTTAGCATCAATGGCTTTTTGTATTTTGGAGGGACAGATGATGCTAATAAAAGAGTTTGTACATTGGCTAGAAGAGGAAGGAAAGGCAGACACGACTATCGAGTCTTACGTAGGAGACTTGCTAAGCTACCAAAAGTATATGTCTGAAAAAATGACTGATGAGAGACAGTTACTTTCAAGGTTCGCTTTTCTAAGATATAAACAATTCCTCATTGATCAAAGCTATGCGACTGCAACAATCAACAAGAAGATTAACAGTTTAAAAGTTTACAATGATTTTTTAATGTTTCAAGGTGTAGTTAGTCAATCCTTCATATATATGAAAAGGGATCGGATTATGGTTGCTTCAGGGAGTGAGCATGTCGTTACTGCCCTGTCAGACAAAGAGGTAGAACAACTACTTTTTTACCTTGAAGACCCAAGGAAAGTGAATCCTAGAAATAAGCTAATCGTTTATTTACTTTTATACACAGGGGTTCGAGTGAGTGAGCTTATTAACATAAAACTTAGAGATATTGAATACCTGACTAATACAATCACAGTTAGAGGAAAAGGTGGGAAGGTGAGAGAGATCAGTTTGCGACAAGATGTAGTTGAACTAATACGAGTATATGTAAAAGATATTAGAGCAACTTCTAAATTTTATGAGAGTGAATATCTACTTGTTAGTCAAAGAGCACTGAAAATGCATAGAGATGCAGTAAGAGATTGGTTAGCTAAGATATCTAAAGAGTTAGGTTTTAAGCTGCACCCGCATTTGTTTCGTCATACATTTTGTACAAGGCTGCTAAAAAAGGGGGTAGACCTAACAACTGTAAGTAAGTTGGCTGGTCACTCTACGGTTAATATGACTGCCAAGTACTATATTCAGACAACCAGGCAAGAGAAAAGAGATGCTGTTGAGTTATTGTAGAGAGGAGAAGTGTATGGAGATTATACAGTCTTTAGCAGATATAGAGTCGTTAAGAGTAAGGGAGAAAATACCTCTTGAACTAATAACAGAGATTGAGAAAGATTTTCTAAGTATTTATGAAGCAGAAGGAAATGAAACATACTTAATGGATTTCCGCTTGTCTACTTGGCGGTCACTTCATATTTTGGAAAAAGGGGATCGCGTTGCTGCTAAGATTGGCCATTCATTAGAACTTGAATATGTGGAACTATGCAAGTTAAAGGGATTAGAGTATTACCGCTGTGCAGTGCGTAATGATCAAGAGTTCCAATTGTTTTACTCAATAGTAGGGACTCATGATCCAGAGACAGAAGAGTGGCTATTAGAGAATGGGAGTTGATTTCCGCTGTTCGAACTAGATAAACCATTCTATATGACTAGAGCTGTTGCTGAAGAACTATCAGAAGAACATAAGAAGCTCATTGCGAGCTACATCCAGGAGAATCAAGAGATATTAACGGATTACTTACAAGTATTTGAATTCAGTATAGAGAAAAATAAACAACTACTTAGACAAAGGCAGGAAATACCTGAAAGAGAAACGAACATTGTTTTACCACTTAGAGAGGTAAATCCAATTCTCAGAACGGTTTGGGTGATGGATCAAGGTGATCATGTTATGATTTTGTTTCCAGAAGACTATTAGTATTGCTTATGAGCTAACCATTAAATGTGGTAAGCTCATTTTTTTTTTGCAGTACCAACTATTCCTAATATAGCGTCAGTAGAAGAATTGATTGTATTTTACACCTGACGTTACATTGGGGGAGAAACTATTAAAATGGTAAGAGGAAGGTGAAAAATGGCAATAGGTTATAAAAAGCGTACAATTATATAGAACATTTTGTCAAAGTAGTAAAGTAGCCAATCCAGCATACACTGTCCAAACACCACTAGATAAGCATCTTCATCAAAAACGGATGTTTATGTTGAAAAATAACGACGAAAGAAACGGATTCATTACTGCAGAGTAGACAAAAACTACGCATTAAACATGCGGTAACTACCTCGATGGTAAGATCATTAGCTATTTAGTTTGCCATACAACAGATTTCTAGAGCTTCTGTTCGTTTGTAAACCATAAATAATTTAACCTTATTTTTAGAATGGTCAATCATAAACATAATATTTAGGGTTGTAAATTAGGAATAGAGTGAATATAATGTTATTAAAGTTGCCCTTAGGAAAAATAAATTCATTAGTACAAGTTTATTTTACAGATGCAAATACATAAGATAATTTATTAGAGGAGTTCCCGTAGAACCTTTTATTTTTTCGGAAAAAGTTGCCTTAGGGAAAGTTTATGACCTCTATGCAAGTCATTAAACATCTAAAGGGAGTGGAAAGAGTTGGACGACACATTATTAATTCAGAATTTACATGTTTCCTATCACGGAAATGAAGCGTTAAA
>NZ_BAUT01000019.1 GCF_000513095.1 Halalkalibacter wakoensis JCM 9140
AATTAGATGATCATTAACTAATGATACTATCTAAGCTTTTCTCCCTATAATCATTAAACATTTTAAAAGAGAAGAGAAATAGACTGACTACAAGTCCAACAATTATATACTTTTTATTTTTCATTTAAAAACCTTACCTCTCTATTAAAAATCTCTCCTGCAAAAAGACAAACCTATTTCCATAATTGCTCCGTTAGTTAAATGAATAATTTCCATACAATTACAATTATTTTAACATCTAATCTCAACAAGCGTACAAAATCATTGCGAATTTGTACGCCACTTTTAATGTCATTTGTCATTTTCTCTCCCGAAACTGAACCCGTTACTTTTACCAGTAACTTATTTATTAAACAAACGTTTGATTAAGTAAAAAGATTGCTCTTGTAAAGGGGGAAGATGCTGTAGCAATGTCATTTCTCATAGTGAAATGGAGCGGAAGCCACTCGACTCCTGCGGGAAGAAGAGGGAGGCCACTGAAAAAATGCCTACCTGCCGCAGGGGAATGACACTCCGCTTTCCGCGGGTGCCCGGTGAGCCTCCTCGGCTATGCGGGGTCTCACACGTGGGTCACTGCTCCCGCAGGAGTCTACGTGTCATTCCCCTGCTAGGGTTACTTTTGTTACTTTTAATCTTCTACGATTTCTTTTAACACTTTCTTTTCTCTTTAACGATGGGAATTGAGCGAATTTGTGGTTCACCTTCCACATCACAGATCACTTTTTGGAAATGCCTCGAAGGATAAACGGTAGTACGTTTTATAGGATCAAACTGAAATACAGCCAGTGATGATAAGCCTCGCGCTATTTCCTATGAAACGACCAAGTACAATACCAATCTGGTCTCTAACTCATTTGCAACCTCATTAGACCTTGTTTTTTTCTGGGAATTTCTATCGCTCCTCTCAAAAAGCGGACGGGATGGGGGGCCGACTCCTGCAGGAGGGAAGGGCAGGCTGAAATCCACCGGCGCAGCCGGTTAGTTCAACGCCCGCCTGCGGAAAGCGTGCCCCCCATCCCGGGAGCGATGGCAAAGCTCCCTTTTAAGTCCGAAGTAAACGGGCACTTTTTCAGTGACCTCAAGAAGAGGTAGGGGCTCGGCACCCTCCTTACGGGTGCGAGTGGCTGCAGCGTAATGGAACGAACTCATGAAGAGCAGCCAACCTTAAAAAACTGAGTATGTGAAAACACCAATAAAAAAAGAGCAACTCATCACAGTTGCTCCTTAAAATATTATTTCAAACCTTGACTAATCTGTTGGCAAACGTCATTTTTTTGTTGTTCATTCGCATTTTTCCAAAACACTTCCATCATAACGCCTAAGCCTGGAAGCATTTTTTCTTCTCCGCGTTGAACAGCGTCAACAATCGTTGCTTCCACTTCTTCCTGCGAATTTCCTTGAATATTTGCCATAATAGCTCCACGTAAATTAAAACTCATGTGGTCCCACCCCTTATAAAGATAATGTGAATCTATTTGTAGTATGTATCAGCCTTCACTGGATTATGACGAAAAAAATGGGTAAAATGGATGAAATGAGATAGAAGTAAAAAGGAGTCGAGCATGAAGCGAATTGATTCAAGTAAAAATGAACATGTAAAACGGTGGAAAAAGCTACATACCAAAAAAGGGAGAGATACGGCTGGACGTTTTCTTGTCGAAGGGTTTCATTTAGTAGAAGAAGCAATAAAGGCTGATATGATGGTCGAGTACATTTTGATGAAAGAAGATACAGTTCTTCCGGCTACTTTATCGGTACAAAATCAAGATGTGATTATCGTAAGTGATGCTGTTATGAAGGAATTATCAGAGACAGAAACACCTCAAGGAATTGCCGCCGTCTGTGTAATTCCATCAGCACCAGAGGTTGATCAATTAACAGGCCAATATTTATTGCTTGACCGAATTCAAGATCCAGGAAATTTAGGGACGATGATTCGTACTGCTGATGCGGCAGGTTTAACCGGTGTGGTACTCGGTGAAGGCAGTGTAGATGTCTTTAATAGCAAAGTCATAAGGGCCACACAAGGATCTATATTCCATCTTCCGTTATTAAAGGGATTTAGAACAGTGGATGGAGCGATTGAAACAATCGAATGTTCCTGTGTTTGGGACAACTTTAAACGAAGCAAGCTCATATTCAGCCATTGAACCACAAGAAACATTTGCGTTAATCATGGGGAATGAAGGAGAGGGTGTTAGCCAGAACCTTTTAGAAAAAACAGATCAAAACCTTTATATTCCTATTTACGGACAAGCCGAGTCTTTGAATGTTGCTGTTGCATCAGGAATTTTATTGTATTATTTGCGTGGCTAAGAATAAGGAAGGTTGCAACTATAAACTTTATTCACTATAATAAATAAATCAATAGTATATCATTAAATGCAAAGAAAGAGAGTAGTATGCTTTAAACCGCCATTCAGGGAGAAAATGCCTTAGACTGTAAGCATTTTTATGGAAGGAAAAGCAGAATTCACTCTGGAGCAGGCACTGGACCACAATGTTTCTTTGTGAAGGTGTTTCCGGTTTAAAGCCGTTAAAGCAATGAAGATAATGAAAGAGAGATCTTTCATTAATAAGGGTGGTACCACGAGTCTTCGTCCCTTTTGCGGGAGCGAAGGCTTTTTATTTTGCAAAAATGTTTATTCTAAAGGAGGCAAATAGGATGCGTGAACGATTAGAAGCTTTACGTGATGAGGCGTTAGCGAAAGTAGAAGTAGCCGAAGACGTAAAAGCATTACAAGATGTGCGAGTCGCTTATTTAGGGAAAAAAGGTCCTATTACAGAAGTGTTAAGAGGGATGGGGAAACTATCTGCTGAAGAGCGTCCGATCATTGGACAGATGGCCAATGATGTACGAGATGCGATTAAAGAGCAAGTAGAGAAAAAAGAATTGGAGTTAGAACAAGCTGCCATTGAAGAACAGCTTGCGCGTGAAAGTATTGATGTAACATTACCTGGCCGTTCAATTAAAAGTGGGTCAACTCATCCTTTAACGCAAGTAGTTGAAGAGGTGGAAGAAGCATTTTTAGGTTTAGGGTTTTCAGTTGCAGAAGGTCCAGAGGTAGAAGTTGATTATTATAATTTTGAAGCGTTGAATTTACCGAAAGATCATCCAGCGCGTGATATGCAAGATTCGTTTTATTTTACAGAGGAATTGTTACTACGTACACATACATCACCAGTGCAAGCAAGAACGATGGAATTACATAAAGGAAAAGGCCCTGTAAAAGTCATCTGTCCAGGAAAAGTATTCCGTCGCGATGACGACGACGCAACTCATTCGCATCAGTCATGCAAATTGAAGGACTTTTTGTTGATGAGAATGTTCGAATGAGTGACCTAAAAGGCGTATTAGAACAATTTGCGAAATCATTTTTTGGTGAAGATCGTGAAATTCGTTTACGTCCAAGTTTCTTCCCTTTCACAGAACCATCTGTTGAAGTAGATGTCTCATGTGGAATGTGCGGCGGGAAAGGATGTAGAGTCTGTAAACAGTCTGGTTGGATTGAAGTATTAGGAGCAGGAATGGTGCATCCACGTGTGTTAGAGATGAGTGGATTTGATTCAACGAAATATAGCGGGTTCGCGTTCGGAATGGGTGTGGAGCGATTAGCTATGCTTAAATACGACATTGATGATATTCGCCATTTTTATACAAATGATGTACGTTTTCTAGCGCAATTCAAACGGGTGTAAAGGAGGAAGAAAAATGTTAGTATCCTATAAATGGTTACAAGATTATATTAATGTGAGTGATCTTTCTGCTCGCGACATCGCAGAAAAAATGACGCGTGGTGGAATTGAAATTGATTTTGTTCATCAACTTAATAAAGGGATCACTGGAGTTGTTGTTGGGTATGTAAAGGAATGTGAACAGCATCCAAATGCAGACAAGCTAAATGTTTGTCAAGTTGATATTGGGGAAGAAGAATTAGTTCAAATTGTATGTGGAGCGAAAAATGTTGCAGCAGGACAGCACGTAGCCGTCGCTAAGGTTGGTGCTGTATTACCTGGCAACTTTAAAATTAAAAAAGCCAAGTTACGTGGAGAAGTATCACAAGGAATGATCTGTTCCTTGCAAGAGTTAGGGATCGAAAGTAAATTGGTTCAAAAGGAATTCTCTGAAGGGATCTACGTATTCCAAGATGAGGTGGAAGTTGGGAGCGATGCTCTGGCAGCACTCAATTTAGATGATGAAGTACTAGAGTTAGACTTAACGCCTAATCGTTCGGATTGCTTAAACATGCTTGGTGTTGCGTATGAAGTAGGGGCGTTGTATGAGCGAGAAGTAACGCTTCCGACAATTGAAGTCGCAACAAATGATGAACAAGCATCTGACTATATAGATGTGAAAGTGGATGCAGTGGAAGATAATCCTTATTACGGCGCAATCATTATTAAAGATGTAAAAGTAGGAACATCGCCTCTTTGGTTGCAAAACCGCCTTATGGCAGCTGGAATCCGTCCGATCAGCAATGTTGTCGATGTAACGAACTATGTGTTGTTAGAGTACGGTCAACCGTTACATGCTTTTGATTACGATCGTTTTGGTTCAAAAGAAGTGCTTGTTCGTCGTGCAACCGATGGTGAGAAGATTGTGACATTAGACGATCAAGAACGGACACTAACGAGTGATCATCTTGTGATTACGAACGGAAAAGAACCTGTAGCAATTGCTGGGGTCATGGGTGGTGCGACTTCGGAAGTGCACGAAGGAACAACAACGGTTCTGTTAGAAGCTGCTTACTTTAAAGGATCAACCATTCGTAAAGCATCACGAGATCTAGGATTAAGAAGTGATGCAAGTACAAGATATGAAAAAGGAGTCGACCAAGATCGTGTTCTGGCTGCTGGTAGACGAGCAGCACAACTCATTGCTGAATTAGCTGGTGGAACGATTGTTTCTAGGGTTGTCGAAAAAGATGTTTTATCGTACGAAATGGCGACCGTTCGTTTAGATCTTGACCGAGTAAATCGCCGATTAGGAATGAATGTAACGATTGAAGAGGCTGCGTCGTTCATGTCACGTCTAGGATTCACCTATGAACAAGATGGCAACGTGTTAGCTGTGACGATTCCATCTCGTCGTGCAGATATTCAAATTGAAGAAGATCTAATGGAAGAAGTAGCAAGATTATATGGCTACGATCATATTCCAACGACCCTACCGCAAGGAGCAACCACACAAGGTGCATTAACGGATTATCAAAAGAAAAGACGTCATGTACGTCGTGTGTTAGAGAGTTCAGGACTTTCGCAAGTCATTACGTACTCGTTAACAAGTCCGGAAAAAGCAAAAGGGTTTGCATTTGAAACGAATCAAACTCCCGTACGTCTGGCTATGCCGATGAGTGAAGATCGTAGTACGATGCGTACAAGCCTCATTCCTCACTTGTTTGATGTATTAAGTTATAATGTGAATCGTAAAAATCAAAACGTTCATGTGTTTGAGATTGGTTCAATCTTTTTAACCGATGAAGAAACATTAACAAAGCAACCAATCGAACGTGAGATGGTTGCGGGTGCATTGACTGGTGTTTGGTACGAACATAATTGGCAAGGGGAAAAGAATAAGGTTGATTTCTTTGTTGTAAAAGGAATCCTTGAAGAAATGTTTAACGCATTAGGTATTAATGAGCAAATTGTATTCGAACAAGCTACATTACCAGATCTACATCCAGGACGAACGGCTCTTGTGAAGTTAGATGGCAAGGAAATTGGATTTATCGGACAAGTTCACCCTGCTTTGCAAAAAGAAGTTGGATTGAAAGAAACGTATGTGTACGAACTTGAGCTTGAGGCTCTTTTAACACATGACACACAATCAGTTGTGTATCAACCACTT
This sequence comes from Halalkalibacter wakoensis JCM 9140, assembly GCF_000513095.1. Taxonomy (GTDB): domain Bacteria; phylum Bacillota; class Bacilli; order Bacillales; family Bacillaceae_D; genus Halalkalibacter; species Halalkalibacter wakoensis. The sequence continues at coordinate 5,849 of NZ_BAUT01000019.1, forward strand.
CCACGTTTCCCTGCAATGGTAAGGGATATTGCGCTTGTTGTTGATACCCATCGTTCAGCAGGAGAAGTAGAGGCCGTTATTCGTTGGGCTGGAGGAGAGTTGTTAAAAGAAGTTCGCCTCTTTGATCTATATCAAGGCGAACATATGGAAGAAGGGAAAAAATCCCTTGCCTTCTCTTTAACATATCTTGACCCAGAACGTACATTAACCGATGAAGAAGTAACAACGAAGCACAATGAAGTATTAAAAATGCTAGAAGAACATGTAGGAGCAACATTAAGAGGATAAGATCAAAAAAGCTGTTGAGCTCATGCTCAACAGCTTTTTATACTAAAGGCCGTTGAACATACTTTAGTATATCCACAAAGTATAATGGAGGAAAGCCACTCAACTCCAGCGGAAATAGAGGAAGGCTACAGAAAACCTGCTTAACTGCCGCAGGGGAATAACACTCCGCTTTCCGCGGGTGCCCGGTGAGCCTCCTCGGCTGTCGCCTGCGGGGTCTCACACGTGGGTCACTGGTCCCGCAGGAGTCTCCGTGTTATTCCCCTGCTAGGTTACATTTATTTATCTCTTATTTGTTACTCTTTTTCATTTGAAAGCTATATTATTCCCTTGAGATTCACCGTCTATAGACAAAAAGACCTTTGAGTTTTCTCAAAGGCCTTTTTAAGTTTCTTTTATTTTCTTTTGATCGTTGAAAAGCAGGAAATTTCTATCGTTCAATAAAGCGGACGGGATGGGGGGCCGACTCCTGCAGGAGGGAAGGGCAGGTTGAAATCCACCGGCGCAGCCGGTTAGTTCAACGCCCGCCTGCGGAAAGCGTGCCCCCCATCCCGGGAGCGGATTCGATGCACTTATTTACGCCACTCTCTCATTAATCACAAAGATTAGAGGACTTTTTCAGTGCCCTCATTTAGAGGTAGGGGTGAGACCCCACAGGCGCAGCCGAGGAGGATCGGCTCCTCTCCGCGGAAAGCGAGTGACTGCAGCGCAATGAAACGAACATGGCAAGAACATCTAACCTTCAAAAAAGGGACTTTTATAAAATAAACCAATAACAGACAAATAGTAACATTTTTCAATCCCTGTATTTCTTTACATGAACCTTCATGGTATGATAGAACTTGGTATTTTTGTGGATTGTATTTTGCACTTGACTAATAGATAGGAGGCTTTTTCTGTGGCAGATAAGAAGAAAAAGCAGCGCATTACTGTTTCAATATATGGACAACAGTATACAGTCGTCGGCGAAGAGCTCCGGCATATGTAAAAGATGTTGCCCATATAGTCGATCAAAAAATGAGAGAAATAAAAAAAGTTAATCCATATCTTGATACGACCAGGTTAGCGGTATTAACAGCAGTCAACATTGTTGATGATTATATGAAATTAAAACAGGAAAATGAAATGTTAAGCGAAAAAGTCAACAAAGATAAATCATCAGGAGGCGATTAACATGCTGAGCTTTCTCATTCTATTTATCTTATTTTGTAGTTTTTTTATTGGTAGAAGAAGAGGCTTTATCTTACAGCTGATTCATTTAGTGAGTTTCGTTGTTGCAATTGTAGTAGCCTATACATACTTTAGCGAATTTGCAACATACATCCGTCTGTGGATTCCTTATCCACAATTTTCATCAGACAGCACAGTCGGAATGATTATTAATACGTTTGATGCAGAAAGTGTCTATTATTCAGGAATTGCGTTTGCTATTTTATTTTTTGGAACAAAGATTGTCCTGCACTTATTAGGCTCTATGTTGGATTTTCTAGCGCATTTGCCTATTTTAAAGTCTATTAATCGCTTTTTAGGTGGGATTCTTTGTTTTGTAGAAGCGTACCTGATTTTGTTTATTTTATTAATTGTATTAGCGTTATTGCCTATTGATATGGTCCAAGATGTGATGCAACGTTCTATTGTCGTTCAAGTCATGTTAAATCATACACCTTTCCTATCAGACTGGATTAAGGAATTGTGGATTAACAACCATATCTAAAGGAAGAAAAACAATCATATGAAGAAGAGGGTGTCTTAAAAAGGAGTATACAACCTTTTGGGCACGCTCTTTTTTCGTTAACGTACATTCGTTGATTTTCACTACCAACTATAGGTATGATGGGGATAGAAGAAAGGGACGATGAAGATGAACAAAAAAGATGTGATCCGTTATTTAGAAACAATTGCAACCTACTTAGAAATTAAAGGAGAAAATCCTTTTAAAATATCGGCTTATCGCAAAGCGGCATTATCGCTAGAGGCAGATGAGCGAACATTAAATGAAATCGAGAATCCAGCATCTTTAAATGGGATTGGAAAAGGTACGGCTGAAGTAATCTTAGAATTAAAAAATGCCGGAAAATGTACGATACTTGATCAGTTACAAAAAGACGTTCCTGAAGGACTTTTGCCATTGCTGAAGCTTCCGGGGCTAGGCGGCAAAAAGATTGGGAAACTATACAAAGAGCTAGGGATAGTCTGTATCGATACTTTGAAAGCGGCGTGTGTTGAAAAGAAGGTACAGCAGCTGGCCGGATTTGGCAAAAAGACAGAGGAAAAAATCTTAATTGCCATTGAAGAGGCAAATACACGACCAGAACGCTTGGCTCTTCCAATTGTCTTACCAATCGCTGTTTCAATCGAACAAGCTCTAGCAAAAATGGATGGGGTAACGCGGTTCTCTCGTGCCGGAAGTTTACGCAGGATGAGCGAAACGGTAAAAGACCTTGATTTTATTATTGCAACAACAGAGATCGAAAAAGTAAGAGAAGGAATTCTCGGCTTAGAAGCAATTAGTAAAATTATTGCCAATGGAGATACAAAAATTTCTGTCGAGGTAGTCGGGGAATATCCGATTTCGATTGATTTCAGGCTAGTTCGTCCAGAAGAGTTTGCTACAACCCTCCATCATTTTACGGGTTCAAAAGACCATAACGTGAAAATGCGTCAACTTGCTAAAGCTAGAGGTGAGCGAATTAGTGAGTACGGTGTGGAAAATCTTGAAACAGGTGAAGTGAAGACCTTTTTATCCGAACAAGATTTTTTTGAACACTTTCACTTAACGTTTATTCCACCAGAAGCAAGAGAAGACCAAGGAGAAGTAGAAAAGGCAGAAAAGGGAATCGATCATGCGCTTCAATATGTGACAGATGAGTTAATAAGAAGTGATTTGCATATGCATACAACTTGGAGCGATGGAGCTCATTCAATAGAGGAAATGATTGAGGCAGCAAAAGAAAAAGGCTATGACTATATCGCCATTACAGATCACTCCAAATATTTACGAGTGGCAAATGGTCTCTCTGTTGAACGTCTTAAGGAACAACATGCGAAAATAAAAAAACTAAATGAACAATATGATGACTTTACCATTCTTACAGGAATTGAAATGGATATTTTACCTGACGGAACGTTGGACTATGAGGATGAAATTCTAGCTGAGGTTGATTTTGTGATTGCCGCAATTCATTCTTCGTTTCAACAAGACCGCGAAACAATTATGAAGAGATTAAAAGCAGCTCTGATGAGCAAGCATGTTGATCTTATCGCACATCCAACTGGTCGCTTGCTCGGACGTCGTGATGGCTATGATGTAGACGTTGAGATGTTGATTGAACTAGCAAAAGAGACAAATACAGCACTTGAGTTAAATGCGAATCCACACAGATTGGATTTGTCAGCACATTGGTTGAAAAAAGCCGAAGAAGCAGGAGTCGTGATTGCAATTAATACGGATGCTCATAATACCGAATCATTAGATCTCATGACTTATGGAACAGCAATCGCTAGAAAGGCCATGTTAAAGCCAGAGTCTATCATGAATACGTGGTCGCTTGAGAAGCTTCAAGCTTTTTTAAATCGTTAATCCAAGTCAACAGGTCATGAAAAAGGAGCTATGTTAATGGAAAGAGTGTTACGAGTTTTAGAATATGAAAAAATGAAAAAGCAGTTGCTCGAGCATGTTTCATCTTCTTTAGGAAGACAAAAAGTTGAGCAATTGTTCCCTTCTGTTGATTTAGGTGAAGTTCAAGCATGGCAACATGAGACAGCAGAAGGAGCAAAAGTTCTCAGGCTAAAGGGGCAGGCTCCTTTAGGAGGGATAACAGACGTTGCTGCGAATGTAAAACGTGCAAAAATCGGAGGAGCTCTTGCGGCAAGTGAATTGATGGCGATTGCAAGTACGATCTATGGGGGCCGTCGATTAAAGAAATTTATTGTAACCATGGTGGAGGAAGAGGAAATTGAGCTTCCATCCTTATTTGAATATGCCTCACAAATTGAATCTTTAACAGATGTTGAACGAGAAATCAAACAATGCATTGATGATAACGGACATGTTCTTGATTCCGCGAGCCATGAGCTAAGAACGATACGTCAGCAAGTCCGTAGTTATGAGGCATCTGTCCGCTCGAAATTAGAAAGCTTAACGAGGTCATCAAGTACACAAAAAATGCTATCAGATGCGATTGTGACGATTCGAAATGATCGCTTTGTTATTCCAGTCAAACAGGAATACCGAAGTTCCTTTGGTGGGATTGTCCATGATCAATCTGGATCAGGAGCAACCTTGTTTATTGAGCCGCAAGCCATTGTAACGTTAAATAACCAATTACGTGAGGCCAAAAGCCGTGAAAAGCAAGAAATTGAACGGATATTAGCAAAGTTATCAAACGAAGTAGCAGAAGTAGCTGATGCGCTGCTACACAATTTAACCGTACTGGCGGTTTTAGATTTTGTCTTTGCTAAAGCACGGTATGCTCATCAAATAAAAGGAACAGAACCAATGCTTAATGAGGATGGCTACATGCATTTAAAAAGAGCAAGACATCCACTAATAGAGGCGGATGAAGTCGTTCCAATTGATGTCCAACTAGGTGGGGAATTCCGTTCGTTAATTATTACCGGACCGAATACGGGAGGAAAAACGGTCACATTAAAGACAGTTGGACTCCTAACACTAATGGCCCAATCTGGTTTGCATGTACCGGTAGAAGAAGAGTCGGAGCTAGCCGTCTTTAAACAAGTCTTTGCGGACATCGGTGATGAGCAATCCATTGAGCAGAGCTTAAGTACGTTTTCCTCTCATATGACAAACATTGTGGATATATTAGGAAAAGTGGACTTCCAAAGCCTTGTTTTATTTGATGAATTAGGAGCTGGGACAGATCCAACAGAAGGAGCAGCCTTGGCGATTTCCATTTTAGATGATGTGTACAATCGAGGGGCATGCATTGTCGCAACAACCCATTATAGCGAATTAAAAGGGTATGCGTATAATCGTGAAGGTGCAATGAATGCAAGTGTAGAATTTAATGTAGAGACCCTTCGTCCGACCTATCGTCTCCTCATTGGAGTACCAGGTAGAAGTAATGCGTTTGCTATCTCGAGAAGGTTAGGTTTAGATGAACGAGTCATTGACCGTGCAAAGGAACAAATTGATCAGGAAACAAACCAGATTGAAAATATGATCTCCTCTCTTGAAACGAGTCAGAAGTCGGCTGAATCAGAAAGAGAAGAAGCGGAATCGATTCGTCTTGAAGCAGAGAAGTTACGTGAAGATCTCATTAAACAATTGGATCAATTGGAACTAGAAAAAGAACGTATTCTAAAAAAAGCAGAAGAGAAAGCTGAAAAAGCGGTTAAAGAAGCAAAAGAAGAAGCCGAATTCATTATCGGTGAATTAAGAGAGATGCAAAAAGAAGGTCTTTCTGTTAAAGAGCATCAAATTATTGATGCGAAAAAACATCTAGAAGAAGCGGCACCGAAATTAACAGCAAAACAAAAGAAAATCAAAAAGGATGCAGCTAAAGCGAAACAAAACATCCAAGCTGGTGACGAAGTAAAAGTACTTAGCTTTGGACAAAAAGGGTTTGTCGTTGAAAAAATAAATGACGAACAGTTCCAAGTTCAAATGGGAATTATGAAAATGAAAGTCAAAAAAGATGATTTACAGCTATTAGATCGTCCAAAACCTGTGGAGACCAAACCGCTTGCTATGATAAGGGGTGGCCAGTCACACGTAAAAGCTGAGTTAGATTTACGTGGCCAAAGATACGAAGATGCCATGTTAAAAGTTGAAAAATACATTGACGACGCCTTGTTGGCTGGATATCATCAAGTTTCCATTATTCACGGAAAAGGCAGTGGAGCCTTACGTAAAGGAGTTAAACAACTTTTGAAAAAGCACCCTCATGTAAAAGCTGAACGAGATGGTGGTATGAATGAAGGGGGCCTTGGAAACACAGTTGTTGAATTGAAATAAAAAGAGGCGAAGAATATGGAAGTTTTACTTGAGAATGAATGGATTCGAACAGCGGCGTATTATAGTGTCTCTCTTCTTGCTCTTATTTTGTTTTTAACAATCTTTGAATTGGTGACAAGTTATCACAATTGGGAGGAGATTAAGAAGGGGAATATCGCTGTAGCTATGGCAACGGGTGGGAAAATATTTGGGGTGCTAATATTTTTAGACACTCCATCGAATACACCGATTCCATGCTAATGATGCTGGCATGGGGAGTACTAGGTTTCTCGTTGCTAATGGTTAGTTACTTTGTGTTTGAATTTTTAACTCCGGGTTTTAAGGTCGATGAGGAGATACAAAGGGATAATCGTGCGGTCGGTTTAATCGCGCTCGTTCTTTCTGTTGGATTGTCCTATGTTATTGGTGCAAGTATACTTGCTAGGTAAAGGAGCAAACATGTGGAGCTTTTAATGAAAATTTTATATGTAAGTTGTGGGGTATTTATTGTAGCAGGTATTATTTTTATGCTTTTCTTTGCCCCTTAAGAGAAAAACAGGGGAAGAGCAAGTTAAAGAGTGTCTGTCAAAACGGTCAAGTTTAACCTTTTGACAGACACTCTTTTTTAGGCTGAAATGTATGACGTATTGCGGTTTTTGATCCTTCTAAAAAAAAAAAGTGAAAATAATCAAAAAACGGTACAAAATTGTAAGCGATTACAATACAATAGAGTAGAGGAGATGAACGTTGAAGAAAGGAGTATCATATAATTTTCTTAAGGAGGAGATTGTCTTGGCTACGGAGGAAAAGATTTGGTTAGAGAGCTATCCTGAGGAAGTGCCCCATTCAATTGAGTATGATGAAAGGTGTTTACACGATTATTTGCAATTATCAGCGGGGAAGTATCCGAATCAAGATGCATTGCACTTTCTAGGGAAGGACATGACGTACAAAGAATTGTATGAGCAATCCAAAATGTTTGCCAATCAATTGCTATCTCTCGGTGTGAAAAAGGGAGATCGTGTAGCCATTATGCTTGCTAACTGTCCACAAGGGGTTATTAGTTATTATGGAGCCCTTATGGTAGGTGCAGTAGTCGTTCAAACAAATCCACTTTATGTTGAAAGAGAATTAGAGCATCAACTAATAGACTCTGGTGCGAAAGTCATCATTTGTCTTGACTTAGTTTTTCCACGTGTTCAAAAGGTTAGGTCCAATACGAGCCTAGAATATGTTATTGTTACAGGCATAAAAGACTATCTTCCTTTTCCAAAGAATCTACTCTATCCATTCGTTCAAAAGAAAAATACAGGAATAAAAGTTGATGTTGTGTATGATAAAAATACGTTATCATTTAAGCCGTTTTTAAAAGCTGGTTCACTACAAGATCTAAACGTCTCACTTGATCCCGTTGAAGACATAGCTCTTTTACAATATACAGGTGGAACGACCGGGCCAGCAAAAGGAGTTATGTTGACTCATCAAAATCTTGTTGTAAACACAATCCAATGCATCCACTGGACATATAAAACCGTTCCAGGTAAAGAAAGAGGTTTGGCTGTGCTACCTTTTTTTCATGTATACGGAATGACGGTAAGCATGAATTTTGGTATTATGAATGGATTTACGACTGTCATATTGCCTAAATTTGACCCGAAAATGGTTTTAAAGACAATCGAGAAACAGAAAATTACACTCTTTCCAGGAGCACCCACCATGTACGTGGCGTTAGTGAATGATCCAACCATTACTGATTATGACCTCTCATCCATTAAAGCTTGTTTAAGTGGCGCAGCACCCCTACCATTAGAAGTTCAGCAAAAATTTGAAAAGTTAACAGGTGGAAAGTTAGTAGAAGGGTACGGTTTAACCGAGACTTCTCCTGTGGCTGCAGCTAATCCCATTTGGGGAAAGAGAAAAACAGGAAGCATAGGAGTTCCATGGCCTGATACAGAAGTACAGGTAATCTCAGCAGAAACAGGTGAACCAGCTGAAGTTGGTGAGGTTGGTGAAATTGCAATAAGAGGACCTCAAGTGATGAAGGGCTATTGGAACCGTCCTGAAGAAACGGCACGAGTTTTTAAAGAGGATTGGTTTCTAAGCGGAGATATGGGATATATGGATGAAGAAGGATATTTTTATATTGTCGATCGGAAAAAGGATATGATTATTGCTAGCGGCTTTAACATTTATCCGAGAGAAATTGAAGAAGTATTGTATGAGCACGAAGCTATACAGGAAGCCGTAGTCATTGGAGTCCCAGATGAATATCGAGGGGAAACGGTAAAGGCTTTTATTGTTCTAAAGGAAGGAAGCTCTTTAAACGAAGAGGCACTAGAAGAGTACTGTAGAAAGCACTTAGCTGCCTATAAAGTACCAAAGTATTATGAGTTTCGAGAAGAGCTACCAAAGACATTAGTTGGAAAAATTCTTAGACGCGTTCTTGTAGAAGAGGAAAAAGAGAAACGAGCCTCGACTGAAAAAGTAAGTAATGAGTAATCCTTGAAGTTCAAAAAGGTTTACGCTTATTAATTAGGGTTATGATGTCTTGACCCATTGATCGCCTTCTGTGAGGAAACCTCATAGAAGGTTTTTTTACTGGTGTTCACAGCCTCTGATAGGTTATGTTTTGAACATGATTTCGTTTTGAAAAACAAATCAAAAGAAAATAAAAAAATGTATTTAAAAATGAATGAACATTCATTACAATAGAGGAGAGAGGATGAATTTATTGAAAAGGAGAGATCTAAGGAGGCTATTTGTTTGAATAGGTGGCTAGAACAGTACCCCGATGAGGTTCCAATGACTATTGAATATCCGGACGTAACGTTGCACGAGTTGGTTGAACAAGCAGGGAATCGCTTTCCAAATCAAGTCGCGCTTGAATTTCTCGGAAAGTCGATTACATATAAAGAGTTCAATCAATCTGTGATTCGGTTTTCCAACCAATTGATTTCATTAGGTTTAAAAAAAGGAGAACGTGTCTCTATTATGCTACCAAATTGTCCACAAGGGGTGATTGCCTATTTTGCGACATTATTAGCAGGAGGGGTTGTCGTCCAAACGAATCCACTTTATGTTGAACGGGAATTAGAACATCAATTGGTGGATTCGGGAGCAAAGATGATCATTTGTTTAGATTTATTGTATTCAAGAGTGATGAATGTAATGAAAGCAACGAAAATTGAACAAATTATTGTAACCGCTATCAAAGATTATTTGCCGTTTCCGAAAAGTATCATCTATCCATTTATTCAAAAGAGAAATACAGGAGTGAAAATAGAAATTGAGTACAGAGGCAACGTACACAAATTTAATCAGCTACTAGCTACAGGTGAAGACACTCGTCCAACTATTGATGTTCATCCAAAAGAAGATTTGGCGTTGTTACAATATACAGGTGGGACGACTGGAGTGGCAAAAGGGGTTATGCTCACTCACTCTAATTTAGTCGCTAATACGATTCAATGTCGCAATTGGTTGTATAAATTAGAAGAAGGAAAAGAACGGACACTTGCAGCACTCCCATTTTTTCACGTATATGGAATGACGACATGCATGAATTTAACGTTATCAATGGGGAATGAATTACACATGGTCCCACGATTTGATCCAAAACAAATATTAAAAATCATTGATAAGAAAAAAATAACGTCGTTTCCTGGAGCTCCAACCATGTATATCGGTCTTATTAATCAGCCAGACATTCAAAATTATAACCTATCATCGATAAAAGCTTGTATTAGTGGGTCAGCTACCTTGCCGTTAGATGTCCAGCAGCAATTTGAAAAACTAACTGGTGGAAAGCTTGTCGAAGGGTACGGCTTGACAGAAGCAGCGCCGGTCACGCATTGTAATAGTGTATGGGGGAAAAGGAAGGAAGCTAGTATTGGTCTTCCATGGCCCGATACGGAAGCGGTCATTTTATCGATGGAGACAGGGGAAATGGTGGAACCTGGAGAATTAGGGGAGCTTGCTGTAAGAGGTCCTCAAATCATGAGAGGTTATTGGAATCGTCCTGAAGATACAGCGATGACGTTAAAAGACGACTGGCTTTTAACGGGTGATATTGGTTACATGGATGAAGAAGGCTATTTCTTTGTTGTTGATCGGAAAAAAGACATGATTATTGCAGGTGGATTTAATATCTATCCTAGAGAAATTGAAGAGGTTCTTTACCATCATGAAGATGTTCAAGAAGCGGTTGCGATCGGTGTCGCAGATGAGTATCGAGGGGAAACGGTTAAAGTGTTCATTGTGAAAAAAGAAGGATCTACATTAACCGAAGAAGAGCTCGAGAAACATTGTAGGAAGAACCTAGCTGCGTATAAAGTACCAAAAATATATGAGTTTCGAGACGAACTACCAAAAACGCTAGTGGGTAAAATTTTAAAGCGTGTATTAATAGAAGAAGAGAAACAAAAGCTACCAGTATCTAAGTAAAGTATGAGCAAGAAGAAAGACAGATGGGTTGACAATCACATTCTTTTTCACTAAAATAAGACATATGAATGAATACTCATTCACTAAAGGGGAGAATAAAGTGGGAAAGAAAAAAGGACCTAAATACAACCAGATTATAGATGCAGCAGTAAAAGTGATTGCAAATCATGGCTATCATCAGGCTCAAGTTTCTAAGATTGCTAAAGAAGCAGGGGTAGCAGATGGAACCATTTATTTATATTTTGAGAACAAAGAAGATATATTAACTTCACTATTCGAAGAGAAATTGGGGAGTTTTGTCGAGTACATTCGCACACAACTTACTTCTGATTTGTCTACCGAAAAGAAGTTTCTAATATTAATCAGAAAGCATCTTGAGCAGCTTCAGGATGATCATCATCTAGCAGTTGTGACACAATTAGAATTAAGGCAGTCCAATACGGATTTACGTTTAAAAATAAACGAAATTCTTAAAGGCTACTTAGTGTTAGTGGATGAATTGCTAACAGAAGGGAAAGAGAATGGATTTTTCCAAGCTGACCTTGATAACCGTTTAGCTCGTCAAATGATTTTTGGTACCGTTGATGAGGTCGTAACGAATTGGGTTATGAAAGAGTGCAAGTATGACTTAGTTAGTTTAGCAGAGCCAGTCCATAACATGTTACTTGGTGGATTGCGTTCATCTTAAATGTTAAAGGGAGTGAGCAAGTGAGTTCTTTAAACATATCGATTCACGAACATGTGGCCACGATTACGTTAAATAGGCCGCCTGCAAATGCTTTGTCAAAGGCGGTCTTACAGGAATTAGATCATGTATTAACAGACCTAGAAAAAAACGAGGATGTCCATGTTCTGCTCATAAATGGTGAAGGGCGCTTCTTTGCAGCTGGAGCAGATATAAAAGAATTTACTCAAGTAACGAATCCAGCTGATCTTGCTCGAGCAGGTCAGCAACTGTTTGACAAAATGGAACGTTTCCCTAAGCCGATCATCGCGGCAATTCATGGAGCTGCTTTAGGGGGAGGGTTGGAACTGGCTATGGCTTGCCACATTCGATTAGCTACAGAGGATGCAAAATTAGGTCTCCCAGAATTACAACTTGGATTAATTCCCGGTTTTGCAGGGACTCAAAGGTTACCTAGGTATGTTGGAGTAGCAAAAGCATGCGAAATGATGTTAACGAGTGAGCCGATAAGCGGAATAGAAGCTGTGCAATTAGGGCTTGTGAACAGAGCATTTAAAGAAGAAGCCTTGCATGAAGAAGCGAAGAAGCTTGCAGAGAAAATAGCAGCAAAAAGTAGAGAGTCTGTGAAGAGGACATTAGAGCTACTATTATACAATCATTCAGCTCAGTTTGAAGAAGGATCGTTACAGGAAGCAGAACGATTTGGCGAAATTTTTGCAACAGACGATGCAAAAGAAGGGATCTCTGCATTTATTGAAAAGCGCAAGCCTGTTTTTAACCAAAAAAATGAATGAGAAATCACTCAACTTTTTTAAAACTAGTAAACAATTAAGATTTTAGGAGGGACATTATGAATATTTTTGTTATTATGAAGCGCACGTTCGATACAGAGGAAAAAATTACGTTAAACAATGGAAAGATTGATGACAGTTCAGCTGAATTTATTATCAACCCTTACGATGAATATGCCATTGAAGAGGCTATTGTGTTGCGCGATGAACACGGTGGTCAAGTAACAGTCGTTACAGTTGGAGAAGAAGAAGCGGAAAAAGAGTTACGGACTGCGCTCGCAATGGGAGCTGATAAAGCGGTATTAATTGATAGTGAAGAACTAGATGAATTAGATCAATTTACAACGGCTTCTTTGCTTGCAGCGTATTTAAAAGACCAAGAAATTGACATCATTTTAGGTGGGAATGTAGCCGTTGATGGTGGATCTGGTCAAGTTGGACCACGAGTAGCTGAATTGTTAGGAATCCCACAAGTTACAACGATTACAAAATTAACAGTCAAGGAAAATATAGCGACAATCGTTCGAGATGTTGAAGGAGATGAGGAAACGGTTGAAGTTGCAATTCCGGTCCTTGTAACAGCACAGCAAGGCTTGAATGAACCTCGCTACCCATCATTACCTGGAATTATGAAAGCGAAGAAAAAGCCTTTGGAGACGCTTGACTTAGATGATCTTGATCTGGACGAAGATGATGTGGAAGCCAAAACAACGACAGTGGAAATTTTCTTACCACCAGTTAAGCAAGCGGGGAAAATTTTAGAGGGTGAACCTGCAGATCAAGTGAAGGAACTCGTATCATTACTGAAATCGGAAGCAAAAGTTATTTAAGGAGGGGTTAAGATGACTAAAAAGGTTCTTGTTATCGGAGAGGTACGTGATGGGGAGTTACGTAATGTTTCATTTGAAGCTATTGCAGCTGGGAAAACAGTTGCAAATGGAGGAGAAGTAGTAGGTGTTTTATTAGGTGATAATGTAAGCGGTTTAACAGATGTCTTTGCTCAATATGGAGCTGACCGTGTTATTGTAGCTGAACACCCTGATTTAAAAACGTATACAACAGATGCGTATCAACAAGCTATTCTTCAAGTGTTTGATATTGAAAATCCAGATGGTGTGATACTCGGTCATACAGCGATGGGAAAAGATGTTGGACCACGCCTTGCCATGAAATTACAAGCTGGTCTCATGTCAGATGCTGTATCAGTTGAACTAGATGGAGATGACGCCATTTTTACTCGACCTATTTATTCAGGGAAAGCGTTTGAAAAGAAAAAGGTAAAGGAAGGAATTGTGTGTGCGACAATTCGACCAAATAATATTGCTGCACTTGAACAAGATCCAACGAAGAAAGCTGACGTATCAACTGTTGCAGTTGATATAAAAGATTTACGTACAGTGATTAAGGATGTTGTTCAAAAAGCGACGGGTGGAGTAGATTTGTCTGAAGCTAACGTCATTGTTGCAGGAGGAAGAGGCGTAAAGAGCAAAGAAGGATTTCAACCACTTCAGGAGCTTGCTGATCTTTTAGGAGGAGCAGTAGGAGCTTCACGAGGTGCGTGTGATGCTGATTATTGTGATTATGGCTTACAAATTGGGCAAACTGGAAAAGTCGTCACACCAGATTTGTATTTTGCGATTGGTATATCAGGAGCCATTCAACATCTAGCGGGGATGTCGAATTCAAAAGTAATCGTTGCGATTAACAAAGACCCAGAAGCACCTATTTTCGAGGTAGCTGACTATGGGATTGTGGGCGACTTATTTGAGATTCTTCCTATCTTAACGGAAGAATTAAGAAATTTACTCGTTTCCAACTAAAATTATAACGTCACATCAAAAGTACAAGATAATCTAGGGGTTTTTGGAAGGGCAACCATGTCCTTTTGAAAAACCTCTTTTTCTTGTGTAAGTTTATAGTTGTGAGGATAAAATAAAGCGAAGCAATAAATTCGCCAGCAGTGGAAGTGTTTGGTATAATTGTGTGGAAACAATTTTGTAATAGGAAAAGGGAGGATTTTCAATGGCAATCGTAAATGTAACAGATCAAACATTCGCATCTGAAACAAGTGAAGGAGTTGTACTAGCAGACTTCTGGGCACCTTGGTGCGGACCTTGTAAGATGATTGCTCCTGTCCTTGAAGAATTAGATTCTGAAATGGGCGATAAAGTAAAAATTGCGAAGCTTGATGTTGATGAGAATCAAGAAACAGCTGGCAAATACAGCGTTATGAGTATCCCAACGCTTCTTGTTTTTAAAGATGGTGAAGTGGTAGACCAAGTAGTTGGCTTCCAACCAAAAGAAGCTTTAGCAGAACTTCTTAATAAACACCTTTAAGGTGAACAAGTGATTTCATTTTCCAGTATTGGTTAAATGGAATCACTTTTTTATGTGTAATGGAATACTTCCAGTTTTTCTAACTTGCATTTGTCCAACTTCTCGCAAACAATAGAAGAGAGGTGGAATACGATGAGTCAAATAAAAGAGAAATTGTTGATTCTTCCTGATCAGCCTGGCTGTTATTTAATGAAGGATCGTCAAGGTACGATTATATATGTAGGAAAAGCAAAGATTTTAAAGAATAGGGTTAGATCCTATTTTACCGGTTCTCACGATGGGAAAACACAGCGGTTAGTTAGTGAGATTGCTGATTTTGAATATATTGTTACATCCTCTAATATTGAAGCTCTTATTTTAGAGATGAATTTAATTAAAAAACATGATCCAAAATACAACGTCATGTTAAAAGACGATAAATCATACCCCTATTTGAAAATCACAAACGAAGAGCATCCAAGGTTGATTACAACTCGCCAAGTCAAAAAAGATGGTGGAAAATACTTTGGTCCTTATCCAAATGCTGGAGCCGCCACTGAAACAAAAAAGATGCTTGATCGTCTTTACCCTTTACGCAAGTGCCGAACATTGCCTGATAAAGTATGCTTGTATTATCATATTGGACAATGCCTTGCACCATGTGTCGAAGAAGTGACGAAAGAACAAAATCAAGCAATGGTCCAAGATATTACAAAATTTTTACGTTCTGGGCATGATGAGATCAAAGCTCAATTAACGGAGAAAATGATGAAAGCTGCAGAGGAAATGGACTTCGAGCGAGCCAAAGAGATACGAGATACTCTTAGTCACATGGATACGGTGATCGAAAAGCAAAAAATGATGATTGGTGACCTAACCGACAGAGATGTTTTTGGTTTTGCTTATGATAAAGGTTGGATGTGTGTTCAAGTGTTTTTCATTAGGCAAGGAAAACTGATTGAGCGTGACGTGTCTATTTTTCCATTTTATAAAGATGCTACAGAAGATTTGATGACGTTCATTGGGCAATTTTATATGAAAAAAGAGCACATTAAGCCTTCGGAAATTTTCCTTCCTGAGGAAGTAGACGGGGACTTAATTGAACAATTAGTTGGAGTGAAAACCCATCATCCAAAAAGAGGGAAGAAAAAAGATTTACTGGATTTAGCAAACAAAAATGCTCAAATTGCCTTAAAGGACAAATTTTCCTTAATTGAGCGAGATGAAGAAAGAACCATCAAAGCAATTGAACGATTAGGACAAGCGATGGGTATTAGAACCCCATACCGAATTGAGGCATTTGATAACTCTAATATACAAGGTACGGACCTGTTTCTGCCATGGTTAGTTTCGTAGATGGAAAACCAAGCCGAAAAGATTATCGAAAATACAAAATTAAATCGGTCGAAGGTCCAGATGATTACGGCTCGATGCGCGAGGTTGTTCGTAGACGATACATTCGTCTTTTGAAAGAATCATTGCCGCTTCCAGATCTTATCGTGATCGATGGGGGAAAAGGGCAAATTGCAGTTGCTCAAGAAGTGATTACCGATGAGTTAGGGCTTTCGATCCCCGTTTGTGGGTTAGCAAAAGACGAGAAGCATCGGACGTCTCAATTGTTAATGGGGGACCCTCCTGTTGAGGTGTCTTTAAAACGGGATAGTCATGAATTTTATTTATTGCAACGTATTCAAGATGAGGTTCATCGCTTTGCGATCACGTTCCACCGGCAAACACGTTCAAAAACGTTTTTCAAGTCAGAGTTGGATGATATTCCAGGTGTAGGGGAAAAACGCAAGCGTCAACTGTTAAAACATTTCGGTTCGGTGAAAAAAATGAAAGAAGCAACGATAGAGGATTTAAAGAAATTAGCCATTCCGGAAAAAGTGGCAGAGGCTATATTAGAAACACTAAACCAAAAAGGCTGATATCCCTTGCATAAGGGAGGAAGGTTTGTTAGAATAATAGTCAATTGAATATGCCACACTTCGAATATGAAGTGATTGGTAGAGGAGCGAAAACCATTAGTAGACGTGCCGAGGAAATGAGATCTGTAGACGTACGTTAAAAGGGGAATTCGCCGAAGTGCAAGGTGAGACTCATCTTTTCTTGTGCTGGACCTATGCTAAATAGGCATAGGGCTGTCACATACTTACACCCAAGAAGTATGTGGAGAACTATCTCACGAGAGAAACAGGGAGCAGTGTGGTACCGATCGGTATTGATGCAACAGTGAGGGGTTTTCCTTATTGTTGCTTTTTTGCATTCCAATAGGACCGTGAGTATGAAAAGGAGAGAATAGATATGGCAAGAATTGTACAGAAGTACGGAGGGACTTCCGTTGGTTCGGTCGAGAGAATTCAGCATGTGGCATCAAGAATAGAGCGGGCTGTTCTGGCTGGAGATGAGGTTGTTGTTGTTGTTTCAGCAATGGGCAAATCAACGGATGAACTGGTGGCACTGGCAAACCAAATAACGGATACACCAAGTAAACGTGAAATGGATATGCTTCTTACGACAGGTGAACAAGTAACGATTTCGTTACTTTCAATGGCGCTACAAGCTCGTGGAGTTACAGCAACATCTTTAACTGGATGGCAAGCTGGAATTCAAACTGAAGAAAGCCACGGTAATGCTCGTATTGAAGCGATAACTCCTGATCGTGTTGAAACAGAGTTATCGGAGGGGAAAGTCGTGATTGTTGCTGGATTCCAAGGCATCAGTGTAAATGGAGAAATTACAACACTTGGCCGTGGCGGTTCAGATACAACAGCCGTTGCACTAGCAGCTTCCTTGAAAGCAGATCGTTGTGATATTTATACAGATGTTACAGGTGTGTTTACAACAGATCCTCGTTACGTAAAGTCAGCAAGAAAATTACATTCGATTTCCTATGATGAAATGCTCGAAATGGCTAATTTAGGGGCGGGCGTTTTACATCCACGGGCAGTTGAATTTGCAAAAAATTACAATGTCCCTTTAATGGTTGCATCGAGTATGGAAGACATTGAAGGTACATTAATTGAGGAGGAAGTATCAATGGAACAAAATCTAATCGTTCGTGGAATTGCATTTGAGAATGACGTAACAAAAGTAACGGTAAAAGGGCTACCTAATCGTCTTCAGACATTGTCAAGACTTTTCACGACTTTATCCGAACATCATGTTAATGTAGATATTATTATTCAAAATCAAATAGATGAAAATCATATAAATATTTCATTTTCCATTACGCAAAGCTCATTAAAAGAAACACTTGCAGTATTACAAGAAGCACAGGAAGAGTTGCAGTTTACTGATGTTGTGTTTGAGGAAGAATTGGCTAAGGTGTCGATTGTAGGATCAGGTATGGTCTCAAATCCTGGGGTTGCGGCTAAAATGTTTGATGTGTTGGCAAATAACGATATTTTTGTGAAAATGGTTAGTACATCGGAGATTAAAGTATCTGTTGTTGTTCAAGAGATCGATATGGTATTAGCTGTTGAGATGTTGCATAAAGAATTTCAATTAGCAGAAGAAGCCGTTACGGTTTAACAAAAAAGAGGTAAAGCAGCTTATAGCTGCTTTACCTCTTTTCTTGAATGGCATCTCGTTTGTCTGTTTCAACATGAATAAGGATATAATCTTTTTTCTTTTTGTACGTAGCTCCTGTTATGCAACCTTGCGAATGTTCTATCTGCTGAGCAAGAAACCCTGCTTCTAGTTGATAACACCGTTCGTCCTTGTCTGTCATCCAAGAGCCTTTTAATTCAAAAATGTGCAATTCTTTTTTTTCTTGTAATAACGACAGTTTTCCCCATCCTGCCTTTTCAAAAAAAGGAATCATTTCTTCTACAGTTGAGAGAATGTTTTTTCTTGCAAGTGTTTTGCCAACCCAATATAAAATAGAATCATGTTCTTTTCCTAATAATTCTTTGAGTACATCGTTCCTAATCAAATCATACCCAAACTGATTTACGCGATCTTCCATATATACCGCTCCCTCCCATACTCCCTAAAAGCGCAAGCCTGTAAGAGAAATGCTACTCTGATCATATACGATGTTTATGAAGCAAACAAGATAAAATCACCGGGGCTTCAAAAGTTGAAGGGTTCTAGCCTTGCATTTTGTAAAATGTTATACTTAACCGCGAACGTATGCGGAGGTATTAAAAATGAAGTCAGGCTTAAACCAGTTTCTCTCTCCTTTTAGGGTAATCATTATCGCCTATATTATTGCGATGTTTCTATTTAGTATCTTGTTATATTTACCCATATCTCATCAACCCGGCGTTGATCTGACGTATTCAGAAGCTCTTTTTACATCTGTTAGCGCAGTTAGTGTGACAGGATTAACGGTTGTTAATGTCCCAGAAACATACAGCTATGTAGGAATTGCGTTTTTAGCGTTAGCGATTCAACTGGGTGGAATTGGGATTATGACGATGGGTACATTTGTCTGGATGCTATTTGGTCGAAAAATAAATTTAGCTCAACGTATGTTAATCATGGTCGACCAAAATCAAAATACGTTTTCGGGATTAGTCAATCTGATGAGGGGAATTCTAATTGTTGCTCTTATCATTGAATTAATTGGTGCGCTTATTCTTGGTACTTATTTTATTCGTTATTTTGATACAGTAGGAGAAGCGTTCTACCAAGGAGCCTTTGCTTCATTAAGTGCATTCACAAATGCCGGATTTGATGTGACAGGACAATCATTGATTCCTTTTGCAAATGATTACTACGTCCAATTTGTTGTAATTCTGTTAATTATTGCAGGTGCAATTGGCTTCCCTGTCTTACTTGAATTAAGAGAATATTTTTCTAAAAGGAACAACAATTTTAAATTTAGCTTATTCACGAAAATCACAACAACAACGTATTTTGCTGTCTTTGTCATTGGAATTATAGGAATATGGGCACTGGAAACGGGTCACTATTATGTCGGTCTAGAGTGGCACCAGCAGTTATTTTATTCCATATTTAATTCAGCAACGGCAAGAAGTGGTGGACTATCTATAATGGATGTGTCTGAATTAAATGTTGGAACACTGCTCTTTATTTCTGGTTTAATGATTGTTGGAGCAAGTCCATCAAGTGTTGGTGGAGGAATCAGGACGACTACTGTAGCGGTCATGTTTTTAACCATAAGGAGTTTCGCTTTAGGGAAAAGTGACGTGAAGGTGTTTGGCCGAGAAATTCATCCTGAAGATCGGCAAAAGGCATTCATTGTCTTATCCGTTTTTCTCGTCCTGTTATTTGCCGCTGTAACATTAATAGCAGCATTTGAAGCAAATAATGAAATTACACTAATGGCAATTATATTTGAAACAGCATCTGCGTTTGGAACCTGTGGGCTGTCAATGGGGATTACTCCTTACTTATCCTTGCCTAGTCAGTTTGTCTTAATGATTCTCATGTTTATCGGTCGAGTAGGGCTAATTGCCTTTTTATTCTCAGTTCGTAAAAGAGAAACAAAAACACATTTTAAATATCCGACTGAAAGAATTATTATCGGGTAAAATTGCTAGATATTTAGGAAATCGTACTGTTTTGTGGAAAAAGCCCTTAAAATGGGGCTTTTTCCTTTGTATACCCAAAAAAGAGTGAATACGTTTTCTTGACGAGGGTATCTGATGGGAGTACAATAAATTTGTCAGATTTTTTTCACAGAAACTTGCTAAAAGTTTCATAATATTGTTACTTGTAATCTAGTAATTTAGTAATTTATGAATTTGTTAGTTACAAGGAGCAATATATATAGAAGATAGAAAAAAATCAAAGTTCTAAAAATCTGTAAGAAGCAAATTTATTTGTGGGGGGAAAAAGGTATGGCTGGCAACCGGGAATTTTTTAATCGTAAGCTTCATTCATTACTAGGCGTCATTCCAGTTGGATTATTTCTAGTTCAACACTTTGTAATTAACCATTTTGCAACACGAGGAGCGAGTGCTTTTAACCAAGCGGCTCATTTTATGGAGAATTTACCTTTCCGTTACCTTCTTGAAATCTTTTTAATTTTTATTCCATTGCTTTATCATGCAATTTATGGTCTATACATTGCATTTCAAGCAAAAAACAATACGGCTAGATACGGTTTCTTCCGTAACTGGATGTTCCGTATTCAACGTTGGACTGGAGTATTTTTAGTGATCTGGATTACTTGGCATGTATGGGAAACAAGGGTAGCTGCTGCATTTGGTGCAGAAGTAAACTTTGATATGATGGCTAACATTTTCAGTAATCCATTTATGATTGTCTTTTATATTGTCGGGGTTATTGCAGCAACTTTCCACTTCGCTAATGGTCTATGGTCATTCGCAGTATCTTGGGGGATTACGGTAACACCTCGTTCTCAAAAAATAGCAACGTACGTAACAATGGCGATTTTCTTCGCATTAACGTTTGTTGGAATTAGAGCAATTCTAGCATTCATTAATCCAGACTTAGCAAACATTTAAGGAGTGGGTCAATATGAGTAAAGGTAGAGTTATTGTTGTCGGTGGCGGACTGGCTGGTCTGATGGCAACGATTAAAGCAGCAGAAAAAGGGGTTCCTGTTGATCTGTTCTCTTTAGTTCCAGTGAAACGTTCACACTCAGTTTGTGCGCAAGGTGGAATTAATGGAGCGGTTAATACGAAAGGGGAAGGAGACTCTCCTTGGGAGCATTTTGATGATACGGTTTATGGAGGAGACTTTTTAGCGAATCAACCTCCAGTAAAAGCGATGACAGAAGCAGCGCCTGGCATCATCCACTTAATGGATCGTATGGGTGTTATGTTTAACCGTACTCCAGAAGGATTACTAGATTTCCGTCGCTTTGGAGGAACGCAACATCACCGTACAGCATTTGCTGGTGCAACAACTGGTCAGCAGTTATTATATGCCCTTGATGAGCAAGTTCGTCGTCATGAAGTAAGTGGACTTGTTACAAAGTACGAAGGCTGGGAATTTCTATCAGCTATCGTAGATGATGAAGGAACCTGTCGTGGGATTACGGCTCAAGACTTAAAGTCGTCTGAGATCCGTAGTTTCCAAGGTGATGCTGTTATTATGGCTACAGGTGGTCCTGGAATTATTTTTGGTAAATCAACAAACTCCGTTATTAACACAGGATATGCAGCGGCAAAACTTTATCAGCAAGGCGTTTATTATGCAAATGGGGAGTTTATTCAGATTCACCCAACAGCAATTCCTGGTGATGACAAACTGAGATTAATGAGTGAATCAGCTCGTGGAGAAGGTGGACGAGTTTGGACGTATAAAGATGGTAAACCTTGGTACTTCCTTGAAGAGAAATATCCAGCATACGGTAACCTTGTTCCTCGTGATATTGCAACACGTGAAATCTTTGACGTCTGTGTTGAGCAAAAACTAGGAATCAATGGCGAGAACATGGTATACCTGGATCTTTCACATAAAGATCCAAAGGAGCTTGATATCAAACTTGGTGGAATCATCGAAATCTATGAAAAATTCATGGGTGATGATCCTCGTAAAGTACCTATGAAGATTTTCCCTGCCGTACATTATTCAATGGGTGGTATGTGGATTGATTACGATCAGATGACAAACATCCCTGGATTATTTGCAGCAGGTGAGTGTGATTACTCACAGCATGGTGGTAACCGTTTAGGTGCAAACTCGCTTCTTTCTGCGATTTATGGAGGAATGGTAGCTGGACCTAAGGCTGTTGAATATATGAATGGATTAGACAAATCAGCTGATTCTATGCCTTCATCTTTATTTGAAAATGAAGTGAAGAAAGAACAGCAAGCATTTGACGACATTATGAAAATGGATGGAAAAGAAAATGCCTACATTCTTCATAAAGAGCTTGGTGAATGGATGACGGATAACGTAACAGTTGTTCGTTACAATGACAAACTTCTTAAAACAGATGAAAAAATTCAAGAACTGATGGAGCGTTACAAGAATATTAACATCAACGATACAGCGAAATGGAGCAACCAAGGGGCATCTTTCACTCGTCAATTAGATGGGATGCTAAGCCTGGCTCGTGTTATTACACTGGGAGCTTATAACCGTAATGAAAGTCGTGGAGCTCATTATAAGCCAGATTTCCCTGAACGTAATGATGAAGAGTTCTTGAAAACAACAAAAGCGAAATTTAACCCTGCTACAAATGGTCCTGACTTTTCATGGGAAGAAGTTGACACGTCGCTTATCAAGCCTCGTAAACGTGACTACTCACAAAAAAAGCAAGGAGCTGCTAAATCATGAGTGATAAAACAATTAAATTTAAAGTAACACGTCAAGATGATCCAAACAGTGC
The DNA here is from genome assembly GCF_000513095.1 of Halalkalibacter wakoensis JCM 9140. GTDB lineage: Bacteria > Bacillota > Bacilli > Bacillales > Bacillaceae_D > Halalkalibacter > Halalkalibacter wakoensis. The sequence continues at coordinate 28,603 of NZ_BAUT01000019.1, forward strand.
TCCTTATGTAGAGGAGTTTGAAGTACCATATCGTCAAAATATGAACGTGATCTCGGCTCTAATGGAATTCCGCCGTAATCCAGTTACAACAAGCGGAAAAGAGACAACACCAATTGCATGGGATATGAACTGCTTAGAGGAAGTTTGCGGAGCATGTTCAATGGTTATTAACGGTAAGCCTCGTCAATCGTGTACGGCGTTAGTTGACCAACTAGAGCAGCCAATTCGTCTTGAGCCAATGAAAACTTTCCCGGTTGTACGTGACTTAATTGTTGACCGTAGTCGTATGTTTGATTCATTGAAAAAAGTAAAAGCATGGATTCCGATTGATGGAACGTATGATCTTGGACCAGGTCCAAGAATGGCTGAAACAAAGAGACAATGGGCATATGAACTATCAAAATGTATGACATGTGGTGTTTGTTTAGAGTCTTGTCCAAATGTAAACAGCAAGTCTGACTTTATTGGACCTGCTCCGTTATCTCAAGTTCGCTTGTTCAATGCTCACCCAACTGGTGAGATGAATAAGGAAGAACGTTTAGAAACGATTATGGGCGAAGGCGGACTCGCAAACTGTGGTAACTCACAAAACTGTGTGCAATCATGTCCAAAAGGTATTCCATTAACAACATCAATTGCCGCATTAAACCGTTCAACAACATTACAATCATTTAAAAACTTCTTCGGTGCGTAAGTAATGTAAGGTCTAGCTTCTTCAAAAAAGAGGCTAGGCCTTTTTTAAAAGGTCACTACTTTGTTGTTGTTGTTTTATGGTTAGGTGTTCTTCTCATGTTCGTTCCATTGCGCTGCAGCCACTCGCTTTCCGCGGGGAGGTGTCGAGCCTCCTCGGCTTCACCTGTGGGGTCTCGACCCTACCTCTATTTCCCGCAGGAGTCGAGTGGCTTCCGCTCCATTTCACTAGGAGAAATACCTTTTAGTCACAGCAACAACTTTTCAAAAAATCAAAAAAAGGGTGTGAGAAGAATGAGAACGCCAGATTATATTGAAAATATGTTCGAGTGGGGAAAGTCTTTTCAGTTCTTTATTCCGGTAAAAGTGCGATTCAGCGAAACAGATGCGTTTGGTCATGTAAACAATACAAATGCATTTGTGTACTTTGAAGATGTGCGCATTGAGTTCTACAAACAGATAGGTCTAATGAAAAGATGGGAAAGTGAAAAAAATGAAAGCATCATTGTCGTTGCGAACTTACAATGTGACTATTACAAACAAATTCAATTTGGAGAACGAATAAAGGTAGGAACGAAGGTGGAGCAGGTAGGAGGAGCCTCTCTTGACATGCATTACATTGCGTTAAACGAGGATGGAGACATTTGCCTAACTGGACGAGGGACGATGGTGCAAATAAGCAAAATGACAGGACAAGCCATTCCATTTGATGAAGAAGCGAGACGATTATTAGAAAATCCTATTCAGCTGAGTGAATAAAAGAAGATCCGCAATGCTCGCTGTTGGAGTATTGCGGATCTTGTAAAATATGAGACGACTAAAACGTTAGCGACCAACGAAATGGTAGAAGAGCTGTAAATTTTAGCCTACCTATATTTCAAGTTCACCCAATCTTACTAATTCGATTACAGCTTGAGAGCGCCCCTTTACTCCCAACTTTTGCATCGTATTAGAGATATGGTTTCGTACTGTTTTTTCACTTATGAAAAGCTCTTGTGCGATATCTCTTGTAGTTTTATCTTGGACGAGTAATTCAAAAACTTCACGTTCCCTTTTTGTAAGCAAGGGTTTAGGTCCAAAATCTGCTCCTTTCAATGAGTTCACTCCTTCTTGCTCGGGCTGAGAGCGCTTTGTGGGGACTAATTCCCACTATTTGAAGGGTTTTAGTCTCGATAGTATATGTGTGCAAGGCGTACTACGTGTTTTATTTCAGGCAATCGTTCACTTTTTTATTTATATTTTTTGATTGGATTATGACGAAATTTCGACAAGGTTCTACTTCGACAACTAATCTATTGAAAAGCGTTAAAAGCCTATGCTATACTGTTAATGGCTTTAATAAGCACACATCTTACAATACTATATTGTATAACTTCCAAATTGTGCATTTAATACGTGTTACTGATTCGATCAGGCATAAGTATTTGAAGTGTATATGGGATTTCTTTGGGGTACTCTAATAAAGAGCACTTACTTATTGTGATCTACATATTCCTTTCTTTACTTATGCCTTTTTAAATATCCTTCACAAAATGTTGTTTAAATGTGCAAATGTAGAAGACAATAAGTATAATGACAAAAGAAAAAGGTCTCTTTTTCTTATTAAAAATTCTTATGAAAAGAAAGAGGTAGATGATTATGGCAGAAAAAACATTTTTAATTACAGCAGATACGGGAATTCATGCACGTCCAGCAACTCAACTAGTAAACAAAGCAGGTCAATTCTCTTCAGATATTACACTTGAGTACAAAGGTAAATCTGTTAACTTAAAATCAATTATGGGTGTTATGTCTTTAGGCGTTGGCAAAGGTGCAGAAGTTACTGTAAAAGCTGAAGGATCTGATGCTGATGAGGCACTTCAAGCTATTGAAGGTGTAATTAAGGAAGGATTAGGAGAATAATGCAAAAATTGACGGGTATCGCAGCTTCTTCTGGTGTCGCGATTGCGAAAGCGTTCGTACATGAAGAGCCTGATATGACGATCGAATTAAGAGAGATTCAAGATCCAACTAGTGAAGTTCAACGTTTAGACGACGCGCTTGCGAAGTCTAAAGAAGAACTATCTGTTATTAAAGACAAAACGGAAAAAGAGCTTGGGCCTGATAAAGCTGAAATTTTTGCTGCACACCTATTAGTTCTTAGTGACCCTGAGCTTGTTGATGCAGTAAAAACGAAGATTACAGATGACAAGCAAAACGCTGAGTATGCAATGAATGAAGTATCTTCTATGTTTATTACGATGTTCGAAAACATGGATAATGAATACATGAAGGAACGTGCAGCGGATATTCGTGACGTTTCAAAACGTGTACTTGGACATTTACTGGGCCTGGAAGTTCAATCATTAGCAACCATCTCAGAAGAAACGGTTATTATTGCCGAAGATTTAACACCTTCTGATACAGCTCAATTAAATCCTGTTTTCATTAAGGGTTTTGCTACAGATATCGGTGGACGTACTTCACACTCAGCAATCATGTCTAGATCGCTAGAAATTCCAGCTGTTGTTGGGACGAAAGAAGTGACTAAACAAATTCAAACCGGTATGACAGTAATTGTTGACGGGTTAGATGGAGCAGTCATTATTGAGCCTTCTCAGGAAGAAATTGCAGCATATACGAAGAAACGTGATGATTTTGCGAAACAAAAAGCTGAGTGGGCGAAGCTAGTCAATGAGCAAACAACAACAAAAGACGGTCAGCACGTTGAACTTGCAGCGAACATAGGAACACCAAAAGATTTAGAAGGTGTTATTAACAATGGAGCTGAAGGAATTGGACTGTACCGTACAGAATTTCTTTATATGGGAAGAACAGAACTTCCATCTGAGGAAGAGCAGTTTCAAGCATATAAGGAAGTAGTGGAACGTATGGAAGGGAAACCAGTTGTCATCCGCACGTTAGACATTGGTGGAGACAAAGAGCTTCCGTACTTAAATCTTCCAAAAGAGATGAACCATTTTTAGGGTTCCGTGCCATTCGTCTCTGCTTAGAAGAAAAGGAAATTTTCCGTACGCAATTGCGTGCTCTTTTAAGAGCGAGTGCATTTGGTAACTTGAAAGTTATGTTCCCGATGATTGCAACACTTGATGAATTCCGCCAAGCGAAAGCGATGCTACTTGAAGAAAAAGATCAATTAGTAGCAAACGGTGTATCCGTTTCAGATTCGATTGAAATTGGAATGATGGTTGAAATTCCGTCAACAGCCGTTGCAGCTGATTTATTTGCTAAAGAAGTTGATTTCTTTAGTATTGGAACAAATGATTTGATTCAATATACAATGGCTGCTGATCGCATGAATGAACAAGTTTCTTATTTATATCAACCGTATCACCCTGCTATTTTACGTTTAGTAAAAATGGTCGTAGATGCTGCTCATAAAGAAGGCAAATGGGCTGGTATGTGTGGTGAAATGGCCGGTGATGAGGTGGCAATTCCACTTTTATTAGGTCTAGGTTTAGATGAATTTAGTATGAGTGCTACATCCATATTACCTGCTCGTAATCAGTTATTATCTCTTTCAAAAGAAGAATTATCTTCTTTTGCGAATGACATGATCTATTTAGATACGGCAGATGAAGTGGAAAAGCGTGTTCGTGAGACATACATGAAATAATAAAGGGGGGGTTGACTTTATGGTCAACCTCTTTTTACTGTAGAACTACTTCGAAGATTAGCGATAATTGTCATATAAATGCCTTGCTTTTCCTAATAAAACAAGCGACAATTAGTTTAGTTATTATTGGAGGTGCGTAAAGGTGGAACATCGCCAAATTGAAGAAATTGAACGTTCATTACGAAGAGTATCAGAAATGGTTAAACAAAAGGGGCGAGAAATCCTAACGCAATTTCCCATTACCCCACCGCAGTTTGTAGCATTACAATGGTTAAACGAATATGGTGATATGACAATAGGTGAGCTGTCTACAAAAATGTATTTAGCATGTAGCACAACGACCGATTTAGTAGATAGAATGGAAAAAAATGAGTTAGTAGAACGAGTAAAAGATAAGAATGATCGGCGTGTAGTCCGAATTCATTTATTAGATAAAGGCCGTACGATTATTGAAGAAGTGATAAAAAAACGTCAAGATTACTTAGAAGGAATCCTTTCTGATTTTTCAAAAGAAGAGGTAGATTTCCTTGAAAAGAGTTTGCATGTTCTTCATGAAGAAATGAAAACAACTAGAGCGAACTCATAATTACGATTAGATAGAATGAGGGGAATTGTTTGGATAGGCGAATTGGAGTAATTGATTCGGGATTAGGGGGTCTCACCGTAGCAAAAGAAATTATGAGGCAACTTCCGAAAGAAGAAATAGTCTATATAGGTGATTCGGCAAGATGTCCATATGGACCGAGATCAGAACAGGAAGTTCGTAAATTCACATGGGAAATGATCGATCATCTGTTAAAAGAAAAGATTAAAATGTTAGTCATTGCTTGCAACACCGCGACAGCTGTAGTGCTTGAAGAAGTGAAAAGAGAGCTGTCTATTCCTGTAATTGGGGTGGTACATCCAGGTGCTATTAGTGCCCTAAAAGTTACGAAAAGAGATCATGTGGCTATTATAGGAACGACAGGTACGATCCGAAGTCAGGCATACGAAAAAGCGTTAAAGGCAATCAATAGTGAAGTAAAGGTCGAAAGCCTTGCTTGCCCACCCTTCGTGCCTTTAGTAGAAAGAGGAATATTCGACGGGGTAGAAGCTGAGCAAATCGTTAATGAGGCTCTCAAGCCTTTAGATCATCTTGCATATGATACGCTTATTTTAGGCTGCACTCACTATCCGTTATTAAAAGAAGTGATTGGAAAGCGAGTAGGTGAACATATTAACCTCATTTCATCGGGCGATGAAACTGCGCGTGAGGTTAGTAGTCTTTTATATCATAAGAATTTGTTATTTACTCAAGAAAGGCAGCCGTCTCATCGATTCTACACAACTGGAGATGAAGTGCGCTTCAAACTATTAGCAGATCAGTGGTTAGAAATGAATGTTGATTGTGTGAAAACGAATTTACAATAATAGATGAATAAAAGTAGGTAAGCAATGTTCCATTCTCAAGGTTTTAAGAGAGCGTTAGGGACTTTGCTATTTGAGTGTGCCAAAAGGTCAACTAAGTTGATTTTTGGCACACTTTTTTATTGGCTGTTCTCGTAAGTTTACTAATAGTGAAATGAAATGGAAGCGACTCAGTGTGTTCTATTGCATAAAAGAAGAAAAAAATAGGACAAATTTTAATAAAGATGGTCTATTCTTTTTTGGGGGCTCGTATACATCTAGTACAAACTATCTTAGGAGGGAAAACAATGCGCAAAGTATTACGAAAAGGGGTTCCCATTCTTGCATTCACAATGTTAACAATGGCAGCTTGTTCCTCTGGAGCGAACGAAGCTGGAAATGAGATGGATACACCACCAACGAATTACTTAGAAGAGGATGAATCATTAGGTCTAGAAGAGGACACAGATGACGTACCTGATGAAGCAGAAGGTGATGAGGAAAATTCAGGTGATGATGCGACAAGTGATTCTGTGCAACGTGAATTATATTTAATCGACTCAAATGGATTAGTCGTCCCACAAACATTTGAGTTACCTAAAACAGAAAGTGTGCTTAAACAGTCATTAGAATACTTAGTAGATGGTGGTCCTGTTACGGAATTACTCCCTAATGGATTCCAAGCAGTTTTGCCGGCTGGCACAGAGGTAACGGTAAACTTGAAAAGTGATGGGATGGCTGTAGCAGACTTTTCAAATGAATTTAAAGATTATAATCCAAGCCAAGAAAAGCAAGTTTTAGAAGCTGTTACGTGGACGTTAACTCAATTTGAAAATGTTGATAGTGTTCAAATCAATGTGAATGGATATAAGCAAGATACAATGCCTGTTGATGGAACACCAATTGGAGAAGGAGTTAGCCGTGCTAACGGAATTAACTTAGAAACAGGTTCTGTGACAGATGTTGTAAATAGCAAGGCGGTTACTCTTTACTTTCTAGCTCAACACGGTGAAAATACGTACTATGTTCCGGTAACACGCCGAGTGGCAACGGGTACAGAATCTCTTACTGCAGCTGTTGAAGAGTTGTTAAAGGGACCATCGAACGAGTCGCAGCTTATTACAGATTTCCGTCATGAAGTTGCATTGATTGACGAGCCACTTTATGAGAATGGCACGGTCACTTTAAACTTTAATGAGTCATTGCTTTCACAAAATCAAGGTTCTGCTGTATCGAGCGAAGTGTTAAACATGTTGGCACTGACTTTAACAGAACAAGAAGGAATTGAAAAAGTTGCTGTTCAAGTGAACGGGGAAGCAGATATATTATCAGAGTCAGGGAATGTGGTGGAGCCTGTTTCAAGACCAACACTTGTAAACACAGGTGCTTATTAACAAGTTGATTGGACTCTCGTAACAAAATTCTTTATAATGATGATAGTAAAAAGGAGGAGCGATTAGGCTTCCTCCTTTTTATCCTTACATAAAATTTATATGGATAGAGCCAGTACATTTAGGAGGTTGTCATGAGAGTTGACGGACGTGAAGTAGATCAAATTAGAGAGGTAACGATTGAAACCAATTATGTGAAACATCCAGAAGGTTCTGTCTTAATTTCAATGGGAGATACAAAAGTAATATGTACAGCAACGGTAGAGGACCGGGTTCCTCCTTTTTTAAGAGGGCAAGGCAAGGGATGGATTGCTGCAGAATATTCAATGTTACCTAGAGCGACAGAAACGAGAAACATCCGAGAATCCTCAAAAGGAAAAGTATCAGGAAGAACGATGGAGATTCAACGATTGATTGGAAGAACGTTACGATCAGTTATTGATCTAGAAAAACTTGGAGAGCGTACAGTTTGGATTGATTGCGATGTTATCCAGGCTGATGGTGGAACAAGAACCGCATCAATTACGGGCGCTTTCGTGGCATTAGCACTTGCGTTGGAAAAAGTAATGTCAAAAGGAAAAATTAAAGAGTGGCCAATTCGTGATTTCTTAGCAGCTATTTCAGTAGGGGTCGATCAAAAAAGAGGAGAAATTCTTGACCTTTGTTATGTGGAGGACGCTGCAGCAAAAGTAGATATGAATGTAGTTATGACAGGGAATTTTGAATTTGTTGAACTTCAAGGTACCGGTGAGGAAGCAACCTATTCAAGAGCTCAACTTAACAAATTGCTTGATTTAGCTGAAACGGGGATTAATGCGCTTATTACGAAGCAAAAGGAAGCGTTAGGAGAAATTGCAACTCGTATCAAATAAGAATAATAGGTGATAGCTTATGAAAGAGATTGTAATTGCGACAGAGAACAAAGGGAAAATTGCTGAATTCAAACAATTGCTAAAAGGGTGGGAAGTTCGCTCTTTACTAGATTATCCACAAATTCCAGAGATCATTGAGAATGGAGAGACATTTGCGGAAAATGCAGCGATAAAAGCTGAGACACTTGCTAACCACCTCAATTGTATCGTAATTGCAGATGATTCGGGCCTTGAAGTAGATGCCTACAAGGTCGACCAGGGGTGTATTCAGCTAGGTATGCAGGCGATAGTAAAAGTGACGAGGCCAATTTGCGAAAAGTATTAGCAGAATTAGTTGACGTACCTGCAGAAGACCGGTCAGCTAGGTTTATATGTGTTATGGCCGTTTCAAGACCCAACGAACAAACGCTATTTTATGAGGGGACATGTGAAGGAATAATCGCTCAAGAAGCTATAGGCTCGAACGGTTTTGGGTATGATCCGATTTTTTATGTACCAAAGCACGAAAAAACGATGGCTGAATTATCTCCTGAAGAAAAAAATAATCTTAGCCATCGGGCAAACGCCATAAACAAATTGCTGACCTATGAACATGTTTGGAATGTTTAGGAGGGAAATGAATGAAGGCGTTTATTATAAGTGATAGTCATGGCTGGGAACAGGAATTGAAAAAAGTCATTGATCGACATAGAAAAGATGTTGATATTCTAATACATTGTGGCGATTCAGAGTTACACAAAGAGCATAATGCACTGAGAGGTGTAAACACCGTAAAAGGAAATTGTGACTTTGGTGATGATTTTCCAAATGATATAACGGAAGAAGTAAAAGGGGTTAAGATCTATGTTACCCACGGCCATTTATATAATGTGAAAATGACCCATGTGCCATTAAGTTATAGAGCAGAGGAAAAAGGGGCAAATATTGCCTGTTTTGGTCATTCTCATGTAGCGGGCGCTTTTGTAGAAAATGGAGTTGTGTACATTAATCCTGGAAGTATCAGGTTACCAAGAAACAGAGTAGAAAAAACATATTGTATTTGTGATTACAACGATACGATAGCAATAGTTACATTCTATGATATTGATGGCAACGTGATTGAAGACATGGTCTACAGGTTTGAGTTAAAATAAGCTTATTCTCTCTTTATCACAATGGATCAATGTATAAAGAGAGAATATCATTTTTTTTTAGTGAAGTTGTTGACATTAAAGTTTTTATGGGTTATAGTAATAAATGTCGTCACAAGATGTAATGAAAAAATCTTAATTAATATGCGGGTGTAGTTTAGTGGTAAAACCTCAGCCACGAGCGTAATCATCTGTGGAAATGCTACGAGTTGTCTTGACGCATACGCTTCTATGAATTACTAGAAGAGGAAAAGACATGACTGGCGAAAAGTAAGACGAAGAGGTATAATTTTAAATAACTGTGCGGGTGTAGTTTAGTGGTAAAACCTCAGCCTTCCAAGCTGATGTCGTGAGTTCGATTCTCATCACCCGCTTTGTCCCAGTAGCTCAGCAGGATAGAGCAACGGCCTTCTAAGCCGTCGGTCGGGAGTTCGAATCTCTCCTGGGACGCCATCTAATTACATAAAATGAACAACGTCTCCACTTACGATGAAGTGGAGACGTTTTTTGTTTGTCCAGCTGATGCCTGTGCTAACACTTGATTTACATACAATTGATGGTTCTCTAGCAATTGTGCTCTATCGTAAAACAGCACTTGCCAGCCTTTTTTCTTTAATTGACGAATGATCTTTTTTTCGTTCAAACCTGGTTGCGTTTCAATGAGAGCAAGCTTGTACGGTACTAGAGCTAAGTTTGCCTTAATATGCTCAATCCAATAGTGCGGGGTTGGATAGTACATATTTGAACGTAACTGCTTGTACAAAAGTTTTTCACACTCGTTGTTGCAGGTTTGTTCCAATTCTTCCACTAAGACAAGAGAAGCACGTCTTTTCTTAAGAAGCTGTACATAGGGAAATTTTTTGGAGAAGTGCACGTATTTTTTGTATTTTTTTAACATATTGTATCACCCAATTATAGGATGTCCGATCAAATTGGGAATATGCTCTATATAGGTAAGAATGGAAATATTATTTTAGAATAAACGTAATAGTAGTATTGTAAGCGTATACAACTAAAGAGACTAATCAAAATAGTCGAATAATTTTAAAAAAATGGTTGACCATAGTGCAGAATGAGCGTATGATAAATCTCAAACAACACTATATGAAAAAACAAATGTCCGCTCTAGAGAGATAAAACTTGTAATAGTTTCTATTAACATTTTATGTGACTATTACATCATACAAGGGGAGTTAAAACGTCATGAGTGAGCAATGGATTTATTTAAATGGAGATTTTGTGCAAAAACACGAAGCAAAAATTTCAGTATATGATCATGGCTTCTTGTATGGAGATGGAGTTTTTGAAGGTATTCGTGTTTATGAAGGAAATGTTTTCAGGTTGCAGGAGCATCTTGACCGGTTATATAATTCAGCTAAGTCCATCATGCTTTCGATTCCACACACTAAAGAGGAAATGAAAAATCTAGTCGTTCAAACATTGCAAAAGAATCAACTTCACAATGCTTATATACGCCTAGTCATTTCAAGAGGAGTCGGAAATTTAGGACTGGACCCTACATCTTGTGGAACTCCACAGGTTATCATTATTGCTGAAGAACTAGCATTATTTCCTAAAGAACTATATGATTCTGGACTTGAAATCGTTACAGTCGCAACGAGAAGAAATCGTCCAGATGTGCTTAGTCCTAAAGTGAAATCTCTGAATTATTTGAACAATATTCTCGTAAAGATTGAAGCCAGTCTCGCTGGAGTAAGTGAAGCATTGATGTTAAACGATCAAGGTTATGTAGCCGAAGGATCTGCTGATAATGTTTTTATTGTAAAAGGAAATGAGCTTTTTACACCTCCTGGCTATGTAGGAGCGCTTGAAGGAATTACGAGAAATGCGATTATAGAAATAGCTAAAGATCTTGGTTATGTTGTCAAAGAAGAACCTTTTACTAGACATGATGTGTATGTAGCTGATGAAGTTTTCTTAACTGGGACAGCAGCTGAAGTCATTGCCGTAGTAAAAGTTGATGGTCGAGTTATTGGCGAAGGAAAACCAGGAAAAGAAACGAAGAACTTGTTAGAAGCATTTAGAAAAAGAGTTGTATTAGAAGGTGAAAAAGTTTATACAGAGACTTTTAAATAGAGCCGAGTGAAGCTGAGATAGAGAGTTTTGTAATATAGGGAGCGGGTAGCATGAGAAGTAATATGATTAAAAAGGGAATTGACCGGGCGCCACATCGAAGCTTACTTCGAGCAGCAGGTGTTAAAGAAGAGGATATGGATAAACCATTTATTGGTGTATGTAACTCATACATTGATATTATACCAGGACATATGCATCTAAATAAATTTGCAGAAGTAGCAAAGCAAGCAATTCGAGAAGCCGGAGGGATTCCATTCGAATTTAACACAATTGGTGTAGATGATGGGATTGCGATGGGGCATATCGGTATGAGGTATTCGCTTCCGAGCCGAGAAATTATTTGTGACGCTGCAGAAACGGTTATTAATGCACATTGGTTTGATGGCGTCTTTTACATTCCGAACTGTGACAAAATTACACCAGGCATGCTAATGGCGGCAGTAAGAACAAACGTACCAGCTGTATTTGTATCAGGAGGCCCAATGGAGGCAGGAAAAACAAAAGACGGTAAAAACTTGTCTCTTGTATCTGTCTTTGAAGGAGTAGGCGCATTTTCGTCAGGTAATATGACAAGAGAAGAGTTACTAGAGATTGAACAAACAGCTTGTCCAACATGTGGTTCCTGTTCAGGAATGTTTACAGCTAACTCTATGAATTCATTAATGGAAATGCTTGGTCTCGCGTTACCTGGAAATGGTACGATCGTCGCAACGTCTAATGATCGTCATCAACTAATCAAAGATGCTGCTAAACATTTGATGAACTTAATTGAAAAAGATATTCGTCCAAGAGATATTGTCACGAAAGAAACCATTGACGATGCTTTTGCTCTCGATATGGCAATGGGAGGATCAACCAATACAGTCCTTCATACATTAGCCATTGCAAACGAGGCAGAAATTGAGTATGACCTTAATCGAATTAATGAAGTAGCTGAACGAGTACCTTATTTATCAAAAATTAGTCCGGCTTCTGATTATTCAATGGATGATGTCCATCACGCAGGTGGGGTAAGTGCTATTATAAAAGAATTATGTAACATTGAGGGCGCTATTCATCCTGATCGAATTACGATTACTGGGAAAAGTTTGTATGAAAATGTAAAAGATGCAAAAATTACAAACGATGATGTGATTCGTCGTAAAGATAATCCTTATAGCCCGGTTGGAGGACTTTCCGTATTGTACGGAAACATTGCTCCAGATGGTGCTGTCATAAAAGTTGGGGCAGTAGATCCATCGATTAAAGTCTTTGATGGGGAAGCGATTGTCTTCAACTCTCAAGAAGAAGCTCAACAAGGCATCAACGATGGACTTGTACATGAAGGCCATGTTGTCGTAATTCGATATGAAGGTCCAAAGGGTGGACCGGGAATGCCTGAAATGTTAGCTCCAACTTCAGCTATTGCTGGAAGAGGTCTTGGAACGAAAGTCGCACTTATTACGGACGGTCGTTTCTCAGGGGCATCAAGAGGAATTTCAATTGGTCATATTTCGCCGGAAGCTGCTGAAGGAGGTCCAATTGCTTTTGTTCAAAATGGTGATCGTATTCGTATCGACTTACCTAATCGAACAATGGAATGGCTTGTGTCGGATGAAGAGCATGCCAAACGCAAAGAAGGTTGGGTTGAGCCAGAGCCAAAAGTGAAAAAAGGCTATTTAGCTAGATATTCAAAATTAGTTACATCGGCGAATACCGGTGGAGTTATGAAAATATAATAGACAAAAACGAAGAAGAGGAAAAGTAATCATTGATGTAACATCAACAGAGAGCCGTGGTGCTGAGATGCGGTGTTGTTACCTTTGACGAAGCTCGCCTCAGAGTACCAATCTGAACGAATGTTTTCTATTAAGATTGGTCGAGTGTACACAGCACTCGTTATCAAAACAATTAAGATTAAATAGGGGCTTTCTCTATTTAATGAATAAGGGTGGTACCGTGGAAAGAAGTCTTTTCGCCCCTTTTAGCTACAAGATTTGTAGCTTATATGGGGTGAAAAGATTTTTTTATTGGAGAAAAAGTTGTTCTGTAAATAAACTTTGGGGTTGTTAATGAAAGAGTCTGAATAAGGAGGCATGAAAGATGAGTACGAACGTGAAAAAGAAGGAACAACAAACAAATTCAGAGCCGAAACAAATGTCAGGTTCAAGTATGTTAATTGAAGCTTTGGCAAATGAGGGTGTCGACGTTATTTTCGGCTACCCTGGAGGAGCCATTTTACCAACATATGATGAGATCTATAAAACAGGTATTCACCACGTTTTAGCAAGACATGAACAAGGAGCTATTCACGCAGCAGAAGGCTACGCAAGAGTATCTGGAAAACCTGGAGTCTGTATCGTAACGTCTGGACCTGGTGCAACCAATGTTGTGACAGGAATTGCCGATGCGATGATTGATTCACTGCCGCTTGTCGTAATTACGGGGCAAGTTGCTACAACCGTCATTGGAACAGATGCATTTCAAGAAGCGGATATGATTGGAATTACGATGCCAATAACAAAGCACAATTATCAAGTGCGCTCTGTTGAAGAGTTTCCGAGAATTATAAAGGAAGCTTTCCACATTGCTACAACTGGTCGTCCTGGTCCGGTCTTAATTGACTTACCAAAGGATGTCTCACTTGCATCAGGGATGTTCGATTATAGCAAGGAAGTAAACGTACCTGGTTATCAACCAACAGTTGTTCCAAATCGTCTTCAGATCAGAAAAGTCGTTGATGCAGTATCAGAAGCGAAGAGACCAATCATTTTAGCAGGCGCAGGTGTGCTTCACGGGAAAGCATCGGAAGAATTATTTGAATATGTTGAAAAAATGAAAATTCCGGTTGTTAATACGCTACTTGGTCTTGGTGGTTTTCCTGGAAACCATGAATTGTTCCTAGGTATGGGGGGAATGCATGGAACTTATACAGCGAATATGGCTATATATGAATCTGATCTATTAATAAGCATTGGCGCAAGATTTGATGATCGATTAACAGGAAATTTAGCTCATTTTGCTCCAAATGCACGAGTGGTTCATATTGATATCGATCCAGCCGAAATTGGTAAGAACATTAAGACTGAGATTCCTGTCGTTGGGGATGCAAAGCAAGCCTTGAAAATGCTATTAGAAGAAGATGGCACACCAGGAAATACAGAAGAGTGGAGGAGCGTTCAACAAGAACGAAAAGCAGAATATCCACTTTGGTATCAAAAAGACGGTGAAGTGATTAAACCACAACACTTGATTGAAATGATATATGAAGCAACGAATGGAGAAGCAATTGTTACGACAGATGTTGGTCAACATCAAATGTGGTCAGCGCAATTCTTTACATTTAAAAAACCAAATCGCTGGGTTACATCAGGTGGACTTGGAACAATGGGATTTGGCTTCCCGGCAGCTATTGGAGCACAATTTGCTGAACCGAAAACACCAGTAATTGCTGTTATAGGGGATGCAGGTTTCCAAATGACAGCACAGGAGATGTCGATTTTACAAGAGCTTAATCTTCCAGTGAAGATTGTCATTGTCAACAATGCATCTTTAGGAATGGTTAGACAATGGCAGCAGTTATTCCATGGTGAGCGTTATTCAAATTCACTGTTTCCAATTCAGCCGAATTTCGTGAAACTTGCAGAAGCTTATGACATTAAAGGCATGCGAGTCGATGAACTAAGCAATTTAAAGGGAGCTTTAGAAGAAATGCTTCAGCATCCAGGACCTGTTTTACTAGAAGTTCGTGTTGCAAAAGAAGAAAATGTGTATCCGATGATTGCTCCTGGTAAAGGTCAGCATCAAATGGAGGGAGTTAAGCCACAATGAAACGTACGATCACAGCTCTTGTAAATAATACGTCAGGTGTCCTAAACAGAATCACTGGTCTGTTTGCTAGAAGGCATTACAACATTGAAAGCATCACAGTTGGGGTAACGGAGAATCCGTCAATCTCTAGAATGACCTTTGTCGTTGCAGCAGACAGTATGGAAAATGTGGAACAAGTAATTAAGCAACTGAACAAACAAGTTGATGTGTTAAAAGTAAAAGACATCACGGATGAATCCATTGTTGCTAGAGAATTGGCCCTTATAAAGATTGTAGCAACTCCGCAGCAACGTGGAGAAGTGGCAGCACTAGTTAATCCCTTTCGAGCTACGATCATTGATGTTGGTCGTGAATCGATGACCATTCAAATTACTGGGGATCATCCAAAAGTAGAAGCATTTATTGATTTGTTACGTCCTTATGGTATTAAAGAGATTGCTCGAACTGGAATTACAGCATTTAACCGCAGTACAAAAAAACCAGTACATGATCCATATCGATTAACATTAATCAACTAATTGAGGCAATACCAAAATTAATATAGATAAACTACTTAAATTAAGAGGAGAGATTTTATTATGGCAAAGGTATTTTACAATTCAGATGTTAACGAAGGAATCTTAAAAGGGAAAAAAGTAGCAGTGATCGGTTATGGTTCACAAGGTCATGCTCATTCATTAAATATGCGTGAAAGTGGTCAAGATGTTGTGATTGGTCTACGTCCAGGAAAGTCTTGGGATAAAGCAGTGGAAGATGGATTTGAAGTTGTTTCAGTACGTGAAGCTGCTGCTCAAGCTGATTTAATCATGATTTTATTACCAGATGAGCTTCAAACAACTGTTTATAAAAATGAAATTGAGCCTGAATTAACAGAAGGTAAAGCTTTAGCATTTGCTCATGGTTTTAACATTCATTTCAACCAAATTGTACCACCAAGCAATGTTGACGTATTTTTAGCAGCGCCAAAAGGTCCAGGTCACTTAGTTCGTCGTGTATTCCAAGAAGGTGGCGGAGTACCAGGATTGATTGCTGTATTCCAAGATGCTACAGGAAATGCAAAAGAAATTGCATTAGCTTATGCAAAACAAATCGGTTCTGCACGTGCAGGTGTATTAGAAACTACATTCCAAGAAGAAACAGAAACGGATCTTTTCGGGGAGCAAGCAGTATTATGTGGTGGAGCGTCTGCTCTAGTAAAAGCTGGATTTGAAACACTAGTTGAAGCTGGCTATCAACCAGAAGTTGCATACTTCGAGTGCTTGCATGAGTTAAAGCTTATCGTTGACTTAATGTATGAAGGTGGATTAGAAGGAATGCGTTATTCAATCTCTGATACAGCTCAATGGGGAGACTATGTAGCTGGGCCACAAGTTGTGACAGAAGAGACGAAGAAATCAATGAAGAAAATTTTAACTGATATTCAAACTGGTAAATTTGCTAAAGGCTGGATTCTAGAAAACCAAGCAAATCGTCCTGAGTTTACAGCTATCACAAGAGCTGAAAGCCAACACCCAATTGAAGTTGTTGGACGCGAATTACGTGAAATGATGCCATTCGTAAAGGCAAAATCAACAATCTAAGGAGTGGATAGTAGTGCGGAAGATTAATGTTTTCGATACCACGCTTCGGGACGGAGAACAGTCTGCTGGTGTGAATTTAAACTTTCAAGAAAAGCTAGAAATAGCGAAGCAACTAGAGCGTTTGGGTGTAGATATTATTGAGGCTGGATTTCCAGCCTCCTCTCAAGGAGACTTTGCTTCTGTTCAAGCGATTGCAAGAACCGTTAAAGGAAGCTCAATTACAGGTCTAGCCCGTTCACTTGAGCGTGATATTGAAACGACTTGGGAAGCATTGAAGGATAGCGCTGAACCAAGAATCCATGTGTTTATTGCCACATCTCCTATCCACATGCAATATAAGTTGAAAATGACTCCGGAACAAGTGATTGAAAATGCTGTTGCAGCAGTAAAGTTAGCTAAGAAGACGTTTCCTCAAGTTCAATGGTCTGCAGAAGATGCCAGTCGCTCAGACTTACCATTTTTAGCAAAAATCATTCAAGCGGTTATTGATGCAGGCGCAACGGTTATAAATTTACCTGATACAGTTGGTTACACAACACCGTATGAAATCGGTCAAATGTTCGGTTATGTGTCAGAAAATGTTTCGAATATCGACCGTGCCATTTTATCGACTCATAACCATGATGATTTAGGGATGGCTGTTGCCAACTCATTAGCTGCAATTCAAAATGGTGCTGGTCAAGTTGAATGTACAGTAAATGGGATTGGAGAACGAGCTGGAAACGCCTCTCTTGAAGAGATAGCTGTCGCCCTTAATATTCGTCAAGATCACTACAAAGCGGACACAGGCCTTGTTTTAAAAGAAATTAAAAGAACGAGTTCATTGGTGAGCAAATTAACGGGTATGGTCGTTCCAAATAACAAAGCTGTAGTAGGTGCGAATGCATTTGCTCATGAGTCAGGGATCCACCAAGATGGTGTCTTGAAAAACAAAGAAACATACGAAATCATTACGCCTGAACTTGTCGGGGTATCTTCTAACAGAATGGTTCTTGGAAAGCATTCTGGTCGTCATGCTTTCAAAGAAAAGCTTATGGAATTAGGATTCAACGGTACAGAAGAGCAGTTACAAAAAACATTTGTTGCGTTTAAAGATTTAGCAGATAAGAAAAAAGATATAACAGAGGACGATTTGTTTGCTCTTATGACAGAAGCAACTGTTGGCTCTAGCGTTGCTCATTATGAACTTGAAACGTTACAAGTGAACTATGGAACAACGAATATTCCAACGGCTACGATCACAATGAAACTTCCAACAGGAGAAACCGTTCAGGAAGCTGCTACTGGTTCGGGTAGTGTTGAAGCCATCTACAATACACTGGAACGTGTGATTGATGAAGAAGTATTATTAACGAATTATCGAATCCAATCAACAACAGCTGGTCGTGATTCCTTAGCTGAAGTGTATGTAACAGTTAAATATGACGGAACAGAATCCTCTGGCCGCGGAACGGCTCATGATGTTCTAGAAGCTTCTGCTAAGGCTTATATTAATGCTGTGAATCGTACGATTAATCGTAAGCAATTCAATGAACAACGAACAAATCCATTAAACGTGTAGGGAGGACGTAACATGAAGAAACGTATAGCCATTCTCCCTGGTGATGGGATTGGACCAGAAGTATGTGAGGCAGCTACAACCGTATTAAATGAAATTGGTACGATGTTTCAACATCAATTTGAATTTGTTTATGGAGATTTAGGTGGCATCGCTATTGATAAAACAGGGAATCCACTTCCAAAAGAAACGTTAACAATCTGTAAGAATAGCGATGCTGTTTTACTAGGTGCCGTTGGTGGTCCTAAATGGGATACGCTACCTGGAGAACAGCGTCCAGAAAAAGGTTTACTCGGATTACGAAAAGAGTTAGGTTTATTTGCTAACCTACGTCCAGTAACGATTTATGATGCTTTAGCAGATTCTTCTCCTTTAAAAGATGAAGTCATCCAAGGTGTAGACCTAGTTATTGTAAGGGAATTAACCGGAGGACTTTACTTTGGTGAGCCTCGTGAACGTCGAGGGGAAGGGAAAGAAGAATTAGCTGTTGATACGTTAGTTTATTCTAGAAAAGAAATCGAACGTATTGTTCGCAAAGGATTTGAATTTGCTGAAATTAGGGGCGGCACCTTAACCTCTGTTGATAAAGCGAATGTACTTGAATCAAGTCGTCTATGGCGTGAAGTCGTCGATGAAGTAGCAAAAGAATACCCGAATATTTCCTATAGTCACATGCTTGTGGACAATGCTGCTATGCAATTGGTCCGAAATCCGCGCCAATTTGATGTGATTGTTACAGAGAATATGTTTGGTGATATTTTAAGCGATGAGGCCTCTATGATTACTGGTTCACTAGGAATGCTTCCTTCTGCAAGTTTAAGTGAGGATGGCCCTGGATTATTTGAACCAATCCATGGATCTGCTCCTGACATTGCAGGAAAAGGAATTGCTAATCCTTTAGCTACGCTATCTTCCGTTGCGATGATGCTCACATATGCATTTTCCATGACAGAAGAGGCAGACGTATTATCAGCTGCGATCAATGATGTGTTAGAGGCAGGCCATAGAACTGCAGATTTAACAAGTGATGAGAGGGCAGTTTTGTCAACAACTGAAATGACAAATCAAGTGATTCAGGCGTTAACAAAAAAAGCCGTTAACTCTTAAGGAATATGAGGAAAAAACGTTAAGGAAACAACCAACCTATATTGTTTAGGAAGGTGTTTCCTTCATTAAACTCTTAAACTTTGAAAAAAATAAACGGTCATAAGGAGGAGTGCAAGGTGGCACCTAAAACGATTATTGAGAAAATTTGGGAAGCGCATGAAGTAGTACGAGAAGAAGGAAAGCCAAGTCTCCTCTATGTCGATTTACACATGGTCCATGAAGTAACGTCTCCACAAGCGTTTGAAGGACTACGCTTAGCAAATCGTAAAGTCAGACGTCCTGATTTAACATTCGCAACAATGGACCATAATGTTCCAACTGTGAACCGCTATGATATCTCAGATCAGATTGCTAGAACACAAATGGAAACGTTAGAATCGAACTGTAAGCAATTTGGGGTAGAGTTAGCGGATTTGGATCATCCAGAAAACGGAATCGTTCACGTAATTGGTCCTGAACTAGGGTTAACTCAACCAGGGAAGACGATTGTTTGTGGGGACAGTCACACGTCCACCCACGGTGCATTCGGTGCATTAGCATTCGGTATTGGTACAAGTGAAGTTGAACACGTACTTGCCACTCAAACTTTATGGCAATCACGTCCGAAAACATTAGAAGTACGAGTAACCGGGACTCTTTCCTCTGATTTATCCGCAAAAGATGTCATTTTAGCGATTATTTCCAAGTTTGGAGTAGATGTAGGTACAGGGTCTGTTATCGAATTTACAGGTGACGCGATTCGTGGAATGACGATGGAAGAGCGTATGACGATTTGCAATATGTCAATTGAGGCCGGTGCTAAAGCTGGATTAATCAGTCCTGACCAAGTTACATTTGATTATTTACAAGGTCGTCAATTCGTTCCAGAAGGGGAAGCTTTTGAGGAAGTTGTCGAGCAATGGAAGCAGTTAGCTACCGATGAAGGAGCTACGTACGATCGAGTTGTGACCATTGATGCTTCTGAGATTGAGCCTATGGTAACATGGGGAACAAATCCATCACAAGGAATTGGTGTTACCAAAGCTGTCCCATCTCCTGCCGATGGCAAGAACGAAACGGACCAAAGGGCAATCAAACAAGCTTTGGATTATATGGAACTTACACCTGGAACACCGATTGCAGATATTTCAATTCAACATGTTTTTATCGGGTCATGTACCAATTCTCGTTTAAGCGACTTACGAGCTGCGGCAAGTGTTATCAAAGGCAAAAAGGTTGCTAATCACGTTCGTGCACTTGTTGTGCCAGGATCACAAAAAGTGAAGCAGCTAGCTGAAGAAGAAGGCATTGATCAAATTTTTATTGATGCTGGTTTTGAATGGCGTAGTTCTGGCTGTAGTATGTGCTTAAGTATGAATCCAGATGTTGTACCTGAAGGAGAACGTTGTGCTTCAACGTCTAACCGTAATTTTGAAGGACGTCAAGGAAAAGGCGCTCGTACGCATTTAGTTAGTCCTGAAATGGCTGCAGCTGCAGCGATCGCTGGACATTTCGTTGATGTGAGAGAATGGAAGAAACAACAAGTAACTCAGTAAGGAGGGAGAACAATGGAACCAATTGTAAATCATAAAGGAATAGTCGCAACGATGGACAGAGTGAATGTTGATACCGACCAGATTATTCCTAAGCAATTTTTGAAGCGAGTAGAAAGAACAGGATTTGGTCAATTTTTATTTTATGATTGGCGTTTCTTAGCTGACGGAAGCCCTGATCCAAAATTTGAATTAAATCAAGAGCATAATCAAGGCGCATCTATTTTAGTGGCAGCCAATAACTTCGGCTGTGGCTCTTCACGGGAACATGCCCCGTGGGCATTGCACGATTATGGATTTAAGGTAATCATTGCTCCTAGCTTTGCTGATATTTTTTACAACAACTGTGTGAAAAACGGCATGCTTCCCATTCGTTTGGAAGAAGAAAAAGTGAATGAACTGCTAGCCAAAGGTGCAAAAGAAAAGTATGAGTTAACGGTTTCTTTAGAGGATCAACTTATAAGTGGAGTTGGCTTTGAAGCCACTTTTGACATTGATGCTTATTGGAAAGAGATGCTTTTAAATGGTTGGGATGAAATTGGTTTAACTCTTACGTATGAAGAACAAATCAAAGCTTTCGAACAGAAGGCTTAATGACTGAGTAATTCTAACGCTAACATGTAGCAAGCTGGCGTTTAGAGTTACTCTTTTCTTTTGTTGAACACACATTGTAATGGTATGAGTGAACTGTTAAAATAATAGAAATAGATGAACGACAATTCACAGGTAATAAGTTGACAATGGTAAATTGATATTCATGTGTTGTTCATACATGAAACAGAGTGGGGCGGTTCCAGTGGATAAACGAATACATAAAAATGATAAGAAAGTGATCTTGTATCCTGGACTTGTTAAGCGCTTAATTGAAAAAGGAATGGATGCGTTAAAGGAAAAGGATGGGAAGTCTGCTTATGACTTTTTTTGTCAGCAGAAGAACATGAGCCTGATCATCCACAAGTCCTATTTGGGAAGATGCTAAGTTTAGTCGAGTTGGGGCGATTAGAAGAAGCTGTTGAACATACGAATAGCTTACTTCGTGAAGGAATTGGCGACTATTATGAAAATCTACAAGTGCATATTTCTCTTCTTGTTCAATTAGGAAAATACCAGGAAGTAGTTGATATGCTAGATGCCGTCCTCTCTGAAAATCAGTTTCCTTCTCAATATGCAGAATCATTTTATCAACTGTTGCATTTTAGTAGGCAAATGGTTGGAGACAAAGAATGGTTACATCAATCTGAGGTAAGAGATGAACCTATTCCGCAAGAGTTACTTGAAATGCTTGAGTCCGAATCATTAGAGCTTCAGTCGAAAGCCATTCAACACTTAAGAGAGATTGATCATCCGGAAGCGATCCAAAAATTAGTAGAATTCCTTCATAAAAAAGACCGTGATTATGTCCTCCAAAGTATTGCGCTAAAGGCATTAGAAGAAAAGAATTGTCAAGATGTTATACATATGAAGAAACAAGGGCGTGAAATGGCCCTTATACCAAGTGAATTCAACAGTGACAATCAACAATTATTTTATCAGCAAATACTAGAATATGTTAGTGATCAACTTGAACATAAAGATCCACTCTTATATGAAATAACAAAGCAATTAAGTTGGACGCATCTATGGTCATTGTATCCCTTTTTGCCACATCCAGAAGACGCAAAGCTTTGGGGACACGTGTTCTGTTACTGTGCTGCAGAACGAATTGGATTAGAGGAAGAGTTAGTAGAGTTAGAAGAGCGTTATCAATTTAAGAGTACTTTTTTTATGGAAAAAGTAGAAGAAGTGAAGGAGCTTGAATCAATGGTCTATCAAATAGACACGAGTGGACTCACGTAAGGCAAGTGTGAAACGTAGACTAGGCTTGGATCAACTATTTGAAATGGACTGACGATATGTTATACTAGAATGGTTGTCAAAGATTATAGAAGAAAATCTATCGTTTACATAAACGAAGAGTGTATAAGTTGGAGGGAAAGTAAATGACTACAAAATGGGAAAAATTAGAAGGAAATGAAGGCGTCCTAACGATCGATGTAGCAGCTGAGAAAGTAGATGCAGCACTTGATCAAGCGTTTAAAAAGGTTGTTAAAAAGGTAAATGTTCCTGGATTCCGTAAAGGGAAAGTACCTCGTAGCATGTTTGAAAAACAATTCGGTGTTGAGTCTCTTTATCAAGATGCTCTAGATATTCTACTTCCAGAAGCATATGCTGGTGCGATTCAAGAAGCAGGCATTGAGCCAGTAGACCGCCCAGAAATTGACATTGAAACAATGGAAAAAGGTGCAACTTTAGTCTTTACTGCAAAAGTGACTGTGAAGCCAGAAGTTCAACTTGGCGAATACAAAGGTCTTGAAGTAGAAGAGCAAGATACAACGGTAACAGACGAAGATGTTGAGGCTGAATTGAAACAACTTCAAGAGCGTCAAGCTGAACTTGTGGTTGTAGAAGATGGAGCAATTGAAAACGGCGATACAGCTGTATTTGATTTTGAAGGTTTTGTTGATGGCGAAGCTTTCGAAGGTGGACAAGCTGATAACTATTCATTAGAAGTTGGTTCTGGTCAATTCATTCCAGGATTTGAAGAGCAATTAGTTGGTCTTAAATCTGGAGAAGAAAAAGACGTAGAAGTAACATTCCCAGAAGAGTACCATGCTGAAAACCTAGCTGGTAAAGCAGCAACTTTTAAAGTCAAAATCCATGATATCAAGCGTAAAGAATTACCAGCACTTGATGATGAATTTGCTAAAGATGCTAACGAAGAAGTAGAAACGTTAGAAGAGCTTAAAACTCAATTAAAAGACAAGCTTCAAAAAGATAAAGATCACCAAGCTGAGCATGCAGTTCGTGATACATTAGTTGAAAAGGCATCTGAAAATGCAACTATTGATATTCCAGAAGCTATGGTAAACACAGAAGTAGATCGTATGCTTCAAGAATTTGAGCAACGTCTACAAGCTCAAGGTATGAATCTTGAAATGTACTTCCAATTCTCTGGACAAGATGAAACAGCTATGCGCGAGCAATTCAAGACAGATGCAGAAAAGCGTGTTCGTGTAAATCTTACACTTGAAGCAATCGCATTAGCAGAAAATCTTGAAGCTACTGATGAAGACGTAGATAAAGAAATCGAAAAAATGGCAGAAATGTACCAACGTTCTGCTGAAGAAATTAAAAATATTTTTGCAGCTCAAGGTGGTCTTGAAGGAATTAAAGGCGATCTAAAAATCCAAAAAGCTGTCGAATTTCTTGTTGAAAACAGCAAAAAAGCGTAGAAATTTAATCATGCATGTAGATTAATGATAAAAAAACAAGGTGCGATGAATCGTGCCTTGTTTTTTCCTTACCTTTGCAACATGTATGGAGTTTGTCTTAATTGAACAAGCTTAATATAAGAATGGGCATATACAATAAATAGCAATTCAATGAAATTTGTACAAGAAAAAGGATTTTTCTTACTTAATCTTGAATGTATAATCAATCCATACATAAAATGAAGTAATCATATTTGATTGCTCGTCTTCTATGTTGATTCAAAATCACATAGTAACCCGGTAAATTTTAAATAGCATGGAGGTGTGAAATAGCAGTATCAATTCTGGTCATAGTCGTTAAAGGAGATAAGGGTTTTCTTTAGATGTTCTGATTGATTATGTGATACAATGACGACACATAACGATTATGAAGATTCGTAATGTAATTATTGTATTGTCATGTCCATTCATAAAAAAGCTTTTTTAGGCACAGTTACTTGAGGATGGTACAATATTTTCTAAGGGGTGATGATTGAATGTTTAAGTTTAATGAAGAAAAAGGACAACTTAAGTGTTCTTTTTGCGGAAAAACACAAGACCAAGTTCGTAAGTTAGTTGCCGGACCAGGCGTGTATATATGTGATGAATGTATTGAACTTTGTACCGAAATTGTTGAGGAGGAGCTTGGGACAGAGGAAGAGGTTGAGTTCCAGGAAATTCCGAAGCCAAATGAAATTAGACAAATTTTAGACGATTACGTCATTGGGCAAGATCGTGCGAAGAAGTCTTTATCAGTAGCGGTTTACAATCATTATAAGCGTGTTAATTCATTATCACGTTCAGATGAAGTAGAGCTTGCTAAAAGTAACATATGTATGATTGGGCCAACAGGTAGCGGGAAAACGTTACTAGCTCAAACATTGGCTCGTATACTTAATGTACCGTTTGCAATCGCTGATGCAACATCACTTACAGAGGCTGGTTACGTTGGTGAAGATGTTGAGAATATCTTATTAAAGTTGATTCAAGCAGCTGACTATGATGTAGAAAAGGCTGAAAAAGGGATCATTTATATTGATGAGATTGACAAGGTAGCACGTAAATCAGAGAACCCTTCCATTACTCGTGATGTTTCAGGAGAAGGGGTTCAACAAGCACTATTAAAAATTCTTGAGGGTACAAGTGCAAGTGTTCCTCCACAAGGTGGCCGGAAGCATCCGCATCAAGAGTTTATTCAAATTGATACGACGAATGTATTATTCATTTGTGGTGGTGCGTTTGATGGAATCGAGCAAATTATTAAACGCCGCCTTGGTAAGAAAGTAATTGGTTTCGGTTCTGATGTGAAGCAAGAAGATTTAAAGCCAGGAGAATACTTAGGAAAAGTGTTGCCTGAAGACTTGCTTCGTTTTGGTTTAATACCTGAGTTTATTGGCCGTTTACCAGTTATCTCAAGCTTAGAGCCACTTGATATTGATGCACTAGTTGAAATTTTGACAAAGCCAAAAAATGCGCTAGTAAAACAATATAAGAAATTGTTAGAGCTAGATGATGTAGAATTAGAATTTACAGAACAAGCCTTACGTGAAATTGGAAATAAAGCAATTGAACGTAAGACGGGGGCTCGTGGATTGCGTTCCATCATTGAAACGCTCATGTTAGATGTGATGTTTGATCTACCATCTCGTGAAGATATCGTGAAGTGTATTATTCACGATAAGTGTGTAACGGACAATGAATTGCCAACGTTACTCACAGCTGATGGGGAAGAGATCACATTGCCAAAATCAGAACCAAAAGAAAGTGCTTAATGAAAAAAAGCGAATCCGTCAAGGATTCGCTTTTTGGTATTCGTCCAATCGAATGTTGTTTTCCTCCAATCATTCTCAATTTTTTCTTTGATTAGTGTTGTTTTTCCCGGTCATACTAAGGGAAACAAAACGACTACTTCTGGGAGGTTTCATCATGAACTGGACAGGAATTGCACTGGTGATTCAGTTATTTTTTGGGGTCATCATTGGAGTCTATTTTTGGAATTTATTAAAAAACCAACGTAATCAAAAGGTCTCAATTGACCGTGAGTCACGCAAAGAGATGGAGGAGCTAAGAAAAATGCGTTCGATCTCACTGAGTGAGCCTTTGGCCGAAAAAGTGCGCCCTATCTCATTTGAGGATATCGTTGGGCAAGAAGAAGGCATCCGGTCACTCCGTGCTGCGTTATGTGGACCAAATCCTCAACATGTGATCATTTATGGACCACCAGGGGTTGGGAAAACAGCAGCAGCCAGACTTGTATTAGAAGAAGCGAAAAAGAATGGAAAGTCTCCATTTTCTCAAGATGCTGTGTTTGTTGAGCTCGATGGGACAACTGCTCGTTTTGATGAAAGAGGGATTGCGGATCCGTTAATCGGTTCGGTTCATGACCCGATCTATCAAGGAGCAGGAGCGATGGGACAAGCGGGAATACCTCAACCTAAGCATGGTGCCGTGACTAAAGCTCATGGCGGAATGCTATTTATTGATGAAATTGGGGAATTGCATTCGATTCAATTAAATAAGTTACTTAAGGTTCTAGAGGATCGGAAAGTGTTTCTTGAAAGTGCCTACTATAGTGAAGAAAACCAACAAATCCCAAGACATATTCATGAGATTTTTCAAAAAGGATTACCAGCTGACTTTAGGCTCGTTGGTGCTACGACAAGAACACCAGATGAACTACCACCTGCTATTCGATCTCGTTGTTTAGAAGTGTACTTCCGCGCACTAAAGCCAAAGGAAATTATTCAAATTGCTGAAAAGGCAGCAAATAAAATTCAGTTTGGTGCAGAGGAAGGAGCAATTGAACGCATTGCCAAATATGCGACAAATGGACGTGAGGCAGTTAACATCGTTCAAATTGCAGCCGGAATTGCTACAGCTGAAAATCGTACAGAATTGACCGTAGCAGATGTTGAGTGGGTCCTTCATGCAAGTCAAATTGCACCAAGACCAGAAAGGAAGATCCATAACGATTCTGCGATTGGTTTAGTGAATGGACTTGCCGTCTATGGACCCAACTTGGGAGCATTGTTAGAAATTGAAGTAAACGTACTCGAAAATCCTGGAAAAGGAACTGTGAATATTACAGGAATTGCAGAGGAAGAGAGTACAGGAAATCAAATGCGTTCCATTAGAAGAAAAAGTATGGCAAAAGGCTCTGTTGAAAATGTCGTTACCGTTCTTCGACGCATGGGAATACCGACACAAGATTACGATATTCACGTTAATTTCCCTGGAGGCGGTCCGGTTGATGGTCCATCAGCGGGAACCGCAATTGCAACTGGAATCTACTCAGCTATTCAAGGAGAAAAAGTGAAAAATACTATCGCGATGACAGGCGAATTAGGGATTCATGGAAAAGTTAAACCGATTGGTGGTGTCGTAGCGAAAGTAGAGGCGGCAAAACTAGCTGGTGCTGAAATGGTTATTATCCCAAAAGAAAATGAACAAGCGATTCTTCAAAAGATTACGGGTATCGAAGTGATCGCTGTCGAACATTTAGATGAGGTACTTGACCTAGCAATTGAACAAGAAGAAAAAGAAGAAGAAACGGTCCCGGCTAGTACGGAGCTGAATCCTTCCATCGCACCGGTCTAATATTAGACAAACAAAAATGGTTAAGATAAAATTGAATCATTCAATATTGAATCAAAGCCAATGGTTTCAAATGAGGAAATAATTGGGTATAAGAAGAAATAGGATGTACTTGGAGATGGAGGTGTATGCGGATGGTCGAAATGAATGTAAGGCGACAAATTCCGCTTCTACCGTTACGCGGATTGCTAGTTTTTCCAGCAATGGTGCTTCATTTAGATGTAGGAAGACCGAAATCCGTACAGGCGTTAGAGCAAGTGATGGAAACAGACCATCAAATTTTACTCGCAACTCAGAAAGAAATTTCAATAGATGACCCAACAGAGGAAGAGATTTACCCAATTGGTACACTTGCAAAAGTGAAAAGTCTTTTGAAATTACCAAATGGAACGGTTCGTATTCATGTTGAAGGATTGCAACGAGCACGAATTGACCAATTTGTGCAGACGGAAGATTTTTTACAAGTGAATGCAGAGCTAATGATGGAGGAAGATACGTACCTTACTCCTGAAATACAAGCTTTGATGCGTAATCTTTTGGCTATGTTTGAGCAATATGCAAAGGTTTCAAAGAAAGTATCTGCTGAAACTTTAGCTTCAGTAAAGGATATTAATGAAGCAGGACAATTTGCTGATGTTATTGCAGCGAACTTGCCATTAAAACTTCCAGAAAAACAAGAATTGCTTGAACTTCAATCCGTGAGATCTCGAATGTTGAAGTTGATTGAGATTCTAAACAACGAACAAGAGGTACTTGGTTTAGAAAAGAAAATTAGTCAACGTGTGAAAAAGTCGATGGAAAAAACGCAAAAAGAGTATTATTTGCGGGAACAAATGAAAGCCATTCAAAAAGAACTTGGTGATAAAGAAGGTCGATCAGGTGAAGTTTCAACGTTGCGTGAAAAAGCAGAAGAAGTTGAAATGCCTGAATCCATAAGAGAGAAATTTCTAAAAGAACTAGATCGTTACGAGAAGATGCCGACTAATTCTGCTGAAAGCTCCGTATTACGTAATTACTTAGATTGGCTTATTCAACTTCCTTGGACATATGAAACAGAAGATCAGTTAGATGTCATACGAGCAGAAGAAATTTTAGATGAAGATCATTATGGATTGGAAAAGGTAAAGGAACGAATTTTAGAATATTTAGCGGTACAGCAATTAACACGTGAGCTAAAAGGCCCTATTCTCTGTCTTGCTGGTCCTCCAGGAGTGGGGAAAACGTCATTAGCTCGTTCCATTGCTCGTTCATTAAATCGAAAATTTGTCCGCATTTCTCTTGGTGGTGTTCGCGACGAAGCAGAAATTCGTGGTCATCGCAGAACGTATGTCGGGGCTATGCCAGGACGTCTTATTCAAGGGATGAAAAAAGCGGGTTCGATCAATCCTGTTTTTCTATTAGATGAAATTGATAAAATGGCGAATGATTTTAGGGGAGATCCATCATCTGCCCTTCTAGAAGTACTTGATCCTGAACAAAACAATACGTTTAGCGATCATTATATTGAGGAGCCTTATGATCTTTCAAAAGTAATGTTTGTAACGACGGCCAATAATATCGGAACCATCCCTGGTCCTCTTTTAGACAGAATGGAAATCATATCAATTGCTGGCTACACAGAACTAGAAAAAATTCATATTGCAAAAGACCACTTGTTGGAAAAGCAAATGAAAAATCATGGTTTAACAAAAGGGATGCTTCAAGTAAAAGACGAGGCGATACAAAAAGTGGTCCGATATTACACTAGAGAAGCCGGAGTTCGTAATTTAGAAAGACAAATAGCTACTCTTTGTCGTAAAGCCGCTAAGAAGATTGTAACGGCTGAGAAGAAAAAAGTGATTCTCACAGCAAAAGCAGTAGAAGAGATGTTAGGAAAGCCACGTTTCCGTTACGGACTAGCAGAAGTGGAAGATCAAGTTGGGGCAGCAACTGGACTAGCTTATACAACCGTTGGTGGAGACACGCTCTCGATCGAAGTATCAGTAGCTCCAGGAAAAGGAAAGTTAACCTTAACAGGAAAACTTGGGGATGTGATGAAAGAATCTGCTCAAGCAGCTTTCAGCTACATTCGTTCCCGTTCAGCTGAATTGAATATCGATCCTAATTTTAATGAAACAAATGATATTCATATTCATGTTCCAGAGGGAGCAACACCAAAGGATGGTCCTTCTGCAGGAATTACAATGGCGACTGCATTAGTATCAGCACTAACAGGACGCAAAGTAAAAAAAGAAGTTGGAATGACTGGGGAAATCACGTTACGTGGACGTGTTTTGCCGATTGGTGGCTTAAAAGAAAAATCAATGAGTGCTCACCGTGCGGGGTTAACGACTATTTTAATCCCGAAAGACAATGAAAAAGATTTAGAAGATGTACCAGAGAGCGTGCGAAAAGACTTACAATTCATTCTTGTATCTCATCTAGATGAAGTCCTAAAGCACGCGTTAGGAGAGTAGAATGAAAGTAACAAAGTCAGATTTAGCACATGTAGCAGTAAAGCCAGAACAATACCCAAAATCAGGATTGCCTGAGATTGCATTATCCGGAAGATCGAATGTTGGGAAATCATCTTTTATTAACAAAATGATTAACCGCAAAGGGTTAGCTCGCACATCTCAACGCCCTGGGAAAACACAAACATTAAATTTTTATGAAATTAACGAAATGCTATATTTTGTCGATGTACCAGGTTACGGTTTTGCCAAAGTTCCAAAACCAGAAAGAGAAGCCTGGGGACGGATGATTGAAACGTATTTGCATGATCGTGATCAATTAAAAGCGGTCGTACAAATTGTAGACTTGCGTCATCCCCCTTCGTCAGATGACAAAATGATGTATAGCTGGCTTAAGCATTTTGATATTCCCGTCATTGTCGTTGCAACAAAGAGTGATAAAATCCCAAAAGGAAAATGGGATAAGCATTTAAAAGTCATCAGAAAAGACTTAGAAAAAGTTGAATCAGATCCATTGCTTCTTTTCTCGTCTGAGACTGCCAAGCAACGAAAGAAGGACA
>NZ_BAUT01000018.1 GCF_000513095.1 Halalkalibacter wakoensis JCM 9140
TGTAAATGATACAGATGAGGTCTTAAAATTTATTAAGCGAATTGCTGATCAAACGAATTTACTTGGCATAAATGCGTCCATTGAGGCTGCTCGAGCTGGGACTATGGGAAGAGGTTTTGGAGTTGTTGCTGAGGAAATTCGTAAATTATCAAATGAAACCGTATCATCGACAGAGAAAATTCGGACGACATTAACGAATATCCAAAAATCAATGGATGAAATTTCAGCTTCCATCGAGAAAGTAGTCGAAGTTGGAAACGACCAAGCGGCTTCTACTCAAGAGATTGCTTCGTTTATTGACGAGATTGAGAAGATGAGCAAGCAGTTAAATAAATATGCTTCTGATTTATTATAAGAATAGGAGAGACATCGGTACTAGATACGGTGTCTCTTTTTATTCTCTTTTTTACTAATATGAATGTAATAAGAGCTAGTAAACACTGGCAAGTCTTTCATGTTTCATTTTTCATATATCCGAGTTGAAATTATTCGTTTATACTAAAGTCATAGAAT
This sequence comes from Halalkalibacter wakoensis JCM 9140, assembly GCF_000513095.1. Lineage (GTDB taxonomy): Bacteria > Bacillota > Bacilli > Bacillales > Bacillaceae_D > Halalkalibacter > Halalkalibacter wakoensis. The sequence continues at coordinate 514 of NZ_BAUT01000018.1, forward strand.
GAATATTGGAAAAGAGGAAAAGACATGATGATATTTCTGATGTTCTGCGTATTAGCGTATTTAATTGGAGCGATTCCTACTGGGAAACTAGTAGCTAAACTTAAAGGTGTAGACATACAGTCGGTAGGAACAAAAAATATAGGAGCAAGCAATGTTTACTTGAACTTAGGGAAGAAACTGGCGTTTGTTGTGTTACTTGGAGATGTGGGAAAGGCTTTCTTCATGGTCATGTTTGCGTCACAATATTTTAATGGTGGACAAACAATGCTTATTGCACTTTGTGTAATCATCGGAAATCTAAAATCAATTTTTTTACATTTCACAGGTGGCAAAGGAATTGCAACTAGTTTAGGAATATTCCTAGCGACAGAACCGATTGCGTTGCTTATTATTGGCGTGTTGTGGATATTAGGGCTAGTTTTCAAAAAGTATATCGTCGTAGCTGGAGTGGCTGCCGTTTTAATGGTTCCCTATCAATATATCGGCTATGAGGAACGAATAGCAGTCGTAGCAGCCTTCTTTATTGTCTTGTTTATGCTGTTAAAACATAACGAAAACATTAAATGGGCGAAAGAAGCACAGCATGAATACTAGGTCCTAAAAAAGGGCGATACTAGGGTAGCGATGTAAGAATTGAAGGAGAACACAATGAATAATTACAAATTAACGATTCAATATGACGGTGCCCGTTACAAAGGATGGCAGCGTCTAGGCGATACAGACAATACCATACAAGGAAAAATAGAAAACGTTTTATCAGAAATGACGGGAAAAACGATTGAGATTATTGGTTCTAGTAGAACGGATGCAGGGGTTCATGCCCTTGAACAAGTAGCCAATGTAAAGCTTGCTGGAGAAATGACAGAGTCTGAAATCCATCAATATTTAAATCGCTATTTGCCGCAAGACATAAGCGTGACAGCTGTTACAGCTGTTCATGAACGTTTTCATGCTCGTTTCAATGCAAAAGAAAAAACGTATGTGTATAAGATTTGGAATGAGAGCTATCCAAACCCATTTATGAGAAAACATAGTTTACATGTGGCAGAGAAGCTAGACCTTGCTAAAGTGAGAGAAGCGGCGAGTTATTTTGTTGGAGAACATGATTTTACAGCTTTTTCGAATGCGAAGTCGAAAAAGAAAACAACCGTACGCCACATTGATACTATTCAGATTGAGGAAGACGCTGGATTTGTAAACATACGTGTTCGTGGGAACGGGTTCCTTTATAACATGGTCCGGAAAATGGTCGGGACGTTAATACAAGTTGGCTTAGGTGAAAGAAAGCTGGAAGAAATTCAAAGCATCTTGGAGTCAAAGGATCGAAGTTTAGCTGGTTTTGCCGATGCACATGGTTTGTATTTGGAGAAGATCGGGTTTTGAAAATAAAGGAAAAGGACCTGAAGCGTAATAAAGCTTCAGGTCCTTTTCTGTCATTGAAGAAACTCTAAGACGCTTACTTTTATTGCTAGATTGAAATGTCATAATTTCATCACTCTTTCGTAACGAAATCGTTTAAAATGTGATGTATTTCACATACTTTTTCGTTATACAATGTCACTATCTTCACATTGGAAACATGAAGAGGAGGAAGAAAGATGGATTCAGTTGAATTTAGTCGATATTTAACGATGCTAACATTGTCTGTCCATGTGATTTTTGCGACACTCGGTGTTGGTGTTCCGATTATGATAACCATTGCTCATTGGCTTGGATTAAAGCGAAACGATGAGCATTATATTTTGCTTGCGAAGCGTTGGACACGCGGGTACGTCATTACTGTGGCCGTTGGGGTTGTTACAGGTACCGCGATTGCTTTGCAATTAGCGCTATTATGGCCGCGTTTTATGGAATTTGCGGGACAGCTTGTCGCGCTTCCATTGTTTATGGAGACGTTCGCGTTTTTCTTTGAGGCGATTTTTCTTGGTATTTATTTGTATACGTGGGATCGGTTCAAAAACCCGTGGCGTCATTTTTACTTGTTGATTCCTGTTGTGTTAGGTTCAGGAATGTCGGCGTTTTTCATTACGACCGTCAATGCGTTTATGAATACGCCGCAAGGGTTTACGTTAGTGGATGGGGTTTTAACAAACATCCAGCCGCTTGTTGCCATGTTTAACCCAGCAACGCCAACGAAAGTGGCTCATGTGTTAACGTCTGCTTATATGACAACAGCGTTCGTGTTAGCGTCGATTGCTGCGTATCACTTATTAAAAGGCAATCGTCATGAGTACCACAGAAAAGCGTTGGCACTAACGATGAAGGTTGCCCTTATTTTCTCGATTGCTACGGCATTAGTTGGGGATCTATCTGGAAAGTTTCTAGCAGAATATCAACCTGAAAAACTAGCTGCTGCTGAGTGGCATTTTGAAACAGAAGGTGAAGCCCCTCTTGTTTTATACGGAGTGTTAACAGAAACAAATGAAGTGAAATATGCAATTCGAATTCCTTATGCACTTAGTATTCTTGTGCATAGTAACCCATTTGGGGAAGTAACGGGTTTGAATGATATTCCAGAGGAATATCATCCACCATTAGTGATTCATTATTTCTTTGACATTATGGTGACGATCGGGATTTGGTTAACGGTATTTTCATTGTTTTATTGGATTGCTCTATGGCGCGGTTGGTCCGTTATTAAGACAAAGTTATTTAGAATTCTACTAGTTGCCTCAGGTCCGCTTGCGATGATTGCGATTGAGGCTGGGTGGTGGTTCACTGAAGTGGGTCGTCAGCCTTGGATTATGCGTGGCTTTATGAGTACAGCAGAAGGAGCAACCGATTCTCCATATGTTTGGGCGATGTTTATCGCGTTCGCTTTCTTATATATGATTCTCCTGATTGGTACGGTAGTTGTATTAACTCGGATGTTTAAACGAAATCCAGTCGAGAAAGAGCTTGAGAAGCTTTCCGATGAACAAAGGAGTGTGGCGAAATGAGCATAGAAGTACTTGGAATTTCAGTGTTATGGTTGTTCCTTTTTGGCTATGTGATCGTCGCATCGATTGACTTTGGAGCCGGGTTCTTTAATGCATCAACGATTATTACGAAAAAACATCATATCGTAAACACGGTTATTCAACGATATTTGTCTCCAGTTTGGGAGATTACGAACGTGTTTCTTGTCTTTTTCTTTGTCGGGATGATTGGGTTTTTCCCGCAAACAGCTTATTACTTTGGGACGGTGCTGTTAATTCCGATTAGTATATCAATCATTTTACTCGTACTTCGCGGGAGCTATTATGCGTTTAGTACGTATGGAACGAAAGGGCACTTTGGTTATACGTTGATGTATGGGGTGACCGGTGTGTTAATACCAGCATCCCTTTCCACAGCCCTTATTGTGTCACAAGGTGGGTTTATAGTGGAGACCGCATCAGGCCGGATTGATCTTGATTATATGGCCCTTTTAACAAGTCCATTTGCATGGTCGATCGTCGCTCTTAGCCTTGTTAGTGTTCTGTTTATTTCAGCTAGCTTTTTAGCATACTATTCTTCGGTTGCAGAAGATTGGGATGCATTGAAACTATTTAAAAAGTATACATGGATCTGGAGCTTTCCGACGATGTTTACGGCGTTAGGTATCATTATCGAGATGAAATGGCACAACCCAGCTCATTTTGAAGGACTTCTGGCTCTATGGTGGTTGTTTGCCTTATCATTTGCTTGTTTTGTTGTAAGCTTATGGCTGTTAAAAACAAAACGCTATGGTTGGTCGTTCATCTTCGTCGTCTTGCAATTTGCAATTGCTTTTTATGCGTATGGTGTATCACGTTATCCGTACTTGCTTTATCCGTATTTAACGATTTACGACAGCTTTACAAATCAAACGATGGCGTATGCGTTAATTATCGTCTTTGTGTTAGGGTTGATGCTCTTAATTCCATCACTTTATCTTGTGTTTAAGTTATTTATTATGAATAAGCCTTATATTAAAAAAGGCAAGTAAGGAGGAAATACACATGCACAATTTTTTACTGTTTTATGCACCTGTTCTTGTTGCGGTACTGGCACTTGTCGTTTCCTTTTTCGTTGCCAATAAAAGCACGAAGTTTGAGGATTAGCGATGAAGACACTTCAGAAGCTAGCATCTGCTGAGAAAGGACGTTCTTACGCGCTTTACGCTGTCGCTGTTGTTCTAGGACTGATTGTCATCGCACAAGCGTATTTCATTGTGTCGATTGTCGATGGTCTGTTTTTGGCTAATCAAACGTTTGATCAAGTGATGCCTTTTCTGATTCTTTTATTTTTTGTTCTCTTAATTCGGGCCTTCTTGTCTTATACAAGTGGCAAGATCGGGGTTCAATTGGCCGCAAACGTTAAAGCGAATTACAGAAAGAAGTTACTAGACGTATTTGGTAGCCGCACGTTGATTGGTACCTCAAATGGACAAATTGGATCGAAAATGAGTGTGCTGTTAGATGCTGTAGATGAAATAGATAGCTTTTTTAGCAAATATGTTCCACAGCGGATCGTAACGACGATTGTTCCGCTTATGATTTTAATCGTTATTTTTACTCAGCATGTGTATTCGGGGTTGATCATTATTGTGACAGCCCCGTTTATTCCTTTATTTATGGCGATTGTTGGTGGAATGACACAAAAGAAATCAGAGGAAAAGTTGGATCGTTTGAATGAGTTTTCGGGCCGTTTCCTTGATACCGTTCAAGGGCTTGAAAGCTTAAAGCTGTACCGTCGCTCGACTGAGTACAAACAACTGATTCGAAAAAGCAGCCTCGATTTCCGTGACGCGACAATGGACATTTTAAAAGTGGCGTTTACATCTTCGTTAATGCTTGAATTTATTTCAATGTTAGCAATTGGGTTGGTGGCTCTAGAACTGGGCTTACGGTTAGTCGTTTTCCAGCAAATTGATTTCTTTACGGCTTTTCTGATTTTGTTACTCGTTCCAGAGTTTTTTAATTCAATGAAAGAACTAGGAAGTGCCTTTCATTCAGGAAGAAGTAGTTCAGGTGCTGCCGAAAAAATAGAACAAGAACTGAAAAAAGAAGAGAATACAATAGTTTGGGGGAAGGAGCCTCTTCATACCCCGACAACCATTCAGTTAAAGCAAATTGGCTTTCAGTATGATACCGGCTTTGAACTTAATGGGATTAATGTTACTCTCCCGTCAACGGGCCAAGTTGCGATTGTTGGGAAAAGTGGATCTGGAAAGACGACGTTATTAAATGTGATGTCGGGACTTTTATCTCCATCGTCAGGAAATGTGATGGTCAATGGCAAACCGCTTTTTGATTATCGTGAAAAAGACTGGTTCCAACACGTTTCCTATATTACGCAACATCCGTATTTATTTGCCGGAACGATTGAAGAAAACATCACTCTTGGAGTGGTTGCAACGAAAGAAGAAATCAAGAAAGCGGCTCGCCTTGCTAGAATATCGGATTTAATTGACACGTTGCCAAATGGGTACGAAACATACATTGGCGAAGGTGGTCGAGGACTATCTGGTGGAGAGAAGCAGCGTATTGCTCTTGCGCGAGCCTTTTTAAAGAACCCATCGATTATTTTATTTGATGAACCAACAACGGGACTTGATTTAGAGACGGAACAGCTTCTTCATGATTCGATAAACCAATTAATGAAAACGTCGCTTGTCATGACGGTTGCTCATCGTGTGCAAACGATCAAAAAAGCTGATCACATCTTATTTATTGAGCAAGGTACGTTACTAGCAGAAGGAACGCATGAACAACTAGTACAAACATCATCTAGCTATCGAGATTTATTTCGTTTACATGGAGGTGGAAAAGAGCAGTGAGAGAGCTACAGTCAGTTATGAAAACGATGTTTCAGCAAAAGAGAGATGTCGTCCTTTCAATCTTGTTTGGTTTTATTGCAGGGATTGCGGCTGTTGGGTTGTTTGCAGCAAATGGGTATTTGATTTCGCAAGCTGCTCTTGAACCGCCATTATATGTGTTGATTGCTATGGTGGCAGTCGTGAAAATCGGCAGTTTTATTCGGGCTCTTAGTCGCTACGGGGAGCGCTATTATTCTCATCGAGCAACATTCACAATGCTCAGTGATTTGCGTGTTCATTTTTATGAAAAACTAGAAAAGCTTGGTCCGACTCTTTTTCAAAAATATCGCAGCGGTGATCTTCTTGCACGGATTGTCGGCGATGTAGAAAGCTTGCAAAACTTCTTTCTTCGCGTATTTTATCCACCGATTGTGATGGCGCTTGTCTTTTTAAGTACGATTTTGTTCGTTTCCTTTTATTCATTCTCGATTGTGCTTGTTTTTTTGCTCGGACTGTTATTAACAGGGGTTTTGATTCCAGCATGGTTTGCGAAAAAACAACGAAAAGTAAGCAGTCGGGTGTTGGAAGAACGTTCGGTTTTATCAACAGAAACGGCGGAGTGGTTTTATGGATTTCGTGAGTTAACGATTCATCAAAAACAAAGAGAAAAGCATCATCAACTCGTTGCGGCATCTGAGCGATATATAAAGGAACAAGAACGGGAAGGCTTGCAGTCTGTATCGTATCAGTCGATTAACTCTGCTGTTACATTGCTTATCTCTTGGTTGGTGATCGTAATTGGAGCTTTAGCTGTTTCAAATGGACAGTTAGATGGCATTTTTTTAGCGATGCTAATTATGATTAGTTTTATTCTGTTTGAACATGCCGTTCCGATGGCGCTTTTTCCGATTCATTATGATGAAAGTGAAAGAGCAGCAAGCAGGTTGTATTCTGTGAACAAAGAGGCTGACCAAGAAAAAATAGAAGAAACTAAGTTAACAAATGTTTCCAAATCAGTACCGTCTATTGAAGCAAATGGGATTACGTTTGCCTTTCCTGAAGCGATTCGAAATACACTAACTGATGTTCAAGTGAAAATTCCTTCTGGATCTAAAACGGCGATTGTTGGTCCAAGTGGATCAGGGAAGTCAACATTGTTGAAGCTTCTATTAAAGCAGTATGAATCAACAGGAGATCTATTTGTAAACGGCGTCTCCATAAATGAGTTGCACCAAGAACAAGTTTGGGAGATGACTAAGGTTGTTTTGCAAGAAAATCACTTTTTTTATGGAACGATTAAGGATAACCTCTTGTTAACAAATGATCAGTATACAGATGAGGATCTAATTCAGTTATTAGAACGGGTTCAGCTAAGTCACTTTTCATTAGAGGATCAAGTGCTTGAAAGAGGGCAGAACTTATCCGGTGGAGAAAAGCAGAGACTGGCGATGGCACGGGCGATCGCCAAAAAAGGTCATCTTTGGCTTCTTGATGAACCAACATCCTCTCTTGATGCTTGGACAGAACAGCGTTTATACGAAGCTCTATTTAAAGAAGCGAAAGACGATACGGTCATTCTTGTAAGTCATCGCCTGGCGGGTCTTGAAAACATGGATCAGATCATTGTGATGGAAAACGGCAAAGTGATTGAAACGGGCTCGTTTGAGCAATTGATGAACAATGAAGGGTACTTTTATCACCTAAAACAAATTGAAAAAAGCGTAGTGGCATAAGTTTTTATGAAAGCAGAGATCAAAGAGATCTCTGCTTTTTTGGATGACAATGCCACATATTATGCTATCAAATGTGAAAGCTAAACAGAGTTAATCAAACGTTTAGTTAAAGCAAACTAGAGTTAATTAAACGTTTAGTTAAAGTGAATGAGGTGGTTTCTTGAATCAAATGATTGAGATCGCATATTCGAATCTGCTTTCACCGATGATCTTATTTTTCTTAATAGGAATTATAGCCGTGATTGTGAACTCTGACTTAAAAGTACCAAATGCGTTTTACTCCGGCTACACGATGATTATTTTGTTTACTATTGGCATTAAAGGCGGAGTCGAACTAAGGCATGTTTCTTTAGTAGAAATGATACCGACAATCATAGCAGCTGTAATATTGAGCATCCTCATGCTATATATTACGTTTTTGTTTGTTCATAAACTTTTTGCTTATTCTGTCGTAGATTCTTGGGCCGTTTCTGCGCATTATGGCTCTGTTAGTGCGGTTACGTTTATTGCTGGGATGGCCTTTTTGGACAAAATTGACGTTTTCTATGAAGCGTATATGTCAGCTATTTTGGTGATTATGGAAGGACCAGCGATTATTTTAGCGATTATCATGTACAAGCTTTATTTGCAAAAGCAAGGAACCGAACAGCAAAATCCGAATGCAAGCATTGGGCATGTCGTTAAAGAAGCATTTTTCGGGAAGAGCATCTTTTTGTTGCTAGGTGGGATCTTTATTGGCTTTGTTGCCCATGAAGATGGCTTGTTGCTAATTCGACCGCTCTTTGGCGACTTGTTTTATGGAATTCTTTGTATCTTCTTGTTGCATATGGGTATGATTGCGACACAGAGTATACAGCAGATGAAGAATATAAAGTTGATTTCCTTTTTGTTTGCGTTTCTTGTTCCTATTATTGGGGGGACGATTGGGATTTTGACAGGGCAGATGATTGGGTTGTCACTAGGTGGTTCGTTTATTTTAGCGGTTTTAACCGGTAGTGCTTCCTACATTGCTGCACCTGCAGCCATTGACCAAGCGATACCAGAAGCAAACTCAGGTATCTATTTAGGATCAGCCTTGGTCTCACACTGCCATTTAATTTAGTCATCGGAATTCCTTACTATTACTGGGTTGCAACCCTGTTTTATTGAACTATGACCGCAGACTGAATACACTTCGCTTTCTTCGGATGGCTGGTGAGGCTTTATGGTTCACTGAAAAAATGCTCGTTTACTTCGGACATGAAAGGGAGCTTTGTTGAGAGGAAAGAGAAATTCGTACTCTTCACCGATAAAAAGGAACTAGGAGAAATAGAGTAAGCCCACAGGGGTCTATGTGGATTTTGTCTGCTATGTCTAATAAGGCTCTCTTAGTATAAGGCTCTTTTTAATAAGTTTATTGCTATAAATAAAGGTTACTCTCATAGTGAAATGGAGCGGAAGTCACTCGACTCCTGCGGGAAATAGAGGTAGGGTCGAGACCCCACAGGCGGAGCCGAGGAGGCTCGACACCTCCCCGCGGAAAGCGAGTGACTGCAGCGCAATGGAACGAACACGGGAAGAACACGTCCACCCTAGAAATAACAAAGTGAAAAACAGTCTAATGATAAAAAACGAATGAAAAGATACAAGAAGGTGGTTGAATCGTATGCCGGAGTTGCCGGAAATGGAGACATATCGAACGAAGCTTGCTGAAAGAGTGACAGGTCAGACGATTACAGCTGTTGAAGTGACAAGAGAAAAAACGATTAATGTACCCGTTGAGCAATTTGTAAAAGAGGTACAAGGAGCGTCGATCACCGGAGTAGAGCGTCGTGCGAAGTATGTGATTTTTAAATTGAGTACGGGAAAGAGTTTACTCGTTCACCTCATGCTAGGTGGGTTAATGCATGTAGCAGAAGCGGGGGAGGATCTTGAGAGAACTAAACAAGTCATTCTCTCATTTGGAGAAAGAAAGCTGTTGTTTATAGGGTTACGCCTTGGATACTTACATTTGCTCACAGAAGAGCAATTGGCTGAAACGTTTCGTGAATTAGGTCCGGAACCATTAGAACCAGCTTTTACATTAGCTGCTTTTCTTGAATTAATGGAAAAAAAGCGTGGTGCCTTGAAAACGACTCTCGTAAACCAAAAGTTTATCGCTGGTATTGGCAATTTGTATTCGGATGAAATTTGCTACCATGCTCAGCTACTGCCAACCCGACAGACCAATGAACTAGCGCACCAAGAAAAAGAAAATCTATATAGAAGCATACTGGCTGTATTAAAAAGAGGGATTCAATACGGGGGCTACATCGACCTTCCTATATTCAAAGGAGATACCGTAACCGGCGGCTATAATGATCATTGCTTTGTATACGACAGAGAAGGAGAACCATGCGATCGATGTGGCCAAACGATAATCAAAGACGAAATCTCATCTCGCAAAACATTTTATTGCAAGAACTGCCAACAATAAAAAAGCTATTTTTTCTGAAGGTTGAACTGAAAAAAAGGTTACCCTCTTAGTGTAATGAAGCGGAAGCCACTCGACTCCTGCGGGAAATAGAGGTAGGGGTGAGACCCCGCAGGCACAGCCGAGGAGGCTCACCACCTCCCCGCGGAAAGCGAGTGGCTGCAGCGCAATGGAACGACTATGGGGTTGAACAGGTAACCCAAATGAAAAGACCAGCTCAGGGATGTGAACCCTTGAGCTGGCTGAAATGTTATAAAGAGTGCGTGATATTCGTTAAGTTGTCAGATGAGACGGCCACGTGTTCAGCGGCTTGATTGATTTCGTTGAAAATGTCAGCTAATGTTTTCATTTCATCTGATATTTTCATATTTTGTTGTTTCATCTGCTCCATTGAACTTAGAATATCATCAAAGAAACGATTTGTTTCAGTCGATTCAGTCGTTCCTCTTTCAATCGATTGATTGTTCTCAGCAATCGAATTAGACATCGTCATTGTATATCGGTTGATCTCGTTTACTAGATTAGATACTTCTGATACCGTTTCTTTTGTGTTTTCAGCTAGCTTACGAACTTCCCCAGCAACAACGGCAAACCCTTTTCCTTGTTCCCCAGCGCGAGCCGCTTCAATCGAAGCATTTAAGGCTAATAAGTTTGTTTGATCGGCAATGCTTGTAACGATTTGAGAAATTTGCTCAATTTTCTTAGATGTTACAATAAGCTGTTCCATTTCACTAGATATTTTTTTCATGTTTGTTTGTGTGCTAACCATTATGTTTTCAAGACTATTCAATCGCTTTTTGCCTTCTTGCGATTTAGACTCTGTTGAAATCGCAATGTTCGAGCTTTGCTCTGTTAACTTCGTAATTTCAGTGGTTTTGGCAGTCATTTCTTGTAAAGATGAACTAGTTTCCTCGCTAACGGCAGCTAATTCTCCCGCACTTTTACTCACTTCATCTCGTAGAAGATTCTTTTGCTTATTTACTTCATTTCGTATTCGCTCGTTTTCTAGCTCGTATGCTTCCAAAACCAATTGTTGTTCAAGGTTTAAGATTTTCGTAACGGCATTTGTAATCTTTTTATATTCTTCCTTCGTGCTTGTCTGTTCGTCCACAATAGATGAAATTGAAGAAAGTAAATCTTGAAACGCACACATATACCACTTCGGCTGCAATCCTATGCGAACGTGAACATGGGCGATGATGTTTCGTTGTTGGATAAATTTCTCATCAATTTGACCATTGAATAACTCGGAAATGTGCGTGTGTAACGTTCCTTTTAATCGCTCAATCGTACTATGATCATTAATAATCTGCATAAGAGAAGGTTCTTTTGCTAAGTTTTTATAAAAGTTAGATACTATTTCAGTGATCTGACTTTTTATATAAGGTTGAAAGTTTCTAATAATGGCAAGATCTTCCGTTGTTAAGTCAATCATCTCGATTTGAGTAGTCAACGTACTCGAGCTCGGAATATCGATGAAAACATTCTCCAACTCTCTCTCCATTAAAGATAATAATTTGCTTTGTTTCGTAGTAGGCTTTTTGGCTTTAAATAGTTGTTTCAACCGTTTCCCTTCTTTCTGCTAATTAATGATCTTTTTCCTGTACTAAAGTTGTGGATCAGCTTTTACTTAAAGTGTGATCAAAGTTACTTTTTGTAGGTTGCTACAGAAATTATTACATAAATAGACAAGATAATCTATGGAAATATGTAAGAATCTCGAGAAGAACTGTTTTATCTATAGGTGTTTTATAAAATGTTTTTTGAAAGTAGAAAAACACGTAAGGAAATCTGACTAACTAACTGTGAAAGTTGGTTAAATGTTTCAAAATGGAATAGAGGTAATAACTAAAATAATCAGTACTGTCTGAAAAAAATTAGTTAAACAATCTAACAACTGCCATACTATGTCACAGGTTGCTCAAGGTAGTTAATTGAGTATACTGAAAGCTTATATTTGTTTCTTCTTAACAAATGTATAGATAGTTTTTAGTTAATGTGTATAAAGACCATCACAAGAAAGATCTTTATGATAATTATAATTAGGGCCATTAACATACATGAACGTCTGAGTGAAAGAGGTGAAGAGTTTGATTGAAACGAAAACGATTTGGCAACCAACGGATCTAAAGGAAGCATGGGAACTTCAGTTCAATCAAGGTACAGAGGATTATTGTTTTGTATCGGGCGGAACATGGTTGCGGACACAATGGGAAGCAGATTTACGGGAAATGCCAGCGAATCTGATTAGCTTAGAGCGTATTTCTGAACTGACTGAAGTAAAGGAGGCTCTTTCATTCGGGAGAAGAGAAATCGTAATTGGTTCACAAGTAACATTAGCTACTTGTATAAATCATCCTATTCTGCAAAAATACGTTGCCCCTTTAGTGGAGGCTTGTAAAAAAATTGCTGCCCCGTCTATTAGGAACTTAGCTACCATAGGCGGCAATGTTTATACAGCTGCGGGTGATACGATTCCTGTTTTTCTCATTTATAATACGACATTGCGCTGGTTTAATGGAACAGAAATAGAAACGGAGTCGTTGGAACAGTGGCTACAAGCATTGCAGACAAATCAGTTTAAAAGAGATCAGCGTATTTTAGTTGATATAGTTATAGAAATTGCGGAAAGTCAGGAAGGTGACTTCTCTTTTTTTACAAAAGTCGGTAGAAGAGAAACGTTCACAGCAGCGGTTGCTACAGTAGCTGGGAAAGGGACGTTATCTGAGGATGGCTTATTTGAAAATATCACTCTTGCAGCTGGCGGGGGACCGATTCCTTTACGTTTAGCTTCATCGGAAACAGAGCTAATAGGGAAGGCACCATCTGAATCATTATTTCAGGAAATTTACCCGATAATTGTAAATGAATACAGGGCATCGTCAGACGCTTTTTCGTCTGAAAATTACAAAAAAATAATGGTAGCCAATCTAATTGTAAGTGAATTAATGCAATGTTGTGATGGAAAGGAAGGTGTTTCATATGTGGCTCGATCGTCATTCTAGTGGAGATCGGTGGAGGGTAAGACCAGATGGAGAAGAGAAGGTAACTGGAGGTTTGAAGTATTTAACCGACATTACCTTTCCCGATATGATTCATGGTCGAGTGTTTCGAAGTACCTTGCCACATGCAAAGATTCTTTCGATTGATACGTCATTGGTGCTTGAATATCCAGGAGTGTTAGCGGTCATCACGCATGAGGACATACCTGGGTTAAATGGGTTTGGAATCAGTACACCTGACCAGCCGGTTTTTTGTGAAGATCTTGTTCGGTTTGAGGGCGATGCGATTGCGGCTGTAGCTGCGATAACAGAGGAAATTGCAGAAAAGGCGCTAAATTTAATCAAAGTGAGTTATGAGCCATTGGAAACGTTGGATAGTCCGGAAAAAGCTTTGCTCCCTGATGCACCAGCTTTGCATCAGCCTGGGAATATTCTACATCAAACCGATTATTCTCATGGTGATATTGAAGAAGGATTCAAAGATTGTGAGTTCATAATAGAAGAAACGTATGAAACACCAAGGCAAATGCATACGTACCTCGAAACAGAGGGAGGCATTTTTGTTCCGAATGAAGACGGAAGATTGACCGTGTATGCTCCTACTCAGCATGGCTATAAAGATCGTATGCAGCTTGCTAGAATTCTAAATTGCAAGGAAGAAGAGATTCGGGTGATTTCTAGTCCAATTGGCGGTTCATTTGGAGGGAAAGATGAGTTAAATGTGCAGCCGTACGGAGCACTGCTCGCATTGGTTTGTGGCCAACCGGTCAAAATGCATTACTCACGGTGGGAATCGGTGAAAGCGGGATTGAAAAGACATCCGATGAAAGTAACGATGAAAACAGGAGTAAATGCCAAAGGAGACCTCGTTGCTCACCAAGTGAATATTTTATCTGATACAGGGGCGTATTCAACGCTCGGAGGTCCTGTTTTAAATTTTGCTTCTGAACATGCTGTTGGCCCGTACATCATCAGCCATGTGGATGTAAAAGGAAAAGCCGTTTTTACGAACAATGGGATTTCAGGAGAATTTCGTGGGTTTGGAGGAAATCAAGTTATTTTTGCGTTAGAGGGCCAACTAGACCGATTAGCAGAAAAGCTGCAAATGGACCCTTGGGAATTGCGGAAGAAAAACTTACGAAAACCTGATGACTTAGGTCCGATTGGCCAAAGAGTCGTTCCGACAAATGGTCCTGAGCAAGTGTGGGAAGCAATCCAACAATCACCTCTTTGGGCAAAGAGGGAAGCAAAAAGTGAACAAAGTCAGCCATGGTTAAAACGTGGTATTGGAGTAGCGCTTGCTATGCATGGATCAGGATTAGGGTATGGCATTCCAGATCATGCCGGTGGGTTAATTCGTTTAAACAAACAAGGCAAAATTGAGGTTGCTTTTGGACACGAAGAGTTTGGTCAAGGGTTAATCGGAACATTGGAGATTATGCTTCAGGACCATTTTCAATGTTCCAAGGAAGATTTGAGCATCATCATTGGGGACACGGATCTTGTTCCTCCAAGTGGATCATCAACAGCGTCTCGAACTACCAATATGGTTTGGCAAGCCCTGAACCGTCTAAAAGGTCCTTTCTTAGATTCTTTATTTGCAAAAGTACATGAATTAACGGGGCACCAAAAAGATCAGTTGTATACAGGCCCTAACGGCGTTTGGGTCAAGAATGCAGAAAAGGAAGAAATGGTTATTTCTTATAAAGAGATTGCAAAAAGTGGTGTAGAAAAACTAGAGCAATCAACAGACTTTCATTTTCCAGTGTCGCCTGACCCGTTTATGGGCGGACATTATTTGTATACAAATACATCTGTCATTGCAGAGGTTGAGGTTAATGAATTAACGGGAATGGTGAACGTTATTCAAATCGATCATGCTGTGGCAGCTGGGCCAGTGGTCAATCCAATGGGATATGTCGGGCAAATTGAAGGTGGAAGTGTCATGGCTCTGGGTTTCGCTCTCACAGAAGATGCCGTAATGAGTGAGAGCTCTTACGTAACAAAAAATCTAGACACGTACTTAATTCCAACCATTCTCGACGTACCAGAAGAACATCATGTTCAGGCGATTGAGGAATTACCTGAAGGAGATCAATTTGGACCGCGTGGTGTTGGAGAAGTAGGGTCTGTTGCGTTGGCACCGGCGATCGTTTCGGCCATTAAAGAGGCAACAGGGGTGTGGGTAACCCAGTTGCCAGTTAAACCCGAGCAATTACAAAAAACACCTTTTCTTGTTCAGAAGTAGATGAGGTACTAGGAGGGGAAGAGATGAGTCAAAAAACCAATCCGATAAAGCCTGACAAAAGCTTGGATTATCAGCTTTCTTTTCGTTTAAATGGAGATTCTGTTCACCTTACTGTTGATCCCTCAAGACGTTTAATCGATATCATTAGAACGGATTTAGATTTAACAGGTACAAAGGTGTCTTGTGAGATTGGTCGATGTGGTGCTTGCATGGTGTTGGTCGATGGAAAGCAGCAAAACTCCTGTCTAACTATGGCTTACCAATGCGAGGGAAAAGATGTTGTGACAATTGAAGGAATTAGCGAAGGAAACATCGATCCAATTCAACAAGCTTTCTTAGAGGAAGGTGGGTTTCAATGTGGGTATTGTACACCAGGAATGATTGTATCCATTAAAGCCTTACTACAAGAAAAACCTAATGCAACGTTTGAACAGTTAAAAGAAGGTCTATCTGGAAACTTGTGCCGTTGCACAGGGTATGGTGGAATTTACCGAGTGTTACGGAGGTTAACGGCTTCTGAAAACGATTAAGGGGTGACGGTGATGAAGGAGCTTTACAACTTTTTGTCCATTCTGAAGCAATACCCAGAACAGACGTCTGTTTTAGCAACGGTTATTCAGGTGCAAGGGTCAGCCTACCGCCATGAAGGAGCTAAAATGCTTTTTCTAGAAAAGGGAAGTCAGTATGGCATGATTAGTGGAGGGTGCTTGGAAGATGATTTGCGCATTCGGGCTAAAGACGTCATGAAAAGTGAAAAGGCTGAAACGGCCACATACGATTTGCGATCAGAAGACGATTTGGATTGGGGGCAAGGTGCTGGTTGTAACGGTAAAATTACCGTTTTGCTTGAACCATTTTCATGGGATGAAACGGTTTGGAGTGCCGTCTTGGAAACCTTTGGTCAAGGAAATGATGTGATCTCTGTTCGTAAGTTTTCAGGAGGAGAGATTGGACCGAGGTGTTTTTTTACAACAGGAGGATTGGAAATAGGAGAAGTGCTTCATACCGATGTTTCCTTTCATAAGGACGTTCAACAATTTTATCAACAGCAACGACTTTTTGAATATCAACTTAATTTCGAGACGAATGCTCAATATTTATTTGAATTGCATGAAGCGAAAGATATGGTCTATATTTTTGGAGCGGGTGCTGATGTTGAACCGGTTGTCAAAAGGTTAGCGGAATTTGATTTTTTGCCAATTGTTATTGATCCGAGAGAAGCACGCTGCAACAATCAATTTTTTCCTAATGCTCACCGCCTTATTCAAGAACATCCGGAAACGTTTTTAAAACGAAACGAAACAATGGCAAATGCTTATGTCTTAATTATGACTCATAGTTTTACAAGGGACCAACTCATCCTTTCTGCTTTCCTCCAACGCCCTCCGCGTTATTTAGGAATTTTAGGGCCAAGAAGGCGAACAGAGCGTTTATTGCAGTCTGAATCTGTTCCAAAATGGGTGCATTCGCCTATTGGAATGAATATCGATGCTGAAGGTGCCGAAGAAATTAGTATAAGCATCTTAGGAGAGCTCATAAAAGTACGAAATCAAAAGCGTGTATTAAACAAAAAGCGTAAAAGAGCACAGGTTCAAGAAAGAGAAGTTCAGGGTCAATCCTAATCGGGTCGTCCCTTTTTGGTATAAGGAGGGAGAATTCAATGGTAGAAAAAAATGGATGTGCGGTCATTTTAGCAGCAGGGACGTCTAGCAGAATGGGAGAGGCTAAGCAATTGCTTCAAATAGGAGAGAGGCCGCTGCTGCAGCATGTTATTGACAATGTGTCCCATCATCCTTTTCAATCCATTTTGGTCGTACTTGGTCATGAGGCGCATGCCATCGAAAAGGAACTTCACTATGATTCAGATCGAGTTACGATTCTTTATAATTCGAACTACCAAGAAGGGCAAAGTACGTCGTTTCTAACGGCGGTTCATTCGATCAGTTCAAAAGTAAAACATGCTGTTTTCTTTCTAGGAGACCAACCATTTATTTGTGCGGAAACTGTTAATGCTATGATTGATTTAGGTTATAGGAAAGCGGGAGAGAGTGCTGATCCATTTGTCATCCGTCCGATGTTTGATCAGAAACCAGGTCATCCAGTCTTTTGGGGCAATGTAAAAGAGATGGATTTTTCATCCTTAACAGGTGACTCTGGTGGCAAAAACATAATGGAATCTGTTAGACGGGAGTTCGTTCATGTAAATGATGAAAACATTCTTTTTGATATTGATACAAGAGAGGACTATGAACGAGCGCTTGAAAAAGTGGTTGAAACATAAAAGGATGCACCTTACTAGCCTTGAGAAATAGGTATTTTCTTACAAGGACCAATGGGTAACCAGCCGCAGGGGAATGACACTCCGCTTTCCGCGGGTGCCCGGTGAGCCTCCTCGTGCTGGCGCACTGCGGGGTCTCACACGTTGGTCACTGGTCCCGCAGGAGTCTCCGTGCCATTCCCCTGCTAGGGTTCCTCTTTTATTCTTAAATGTACTTAATTTACATGTGTATATTTTGTAAAGATTAAAAAGGAACACGCCTAGTGAGTCTATCTTAAGATTAATAAGTAATTATAAAGATTCGAAACTCGCTCTAAACCACCGCTCCGGACATACACTTCGCTAGTATAGAGGGATCCTTTGTTAATTAGCATGATAAGAGCTATGAAAACTCTTTTATCAAACTAGTCTATGCAATAACAGTAAAAATAACGATAATAACAAAATGTAATGTGATTCTTTAGGGACAACCAGTTCATAAATTCCCATAGATGAACTGAGTGTTCTTGTTTCATCATTTGATATCATTAGATTGGCCTATACTTAAGTCATACATAAAAATATAAAATAAAATGACAGACTTTAGACAAAATGCCTTTGAGTTTTGTTTCTCAAGGGCATTTTACACTATTTTTCTCCTATTTTCTTTTGATTGTTGAAGAGTAGGAAAATTCTATCTTTCCTCTCAGCAAAGCGGACGGGATGGGGGGCCGACTCCTGCAGAAGGAGAGGGCAGGTTGAAATCCACCGGCGTAGCCGGTTAGTTCAACGCCCGCCTGCGGAAAGCGTGCCCCCCATCCCGGGAGCGAGATCGAAGCTCCTATTCAAGTCCGAACGATTTTTTTACCTAACGTCTTTTTTGTACAATTAAAGTACTTGTCTCTCAATCTTATTATTAAAAAAAGAGCGGATGAATAAGGCGATTCGTAATGTGAGTGTTTCATCTGACCCTTTTATTTCGATCCCTAAAATTTCTTCGCATTTTTTGATTCGGTAAATAACGGTGTTTCGATGGATAAACATAATTTTCGCCGTCTCAGAAATTTGACAGTTATGATTTAGAAAAACGGAAAGAGTTTGGACGAGATCTTCTTTTTCTTTATCCTTTGGATAAGCCAGCTCTCGTAAAGTAGAACGATAAAACTCTTTTAACTTCTGTGATGGAATCGTTTTAAAGATTTCAGCAAGCTCTTTAATGCGGTATGTTTTAATAAACCTTTTTTTGTTTTCGCGGTAACCAGCTCTAAGTGCATCTACAGCTTCCTGAAACGCTGTAGGAATGTCCGTAATGCTCTCTGTATAATTGCTAATTCCAAACGACATCGAGGAATCAATAGCTTGATACAAATCAGACTGAAGGTCCAGAATCGAGTCCATAACCTTCTTTTCCATATCATCATTATAAAAATCAAATCCAATTAACGTTGTAAAAAGATCGCCTTTTGTAAAAACGATACAATTTTCATATTGCTTCGTTAAGAGCGATTCTATAAATTCGTAAATGCGGTCTCTCCGTAAGCTAATTTCCTTTTCCGTTTGGAGGGGGTGTGAATCTTGGTACAAATCCGAAGAGTCATCCATTTTACTAGTAATACAAATGTATTGTAGCGACTTATTTAATTGATACGTTTTTCCACGGTTTATGATCTCCTCTTCACTAGGAATCACACCTTCTACAAGATCAGAAAAGAATTCATTTTTTAATCTTCTCGAATGCTGCTCTAAGGCATGAAGTTTCATGAATTCAAAGGAAATGACATTGGCTGCCTGCTCGACAGCTAAGGTAAAGGAAGATTCATTGGATAAGGTTGTTCCGAAAATAATGATATAGCCTTTTTGCTGATTCGTAGTATTTATTGGATAAATAGAAACTTCAGTAAATCCGCTTTTTTCATCTTCACGTGGCAAGGTCAACACTTTATACGTATCTAAGTTTTCATGGTGAATTTTTTCGTGAATATACCAGTAAATATCAAAGAATACATCTTTATCGATGTCATGTGAATAAGCCATGATGTCTAATCGATAGTTTAAGAGTATAACCGGAAGATTCAAGATGGTAGCAAGGCTTTCAATGATGTTTGAGAACCCTCCACCTGAAACAACAATATCGGTAAATTCACGATGGATATTTAAAGCGTAATTTAATTCATGTGTTCTCTCTTTTAAAATACAGCCTAGTGCCTCGTTTAACATCTCTCCTAAAGAATAATTTAATGGAATCTCAATAATCGGGAAATTCATAGCGTTCGCTGTTTCGATGACCTCAGCTGGAATGACATCAATGAACCGCTTTGTTTTTAATCCGAGTCCTGCGCAGCCTTGGTTGGCCATTTGGGTGACCAATTCAATGAGTGCGTTCGGATTGTTTTTAATCGAGTATGCTGTCGTTAACAAAAGCTGCTCACCATTTAAATAATCAATGATATCAGGAGCATCCATAAGGTTCACGGATTGGACCGTATTCATTATGCCTTCCTCTCCGGCTACGATCGTAGCCTCTTGAAAAGTCGGCAAATCTAATATATCGACTAACCTCATCATTGTACCTCCTTACCTAAATACCTTATTGTGAACAATGTACAAGAAAACGAAGAATTCTGAAACTTTTTCGTTAGATTTTCTGACAAAAATAATCAACAAGTTAGTTATTTCGTACAAAATAAAAAGAAAGACGAGATGTACGTAGAAAATAATTGGAAGGTGAGAAACAGGAAGAAAGGTAAAAGAAACTCTTGCTGTAGGTATAAAGTTACTAGTCATGTTTTCTAACAAATAAACGCTTAGTCTAACCATGCACTTACGGTTAGGCCAATGCAATTAAAAGGGTTGAAGAATAAGTTTTCAAAACATTTATGTTTCGTAAGTTTTAGTTAGAAATAAGCGAGCAAATGTTTATTTGCTTGGATCTTTTGAACAAAATTATCGATAACTTTTGTTTGTATCGACCAATGACTCGTCATCTAGAAAAATTTATGATATGGCTAATAAGTTAGCAACACTAGTTACTAGATTAGAAGTTAAAGAAAAAAGCAGGTGATGAAATGAAATGGACAATGGATCAAGTAAATGAGATGGAACGTTCGCAATTTATTGAAATTGTCGGTGCTGTTTTTGAGCATTCACCGTGGGTAGCAGAACATTCGTGGAGTAACCATCCGTTTCAAACTTTTGAAAATATGTACAGCAGTATGATTGAACAAGTAAATGAAGCTAGTTTATCTTTGAAACTATCATTGTTACGGGCGCATCCGGATTTAGGCACACGATTAGAAGTGACCAATTCATCAAGAGATGAACAGAAAAATGCTGGGTTAAGTCAATTATCTGAAGAAGAGTTTGAAGAATTTTCGATCATAAATAAAGAATATACCGAAAAGTTCGGATTTCCCTTTATTATGGCAGTCAAAGGGTTTGGGAAAGAAGAAATCAAACAAAATATGAAATCACGTATTCACAACAGCTATGAAAAGGAACTTGAAACGGCCTTACAGCAAGTGAGTAAAATAGCAAAGTTTCGACTGCTGGATTTAATTGAACAAAAGGGGAAACTAACCACTCATGTTTTAGATATTAGTGTTGGGAAACCGGCTGCAAAAGTGAAAATCTCCCTCTTAGAGGTGAAAGAAGATCAACAGCTTGTGAAACTGGGAGAATGTACGACCAATTCAGATGGTAGAGTTGATGTGCCTTTGCTTCAAGCAGAAGAGATGAAAAAAGGGACTTTTCAGCTAGAGTTTCATGTAGGCGATTATTACAGAATGAAGGATGAGAAGGAACATCTTCCATTTCTAGAAGTTGTCCCGATTCGATTTGTCATTGCTAATGAGACAGAGCATTACCATGTTCCTCTCTTACTTTCTCCTGGTGGCTACAGTACGTACCGAGGAAGTTAATTTAGTACCAATGATTTTATAAAATAGAGGTAATTGGAAGGGGATCGATTATGGGTACTTTGAAAAAAATGTACAAAGCAAAACTAGGGTTCATTGCACTGTTGGTGATGTTGATTCTTGCTGCATGCGGTGGCCAAGAATCAGGTGGAGAAAGCTCAGAAGCTGAAAGTCCAGAGGCAGAAGCTCCGACGGCTGAAACCGAAGATGTAAAGTTAGTGTTAAACTGGTTTCCAAAAAGTCAGCATGGGGGCGTATATGCGGCACGCGAGCAAGGAATTTTTGCTGAACATAACTTAGAAGTAGCGATTGAAGCAGGTGGTCCTCAAGTATCATCGATTCAAATCGTGGCATCAGGTGGTGCTCAGTTTGGGTTGGTTCATGCTGATCAATTAGTTCTTGCTAGAAATGAAGGAATCGAACTTGTGGCTCTAGCGACAGCTATGCAAAATAGTCCTGCCGCGTTAATGTTTCATGAAGGAAAAGGCATTTCTGATTTTGAAGATATGAATGGAAGAACAGCTTACATTCAACCAGGAATTCCTTATTGGGATTTTCTGACAAGTAAATATGATTTAAGTGGTGTCACAGAAATGGGTTACACAGGTCAACACGTAAATTTCATTGAAGATTTAGATGCTATTAGTCAAGCATTCGTAACATCAGAGCCATTCTTCTTAGACAAAGAAGGGATAGCTACAGAAACGGTGTTAGTTTCTGAATCAGGTTTCGATCCATACAACATTGTGTTGTTTACGACAAAAGATTTTGCTGCTAACAATGAAGAAACTGTTCAAAATTTCGTCGATGCGTTTGTTGAAGGTTGGGAGTATTATAAAGAGTCTCCTTATGAAATAAACGAAGTGATCCACGAAGCAAACCCTGATCTTGCTCTTGAAGATCTTGAGTTTGAGACAGACGCTCAAGCAGAGTTTGTGTATGGTGGGGATGCAGCTGAGCATGGCTTTGGTTACATGTCTGAAGAACGCTGGCAATTGCTGATCGATCAATTAGCTGAATTAGGCTTATTAGATGAAGCGTTTGATGCGAATGAGATCTTTACGACTGAATTTCTAGGATCAAATTAAGTAAAACAAAGAGGGATCAAAGGGGACATTGTAGACCTTTTGATCTCTCTTTTTTATGACATACATAGAATAATTAATTCGTAATATTATCTCCCATACGGAATTGTAAATAGATCAATTACTCCTGTTGGGATAGTGGAAAACGAATGGTCTTTTTAGTTGTTTTGAATAAAAATAACTAATTATTTTAGATGGTTTGAACAATGACTTATACTCTTCTATTTTCTACAATGAAACAATTAAGGGAACGTATACTGTTTGGACAGAAAGGAGTTGTTGTAAATGATTGCTACAATTCAAATTAATCAACAACGTTTATGGGAGAATCTAAAAGAGCTTGGGGAAATAGGAGCTAGCTCAAATTCAGAAGAAGGCATCACAAGACTTGCTCTTAGTTTAGAAGATTTAAAGGCTAGAGAATATGTGATTAGGGTGATGAAAGAGTCTGGATTAGACGTGCGTGTAGATTCAATTGGAAACATTATTGGGAAATTCGAAGGTGCAGATCCGACTGCTCCTGTTATTATGACTGGATCTCATGTTGACACCGTGATTCAAGGCGGTCTATTTGACGGAGCCTTAGGGGTGTTGGGAGCAATTGAAGCGGTGCGTTCTATTAAAGAATCAGGGATAAAGTTAAAACATTCTATTGAAGTTATTTCATTTACAGATGAAGAGGGGACTCGGTTTGGCAGTGGGTATATTGGCAGTAAAGCGTTAACTGGCTATTTAGATGAACAAACATTGCAAATAAAAGATGCGAGTGGCATTACATATGCAGAAGCATTGCAACAAGCAGGATTTGACCCAACTTGTTACAAAGAGGCCATTCGAAAGCCTGAGGAGATTAAAGCGTATTTAGAAATGCATATAGAACAAGGAAAAGTACTCGAGGAGAACGAATTACCTGTAGGGATCGTCACAAATATTCAAGGTCCTGTTTGGTTAGAGGTTACCTTAACAGGTCATCCCGACCATGCCGGGGCAACGCCGATGCATATGAGAAAAGATGCCTCTTTGGCTATGGCAGAGATTATGCTTGAAGTCGAACGGATTGCAAGTCATTACGAAGGTGTCGGTACAGTTGGAAGAACACAAGTGGAACCAGGTGGCGTAAACATCATTCCGGGAAAAGCAGTATTTACGATTGATCTGCGACACGGAGATAAGGAACGAAGAACCAATATGGTCAAAGAAATAACGGATGCCATAGAATGGATTTGTGAGAAACGAGACATTCAGGTAGAGGTCGATTTCAAAAAATCCGTTGATCCAGCAACGTGTTCAGAAAAAATCATTAACGTTCTAGAACAAACATGCGCTGAGCTAAAAGTTCCAACGATGAAGCTTCCATGCGGGGCTGGACATGATTCACTCATGATGACAAAAATTACGGACATGGGCATGATTTTTGTTCGATCAAAGGACGGAATTAGCCATAATCCTAAGGAGTGGACAGATAAAGAAGATTGCATCATTGGATCACAAGTTTTGTTACAAGCATTAATAAAGTTGGCTAAATAAACGTTTGATTAAGGGGGAGAAATAATGCTAGCAAATAGATTACAAGTACCAGCGAGAACCATTATGACACCTGGACCGGTGGAGGTTGATCCCAGAGTTCTTCAGGCGATGTCTTCATCGATCTTAGGGCAATTTGATCCAAGTTTTACTTCGTTAATGAATGAAACGATGGTTCAGCTAAGAAAAGTGTTACAAACAGAAAATCATTGGGCCTTTCCAGTTGACGGCACATCACGAGCTGGGATTGAGGCGATGTTGTGTAGTGTGATCGAAGAAGGAGATAAAGTGCTTATTCCGTCATTTGGCCGTTTTGGAGGGTTGTTAACAGAAATAGCGGAACGGTGCGGGGCTCAAATCCACTTAATTCATTGTGAATGGGGAAGTGTTTTTGATCCACAAGTCATTATTGAAGAGATGAAAAAGGTGCGTCCAAAAGTGGTTGCAATGGTTCATGGAGATACATCAACAGGTCGAATGCAGCCATTAGAAGAAATCGGCAAGGCATGTCGTGAACAAGATGTGCTGCTAATTGTTGATGCAGTCGCGACGGTAGCTGGAGCAGATGTACGGACGGATGAGTGGAACATTGATGGACTAATTACTGGTACACAAAAATGTTTATCTGTTCCTGCTGGGATGGCTCCATTAACGTACAACGATCGGATTGAAGCCATTCTTCAAGAAAGAAAGTCCATTGAAAAGGGACTTGTTTCTGATTCGATTTCAGCAAATAATAGTCGGAAAATCCGCAGCAATTATTTGGATTTAAGTCAGCTTCAAGATTATTGGAGCCCGGCAAGGCTAAACCATCATACAGAAGCGACAACGATGTTATACGGATTGTATGAGGGTCTGCGCTTAATCCTTGAAGAAGGATTAGAAGAAAGATTTGAACGTCACCGTCTCAATGAGCGAGCGTTGGTAAAAGGCATCGAAGCAATGGGACTATCCTTATTTGGAGATGCTGAACATAAGTTACCAACTGTGACGTGTGTAAACATTCCTGAAGGAGTTGATGGAGACTCCGTTCGTTCCATGCTTTTAGATGAATTTGGAATTGAAATCGCTAGTTCATTTGGACCGCTTCACGGGAAGATTTGGAGAATTGGAACGATGGGATATAGTTGTCAACAACGCAACGTTCTTCTGACACTTGCTTCATTAGAAGCTGTCCTTCTCCGTCATAAAGTGAAATTACATGTCGGAGAAGGAGTTCAAGCCGCTCTTGACGTATATCAAAATAAGGAACGGTTGAGCTTGTAAACAAGGAAGGTGTATTCATGAAAGATCATTATAATGCTTTTGTCGATGAAGAAGTCATAGTAAACCCTTTAGCATCAGGTACTCTCTCTGGACTTACTTTTGCTGTGAAAGATGTGTTTCCGATAAAAGGAGTAACCGCGAGTGCGGGAAATCCTGATTGGCTGAAAACCCACTCTCCTGCTGCGACTACAGCAGAAGTCATTCAGACTCTCCTGCATGCAGGAGCAACGTTACAAGGAACGACGATTACAGATGAAATCATGTACAGCTTAAATGGTGAGAATGCTCATTATGGCACACCCGTTAATCCAAAGGCGAATGCGCGTATTCCAGGAGGGTCATCAAGTGGATCGGCGGTTGCTGTAGCGGCGGATATGGTTGATTTTGCAATAGGTACAGATACAGGTGGCTCTGTTCGAATTCCGGCAGCTTATTGCGGATTATATGGCATTCGCCCCACGCATGGACGTATTTCAATCGAAGGTGTGATCCCTCTGGCGAAAAGCTTTGATACTGTCGGATGGATGGCAAAAGAGGCAAAATTGCTGCTGGACGTAGGGGAGAGTCTTACTGGAGAACTTGTTTCATCGTTAGACGACAACCCTTTTACGGAAATTTTGTTTGGAGACGATACGTGGGAATTAGCAGATGGTGAAAGCAAGAAGGTGCTTCTATCGATGGTTCGCCAAGTAGAAGAGGAATTTGATTCAAAATGGACGACCGTTGCGACAGAAGGGCTAGCTAGATGGGCTTCGTGTTTCCGTACACTTCAAGGGCTGGAAATTTGGGAGGCACATGGAAAATGGATTAAAGAAGTGAAACCTAGTTTTGGACCGGATATAGCAGCAAGGTTTGAATGGGCTAGTTCTTTGAAGCAAGAAGATCGACCAAATGAGCAAAAACTTCGAGAAATGATTCAAACAAGAATGGCTGACCTGTTAGGAGAAGATAAATTATTAATCATTCCGACCACGCCAGGCAAAGCACCGCTCCGAAACTTATCAGGAGCGGAAATTGAGAAGCGACGTTCTGAAACGATGCAATTATCGTGTATAGCAGGATTAGCCGGCTTGCCGCAAGTAGCCATTCCGATTGAAGGAGAAGACGGAATTCCCATTTCCATCTCTGTGATCGCCGGACCTAATCAAGATATGAGATTATTGCAATGGGTTTATGAAAATAGAAATCGTTTTATGTAACCTGAAAGTGATGGTGAGACAATGAAACTTGCTTCTATTAAACAAGAAAACAAAGAGGTAGCGGGTATTCTAACAGAAAAAGGGATTGTTCTGTTAGAAACCGTTAATAAACAAGTAGAAACAGAGTGGCCGTTAACGGTTTTTGAGATCCTTGAAACTGGATTACTTCCTCAATTGACAGAATGGTATGACAGTGGAGGTTTAAGCAACATAAGGGATGATTCTTTTATTCCAGAAGTTCATGTCACATATGCTCCTTTGTATCGAACCCCACGTAAAATTTGGGGGATTGGTATGAATTATGTAAGCGTAAGGTCAGAGTTGGGTGGCTTAGAAGAGTCTGATCCTGTCTTCTTTATGAAACCAGATACTAGTTTAATTGGTGAGCAGGATACGATTGAGATTCCGCCACAATCAAAAAAGACAACAGCTGAGGCAGAATTAGCCGTCATTATTGCTAAAACATGCAAGAACGTCTCAGAAGAAGAGGTTGATGATGTAATTGCAGGGTATACAACTTCCATTGATGTAACAGCGGCTGACATTCATGCCGAGAATCCGCGCTTTATTCAAAGAGCAAAAAGCTTTGATACATTCTTTAGCTTTGGCTCGGTGTTGCTTACAAAGGATGAAGTTCCCAATCTTTCATCACTCGAAGTGACGACAAAAGTAAATGGGGAAATTCATCACCAGAATAAAGTCAAAAACATGATTTGCTCTCCTCGCTATATTGTTTCATTTTTATCGAAAGTGACTACATTGCTCCCAGGTGATGTCATTATGACAGGAACACCAGGGGCTTCGGTTATTAGGGATGGCGACGTTGTCGAAGCGAGAATTTCAGGGTTTCCTTCTTTAACAAATGGAGTTAGCTAAAGGTTTCGTCTATTTGAAATAACGTATTTTTTTGAAGTGCAATGGAACGAACACGTTATTTCTACCTGAATCCCAAAAAACAAGGATACAAAAAAGCACGCTAAATAGAATGACTAACTGCTTTTTCACAATTGAAGAGTGTTCAAGCATATGGTATTATATTAGCAACGAAGGAAGATGAATAGCGCTTTTCTTTTATAATGAGAACAACATATAAAAATTTAAAAATCAATTGGTCGAAATGAGTTAGAATATAAAGCTAAACATAAGCCAAAACAGGTACGTTCTATGACGTGTCTGTTTTGGCTTTTTTTATTTTTCGTACAATTACCACTATTTATTAAAAAATACCAGGAGCAGCATGTTATGTCGGAAACTACATTATCTAAAGATCTAAATTTCTCTGTATACGAGTTTAAGTACAGTCTACAAGTAGTCGAAAAGTTGTTAACTAAAAAAGAAGAATTAAAAAAAGTAATAAACAAAATAGAAGAGATCATTTTAAAGTCAATAAATGACAATGGATTAGCGAAGGAAGTTATAGCAGAAAAGAAAACAAACCTATCAAAATTAGATAACATCATACTACTAAATGAAGACGATATTGAATGGGTCATTGAACTTGGGACAGAAGTCGTTACGTTGTTAAACGTTCAAAATAGGCTATTTACAAATTTGCAGCTTCATTGTTCAAGAAAAATAAATAGTGGAACAGCAGCGAGTGATTTAATGACAGCCGCCTATTTAATTGATTATGGTAGAAATCTGTTGCTAGACATACTAACCTAAAAAAACGTTTATTTTCTAAGTGAAATGGCTATACTTTTTACATAGCTTGGGATAGGAGCGTATGAAGGTGGAATTAACAGAGAAAGAACTTCAACAAGAAATAAGTGGCTATACAGGCCGTCTTCTACGTGATAATTTTGGAAAAGGGCCTGAATCGGTATTTGTCTCGATTGGATATACGTTTATCACGATTTATTTGAAAAAGTTTATTACTCCATCTGAACGAATTTTAATGGAACAAGATCAAGTAATGGATGTTCAACAAATTCGGGACAAGTTAATGAAATCATTGGTACCTGAATTTAAAGCCTATTTAGAATTGTTGACAAAAAGAAAGATTGCTGAAATCTATTATGATTGGGGACTTCATAATAAATCTGGTGTCATTGTTTGTGTAAGTAGGGAGCCTTTTACTGATAAGAGTACAATTGATGAGAACTTTTTTGGGAAAGATGGATTGAATCAAGAGATTATTGATATTAGTAAGCAAGCGGAAAAGGCACCTGAAGAGGTTTACTCGTGTGAAGTAAATTCAAGAACCATTGTCAATATACGAAATGGCATTCTTGTTCGAATTGAGAAAGAGTTAATTAGACTTGGTTATGAACAACTATTAAAAAGAGTTAAAAGAAATTTGGAAAAACAATTTCTGCACAATAGCAGTCACATCCACTCGATATTAAAAAGAGAAGTGATTGATTCGTTCGTCGACTGGGACTTTGAACTAGATAAAAGTGTCATTGTTTTTATTACTGTACCAATGAAGCAAGGGGACGTATTTGACCGCAAATAGAAAAGTAACTATTCAAGAGTCGTTGTGGTATAATACGATTGGTTAATGTCTTATCGGCATTGATTATCGTGCCCTTTTGAAAGAGGGATATAAAATGAAAAACCTTCAAGAGCAGTTAAATCATATTAGTAGCTATACGAGTAAACTGCTAAGGAAAAAATTTGGAAGAGGTCCAGAATCATGTTCGGCGACTCTTTCAAAACATTACTTGTTATTACATATTCGAGGCTTTATCTCTCCAATGGAAGAAGTTCTTCTGCAACAAGGAAAGTCTTATGATGTTGATCATGCGAGGACGCTTATTATTGCCAATGTGCTTGATGAGTTAAAGGGAGTCGTTCAAATTTCGTTTGGGGTTGATGTAAAGGAATATTATCATGACTGGAATTTTCCGAATAACACCGGAATCATTCTTTTGGTGTTTGAAGAAAATGTAGCTGGATATGAAGATCAATTCACTTTTGATAACATCAAAAAGTTTGAAGAAGAAGTTGCTCGAATTAGTGCGTTAGTTCAAAAAGTTCCAAATAGCATTGAGACCATACCATTATCTGAAACGGTTTTTTTGGTTGAGAGAAAAGGTATCCTAATTGCGATTGAAAAAGCGTTAATCTCAAAAGGTTTTGAAAAACAATTGATTGCTACGAAAGATGAATTGGAAAAGGACTATTTTCATCGGTATAGCAAATTTAATGAGATTTTATCTCGAGAGATTCAAGATATTTTTATTGACTGGGATTTGCATGATGATAAATCGATCATGATATTTAAATTAAAATAAAAGGCTGTATTCGTAAGTGAAGTAGCTGGATCAGTGGAAAGAACAGCTACCGAGAAAAATAATCGTAGTTAAATTAAATAAAAAATGAGTGGTAAATGCAGGGTTTATTGTCTTGTGTGGCCTAACTTTTCGTGTTCAAAGCGGATCGTTAGGCTTTTTTGTTTGCTTAAGGAGGAAGTATGTTCAAGGTGAAAGTAGTAGAAATGATGGTGTTAGCTTTATTTGTAAGTGTTGGGTGTGTGTTGATTTTATATATGTTCCAAGGTTTTTTAGTGCAATTGGGGGCAACTGGCTTGTTTGTCTTCATGTTGTTATTTTATGTGCGTCGGAAGTGGGAAGAAGACGATCGTTTAAAAATGGCGTCTATCATGAAAGATGCGCCAATCGCCATTATGATTGTAAAAGAGCATAAAATAGTTAATTTGAATCAAAAGGCCTTAAATTTATTAATGGGTAGCAAGAAGAGGGTTATTCGTGGGAAGGATGTAACTGAATTTATTTCTTTTTCAAATAACCAGCTGACAAAAGTGTCAGGAGAAACCGTTGATGTTGAATTACAAAAGGCAAGTGAGGGTTTACAAGAAAAGAATCATACATTTGTTTTGTTCATTAAAGATCTTCAACAGGACAAGGAAAAAGAAGCGCTAATTCAGCATTATGAACAATTATCTGTATTAGGGGAACTCGCAGCTGGGATCGCCCATGAAATTCGGAATCCAATTACAAGTTTAAAAGGGTTTCTACAATTAATTGAAACGGATCATTCTAATTCAAGTTCTAAGTCCTATACAAAAATCATGTTATCTGAGATTGAACGCATTAATTTGATTGTCAGTGAATTGCTCGTCCTTGGGAAACCAAAAGAGTTAAATAAAAATAAACATCATTTTTTTGAAATTATTCAGTTAGTCGTCACACTAACAAAAACACAAGCAATTATCTATAATATCGAAATTAAATTCAACTTCGATCCGTCTTTAAAACATGTAAACATTTATTGTGACGATAACAAGCTTAAACAAGTATTTATTAATATTATTCGAAATGCTATTGAAGCGATGAAAAAAGAAGGAACGATTGTCATTGATGTCACACAAGTGAATGACCGGTTGAAAGTGGCATTTATTGATGAAGGCAAAGGAATTCCGAAAGAGAAGATGGAGAGCATCGGAAAACAGTTTTTTACAACGAAGGAGAACGGAACAGGTCTTGGCTTAATGATTAGCAATCATATTATAAAAGAGCACAATGGAAATATGACAATGGAAAGCGAAGAAGGAAAAGGGACAAAAGTGTTTATAGAATTACCAATAAACAGCTAGATGAAGACCGGTAAAAAGTCACTCATAGTATTCATAAAGGCTCAAGCATAACAGCTTGGGCCTTTTTTATATGGGAACTTCCCCCCTTCTACTTGTTGAAAAATTCAAAACAAAGATTAGAGGAAAGGAAAAAAATAGGCTATAATGAACACGTTGTTTCGTTATTCGAAAAAAGAAGTGTTTGATGGGAGATGTAGATCATGTCGACCGTATTTGGGTTTTTAAAGCCATTTAAGCTTCCGATCTTTATTGCATTATTTCTTATGTTACTTGAGCTTTTTGTTGAGCTCATTCATCCGTTGTTGTTAGCAAAAATTATAGATGATGGGATTATACAGGAAGACTTCTCTGTTATTGTTCGCTGGGGAGGACTAATGGTTGGTCTTTCTTTTCTTGCCTTTATAGCTGGTGTGGTTAACTCTTTTTATGCAGCGCATGTAAGCCAAAGTACAGGCTTTCTCATCCGTTCATCCATGTATCAAAAGATCCAGATGTTTGCGTTTTCGCAATTACAGTGCTTCGAAACATCGTCTTTGATTACAAGGTTAACGAATGATGTTACGCAAATTCAAAACACGATTTTTATGAGTCTTCGCATTATGCTTCGTGCTCCTTTGCTCATTGTAGGCGGAGCGATCATGGCTCTTTTTATTAACGTGAAAATTGCTCTTATTCTAGTGATTGCTATTCCGCTTATTGTCCTTTTTTTAATTTGGATGATGAAAAAAGGGGGGACTCTTTTTAGTCAGGTCCAAGCTAAATTAGACAAAGTGAATCATGTGATGCGTGAGAATTTAACAGCAATGCGGTTAGTGAAAATGTTTGTTCGAAGTAAACATGAAAACAAAAGGTTTAAAAAAGGCAATGAACAATTAATGAATCATACGGTATCAGCATTGCGATTAATGGAGCTCACCATGCCGGTATTATTATTTTTAATGAACGTAGGGGTTATGGCAATTCTTTGGTTTGGTAGTTTTGAAGTGAATTCAGGTGGAGCCCAGGTCGGAGAAATTGTCGCGATTGTAAACTATGCGACCCGTATCACATCGGCTTTAACTGTATTTTCGATGATCATCATTGTCTTTTCACGTGCCCGTGCCTCTGCTGAGCGGATTTCAGAAGTATTAGAACATGGTAAGGAACAAAAGGACGAACAGCTTGAAAAAGAGCTAGAGAAGTTAGAAGGGTCTTTAACATTTGATCATGTTTCCTTTCAGTATCCAAATACACAGGGGGACGTTTTGAAAGAGGTTTCTTTCCACGTAGAGAAAGGAAAGACATTAGCGATTTTGGGGGCGACAGGGTCAGGGAAGTCGACGCTGGTTCAACTAATTCCAAAGCTTTACGAGGTGAACAAAGGAAATATCTTTATAGACAGTTTCAATATAGATGATCTTTCGTCTTTTCAACTACGAGATCAAATTGGGTATGTTCCTCAAGAAGTGTTTCTTTTTTCGGGGACGATAAAAGAAAACATTCAATGGGGAAAGCCAGAAGCGTCAATTGAAGATGTCATTGAAGCAGCAAAACATGCACAAATTCATGATCTAATTGAGCAACTGCCAGATCAATATGAAACGAAAATTGGACAAAAAGGGGTCAACTTATCTGGAGGGCAAAAACAACGACTATCGATCGCTCGGGCATTGCTCAGGAAGCCAAAACTATTACTCTTAGATGATTGTACGAGTGCGCTAGATGTGAAAACAGAAGGGCGTTTCTTGGAAGCACTAGAAGATTACTCATGTACAACCTTGCTCATTACACAGAAAATTAGTTCTGCTATAAAGGCAGACCAAATCATCTTGTTAGAAGACGGACAGATAATCGCTGAGGGTACACATGAGCAACTTGCAAAGAAATCTACTTTGTATCAAGCGATACTTCAATCTCAAGAGAGAGAGGAGGAGAGAGTAGATGTCTAATCAGCTTATAAAACCTTTTCAATATAAAAGAATTCCGTTAACAAGCACGGAACAAACAGAGACGATCCCGAATAATCACAAGAAAGCCAAACCTCGAGATTGGAAGAATACGTTAAGGCGAATTTGGCTGCTTCTTGCACAGCATCGAATGCATCTTTTTATCGTTGGTTTGTTCGTTGTGATTAGTTCTGCTTTAAGCTTGTTAGGTCCGTTTCTTGTTGGGATGGCGATTGATGAATTTTTGGTCACTCACAATGTGAATGGGCTGCTTCAGTTGTTAATGTACTTGTTTTTGATTTACATCAGTTATTCGATTAGCATTTGGCTTCAAAACTTTCTCATGATTGGAATTGCTCAAAAAACGGTTTATGAAATGAGAAGGCAATTGTTTACTCGTCTTCAAAAATTACCGATCTCGTATTTAGATAAACGCCAACATGGCGAACTAATGAGTAGATTGACAAATGATATGGAAAATGTCAGCACAACATTAAACAGCTCGGTGATTCAAATTTTATCGAGTGTTCTCACGTTTATCGGCATAATTAGTGTCATGCTTTGGCTAAGTCCATTATTAACTGTGATCACATTAGCGGTCATTCCATTAATGGTGTTTGGGTTAAAATGGATTACAAAAAGAACGAGTGTGTTTTTCAAAGAACAACAAAAGCATTTAGGAGAAGTGAACGGCTATATTGAAGAAACGATTACAGGTCAGAAAATAGTTAAGGCCTTTTCTAGAGAAGAGCATGTAATCGCCTCGTTTGCTGTGAAAAATGAAAAGTTAAAAGGGGCTGGCTTTTGGGCGCAAACTTACTCTGGCTTTATTCCGAAATTAATGAACGTATTAAACAACCTCAGTTTTGCTTTTATTGCAGGAATCGGTGGGATCTTAGCTTTTTATCAACTCATTACAATTGGAGTGATTGTGATCTTTGCTGAATATTCAAGGCAGTTTACGAGACCTTTAAATGATCTTGCCAATCAGTTTAATACACTATTATCAGCAGTTGCAGGTGCAGAGAGAGTGTTTGAGATTATTGATGAAGAGGAGGAGCGTGACCACCCCCATGCTCGTCAGGTCTCTTCGATTCAGGGAGATGTTTCGTTTGAACATGTGTCCTTTTCTTATGAAGCTAATCAGAAGACCATTGAAGATGTTAGTTTTCAAGTAAGAGCGGGAGAAACGGTTGCTCTTGTTGGGCCTACAGGAGCCGGGAAGACGACAATCATCAATCTGCTATCGAGGTTTTATGAACCGTCAGAAGGAAGAATTACAATTGATGGCGTCGATCTGAACGACATTCAATTAGTCAGCTTGCGTCAGCATATCGGCATTGTTCTTCAGGATACGTATTTGTTTCAAGGTACGATAAAAGAAAACATTCGTTACGGAAAACTTGAGGCGTCGGATGAGGAAGTAATGGAAGCGGCCAAAAAAGCTAATGCTCATTCGTTTATTTCTAAGCTATCAAATGGCTATGAGACGGTGCTTAATCAAGATGGAAGTGGAATTAGCCAGGGGCAAAAACAACTTCTTTCTATTGCGAGGGTGATGCTTGCCAACCCGTCTTTGTTAATCCTTGATGAAGCTACAAGTAGCATTGACACGATGACGGAAATGAATATTCAAATAGCATTGAAACGGTTAATGGAAGGCCGAACAAGTTTTGTTATTGCCCATCGGTTAAATACAATCAAAGAAGCCGATCAAATTATTGTGCTTAAAAATGGAAAGCTCTTTGAAAAAGGAACGCATGAACAGTTGCTGAAGCATAAAGGATATTATTATGATATGTGCAATAGGTCATAAAAGGAGATCTACTCTCTTTTTATGGCTTTTTTGCTTTTCTCACATAACAAAAAAGGAGGAGAATTGCTAATTTTGATTAGAAAGAGTAACAAGGAATGTCGAAAGTTTCTTTTAGTTGCTGATAAGATTTCTGACGTGGGAAATGGTTTGAAAAAGCCAATAGAAGGGTGAAAATCAAGGAGAAAGGAAAAGAGTGGGGTAATCGAGTGTGGTCTTGTAAGATTATTTTACACTTTATTCTGAAAATTTTGAAGGTAATTTAAAGTTATTGTCGAATGATTTAAAGCAAACTTCAAAGGTAGGTGCTCCGATTGATCAGAAATTATGCGGCTTCCAACGGCTTTTTTGATGAGATGTTTGAAGAGTTAAATGCTCCTCGTGCTCATTACCAACCACTATATGAAATATGTCAAAACTAGATAAAGAAGTGGTCAAGTCAAGGTATCAGTTAGCACAACAAAATTTTCTTCGTCAAGGAATTACGTTTACGGTTTACAACAATACGGAAGGAACCGAAAGAACGATGCCTTTTGATCCTTTACCACGGATTATTTCCAAAGAGGAATGGGCAAAAGTTGAAAAAGGTCTTCAGCAAAGAGTGCTGGCGCTAAATGCTTTTTTAGATGATATTTATTCTGAACAGAACATATTAAATGAAGGGGTTATTCCAAGAGACTTAGTTGTAACATCTCCTCATTTTTATCATCAAGTATATGGCATTCAAGTACCAGCGAAAAATCATATTTTTATTGCTGGAATAGATCTCATTCGTGATCATGAAGGAAATTATTTGGTACTAGAAGATAATATTCGTAATCCTTCGGGGCTTTCTTATGTGTTTCAAAATCGGTTTGTGATGAGAAAGTTATTTCCTGATTTATTTCAAGATTACTCTGTTGAATCGTTGGAAAATCAGCTTCACGAAATGCATGCTGCATTAAAATATATCGCACCTAATAAAAAGCAACAACCAACCATCGTCCTTCTGACACCTGGTGTCTATAATTCTGCTTACTATGATCATAGCTTTTTAGCAAAAGAAATGGGAATTGAACTAGTGGAAGCGCGTGATTTAGTTGTCAACAATCAGGTCGTTTATATGAAAACAACAAAAGGATTAAAACAAGTAGATGTGATTTATCGACGTATCGATGATGATTTCTTAGATCCACTTGTTTTCAGAGAAGATTCGTTAATTGGAATACCGGGATTGATTGATGCCTACCGAGCTGGGAATGTATCAATAGCTAATGGTGTCGGTAATGGAGTCGCAGATGATAAAGCTACATACGCGTATGTTCCGGACATGATCCGTTTTTATTTAAAAGAAGAGCCCATTTTAAATAATGTCAAAACATATCAGTTGTCAAAACAAGAGGATTTTGATTATGCTCTAGCTAATTTAGATCATTTGGTTTTTAAAGAAAGAAATTCGTCTGGTGGCTACAACATGTTAATAGGACCTCAAGCTACTGAGGAAGAGAAAGATTTGTTCCGTAGTAAAGTAATAGCTAACCCTAGTGCCTTTATCGCACAGCCTACCATTTCTTTATCTCAATCTCCGACGTTTACAGATGAGGGCATTAAAGGAAGACACGTTGATTTGCGGGCATTTGTTGTTTTAAACGAAATTCCACATGTCGTTCCTGGTGGATTGACTCGAGTTGCACTTAGGGAAGGGTCTTTAGTGGTGAACTCTTCTCAAGGAGGCGGGGGCAAAGATACATGGATACTAGATTAAGTCGCACATATAGAAAAGAGGGAAGAATATGTTGAGTCGAGTAGCTGATTCGCTTTATTGGTTATCGCTAAATATGGAGCGTGCAGATAACATTGCGAAGCTTTTATCTGTACGAACAATCAGCATGTTAGAAAACCATAACCTTAAGATCAAACAAGATGATGAATGGGAAGAATTAGTCAAAATAGCAGGTGACCTAGATCAATTTCAACAGTCCTATTCCCAGTGTAAGCGATCATCTGTTATCCATTATTTAGCTTTTTCAAAAGAAAATGCTAACTCGATACGATCGTGTATTGCGTTGGCAAGGGAAAACGCAAAAGGGATACGTGAAATCATTCCGATGGAAATGTGGGAAGTCATTAATGAGCTCTACTTAGAAATTCGAGACTTTCCTACATCAGATGTGACGATTGAACAATTGAACGATTTCTTTCAAAAAATTCTTGAAAAATCATTTCAATATCAAGGGATCATTACTAGTCTAATGCCAAGAGGTGATTCGTATTCCTTTATTATGTTTGGCAAGCATTTGGAGCGGTTGCGTAAGCTTTCACGAACCCTTGATGTTTACTATCATAAAAAAATAGCAGCGCGAGATAATATAGACAGTGTAAATTATCATTATTGGAGTGCGGTCTTAAGTACAGTAAGTGGGTACGAATCGTATTTGCAAAAGTATCAAGCTTTTATTGAACCGCTGCAAGTCGTAAATTATTTGGTTTTTGATGCAACGTTACCACGATCAGCAAACTTTAATGCTGAACGGATGATGTATGCTTTTTCTAAATTACAGGCTGATGGCGTGACGGATTATTCAAGAAGGCTATATGATACGTTACATGAATTAAAACGTGAAGTAAGTTACGAGTCTCTTAACGATATCTCTATTTCTCTTCACGACTATTTTCAAAAACTTCAGACATTATGTGACGAAGTAGGTAATGCCATTATGGATACTTACTACTTAGGAGAGATCAGTACATTATGAAATACGAAGTGCTCCAAAGCACTCATTACCAATACAGCATGCCAATAAGGCAAAGTATTAATCAAAGTATTTTTAAGCCTCTTTCTAATGACTATCAACAAGTGCTTTCGTATGACCAAGTAATTAATCCAGAAGCGTTTTGTTCTGAACATCGTGATTATTGGAATAATGATGTTGCGACTTTTTACATTTGGGCTCCACATCATGAATTACTTGTAAAAACGAAGTCTATGATTGAACTGAATCACCCGGTAATAGACATGAACATGACGAATGAGACTGAGATTGAAATGGATAGTGAGTCATTTAAGCAAAGGTTTGCTGAATTTTTGATGAAAACAGATTATACAACATTATCTGATGATCAGTTAGCGTCTATAAAAGAAGAACTAGGAAGCGATACAGTGGATCGCTATACGTTTGTGAAACGATTAAACACGTATATTTATGAACAGTATCAATACATGCCTGGATCAACCAATGTAAAAACAACGGCTGCAGAAGCGTTTAGTAAAAAAACGGGTGTGTGTCAAGATTTCACACATGTCATGTTAGCGATTTGCCGTTCTAAAGGGATTCCCGCTCGCTATGTAAGTGGATACATATACTCCGGTGAAGATGTGGCGATGCGGGGTGATTCGGTTACACATGCCTGGGTTGAAGTGTTTTTTCCACCCTATGGTTGGATTGGCTTTGACCCAACCAATAACATGCTAGCTCAAAATCAGCATATATGTGTAGCTACTGGTCGTGACTATGCCGATATTTCTCCGTTAAAAGGCGTTCATTATGGAAATGCAGAGCAAACGTTATCTGTTTCCATTTCTGTAAAAGCTATTAGTTAAATACGTAATAATGTGGTAGTCGCATAGGCAAATCTAGCTGCGACTACCCTTTTTGTTAAAGAGGTTTCTTAATTATCGGAATTTTATATTGAAAAAAACGACCTTTTTGTATTATTATTTAAATAAATAACTTCTTTTTGTTTGGAAAGTGTTGTGTTGTAATTTACAAAAGAAAAAGAAAGGGTGGTTTTGATGACATATAAACGTGAACAAGGGTATCGTTCGACGACAATGGGCCCTAGTGGTATGATTACGACCCCTCATTATTTGGCATCACAAGCGGGATTACATGTATTGCAAAATGGCGGAAATGCAATTGAGGCGGCGATTGCTGCAGCCTCGACGATTTCAGTTGTCTATCCACA
This sequence comes from Halalkalibacter wakoensis JCM 9140, assembly GCF_000513095.1. Taxonomy (GTDB): domain Bacteria; phylum Bacillota; class Bacilli; order Bacillales; family Bacillaceae_D; genus Halalkalibacter; species Halalkalibacter wakoensis. The sequence continues at coordinate 39,199 of NZ_BAUT01000018.1, forward strand.
TATGAATAGCATCGGTGGCGACAATTTTTGGTTGATTTATAATGCGAAAACGAAAAAAGTAAAAGCATTAAACAGCAGTGGACGTTCTGGAGAACAGGCTACTATTTCCTTTTACAAAGAAAAAGGATTTGATAAAATTCCAGCTCGTGGTTATTTATCTGCTAATACTGTTCCAGGAGCTGTTGCTGGATGGGGAGAGGCTTATACGTATTCAACTGAAAACGTAGGACGTACTCATGAATGGAAGGACCTTTTGAACTACGCGATTGGTTACGTAAAAGAGGGTTTCGCTGTTACACCGAGCCAAGAACATTGGACAAATGTCAATATAGATGAGAACGATCATGAGTTTCGTTATCTCCAACGGTTTGATGAATTTTGCAAAACGTTCTTAAAAGCAGATGGTTCATCATACAAAAAAGGGGAACTCATGAAGCAGCCTGATTTGGCTAACACGTTACAAAAGATTGCTGATGAAGGGAGCAAAGCGTTTTACGAAGGGGACATCGCTAAATTGATAGTCGCCGATCTTCAAGAAAACGGCGGATTGCTCACATTAAATGATTTCAAAAACCACCAATCGAACTGGGTAGACCCTATTAGTGTAGAATACAAAGGTCATACAGCCTATAATTTGCCGCCGAATACACAAGGAATGGCATCACTTTCTATTTTAAATATCCTGAATAACTTTGATTTTGAAACGATCGAAGAAGGATCAACAGAGTATTATCATTTGCTTATCGAAGCGACGAAACTTGCATTCGCGGATCGAGACAAATGGTTGACGGATCCTGACTTTGTTGACATCCCAGTGGATGATTTGTTGTCCAAATCTCATGGGATGACTTTAGCAAATGAAATCAACGTACAATTATCAAAAGAGATGGAAAAGCAATTGGATCCAAAAGGGGATACCGTTTGGTTCGGTGTTGTGGATAAAGAAGGCAATGCAGTCTCCTTTATTCAAAGCATTTACCATGATTTTGGTTCCGGCATTATTCCGAAGAATACAGGAGTTTTATTGCAAAATAGAGGTAGCTTCTTTTCGCTTGATGAAAAGGAAATTAATTGTTTAGAACCGAATAAACGTACGTTCCATACATTAAATCCTGCTATGTTATTAAAAGATGATGAGCTTAGCCTCGTTTATGGCACGATGGGCGGAGAGGGTCAGCCGCAAACGCAAGCGGCTCTAGTGACAAGAATCATCGATTATCAGTTTGATGTTCAAGCAGCGATTGAAGCACCAAGATGGTTGTATGGACGAACGTGGGGCGCGAGTTCAAATAGTCTAAAAGTTGAATCACGAGTATCGGCAGAAGTGATTCAAGCATTGAAGAAACTTGGTCATGATGTAGAACTAGTTGATGAGTTTACCGACATAATGGGGCATGCAGGTGCGATACAAATTGATCAAAATAAGGTGAGGCATGGTGGTGCCGATCCGCGCGGAGATGGAGCAGCATTGGGGTATTAAAGTTTTTTATTTTTGTTTATTGTCGTAGTTATAAGTTTGGAGGTTTATAAATGAAAACTCACCTGCATCTATTTATTGCTTTTTTCAGGTCAGGTATTTTAGGTTTCGGAGGAGGCCCATCTGCAATTCCACTTGTACATAAAGAAGTAGTACAGACATTTAAGTGGATGAATGATGATGAATTTAGTGACGTTTTAGCGCTTGGGAATACGTTGCCTGGTCCGATTAATACGAAAATGGCTGGATATATTGGTTATCGGGTAGCCGGGGTGTTTGGGATGATTAATGCCGTACTCTCGTCCATTGTTCCGTCCATTTTAATGATGATTGTGTTGTTAACAACCTTAACAACCTTTAAAGATCAACCATGGGTAGAAGGAATGACTCGTGGGGTCATACCCGTTGTTGTCGTCATGATGGCTGTGTTAACGTGGGACTTTTTCAAAAAATCAAATCAAGGACTTGGTTGGAAAATTAGTGTGACACTGCTGCTTGTCAGTTTCTTATTGATTGAACTTGTTCATATCCACCCTGGAATTGTCATTGCGGCTCTTCTTGCTTACGCTCTTCTGAAGCCAAATAAGCAAAAAGAAAAGCAGAAGCAACAACAGAGAGGAGTGAATTAAATGATTTATTGGGAATTGTTTTTGGCCTTTTTTATTCCTGGTATATTAGGTTATGGGGGCGGTCCTGCATCGATCCCATTAGTAGAATATGAAGTAGTAGCGAAGTATCAATGGATGACGGTCGAAGAATTCAGTGAAGTATTAGCCCTTGGAAATGCATTGCCTGGTCCGATTGCAACCAAGATGGCTGGCTATATTGGGTATGAGGTCGGAGGAGTGTTCGGTGCGTTTATAGGTGTATTTGCTACAGTAGCACCTTCTTTGATTTTGATGATTGCCTTATTAGGAATTTTATATAAGTTTAAAGATTCACCTAAAGTAAAAAGCATGACATCTCTTGTACGTCCAACAATCGCGATTTTATTAGGTGTTTTAACGTACCGTTTTTTAGAAAGCTCGTATGTAGGTGCCGGAATCTGGCATACCGTGTTTTTACTAGTGGCAGCCTTTTTCTTATTAGAAAAGTGGAAAGTTCACCCTGCCTTTGTCATTGCAGGTGGGCTAGGATACGGAGCTATTTTCTTGAGTTTTTAAAAGTAAAAGGAGCGTAGTGAGGGGAATTCCTTCACAACGCTCCTATTTTCGTTAGTGTAAGACACTAGCCTTGCAGAAAACAGGGATTTTCTTACATAAGTTAGTGGGTAACCAGCCGCAGGGGAATGACACTACGCTTTCCGCGGGTGCCCGGTGAGCCTCCTCGGCTGTCGCCTGCGGGTCTCACACGTGGGTCACTGCTCCCGCAGGAGTCTCCGTGTCATTCCCCTGCTAGGGTTATTTTTTCATCTCTTGAGTGGTGTTTCCTTTTTTATCTCTACACATATATGTGTAGAGATTTATTGAAAAGTTTGTAAGGAAACCTTCTGAATGAAAAGTCAGATAGAACAAGACATGTTAGGATACGATTACAAAGAAATTCCAGATTTAAGTAATTGATCATCATCCACATCATTAAAATTCAGAATTGTCTTAATTATTATTCGTTTGTTGATTTTCATGAAGGAGGTCGATTGTGTGAGTCAAAACCATTCACTATTGGAACAGCTTCAATTGAATTTTCAGGAAGTAGATAACGGTCTTTCGAAGCAAGAAGCTTTAGAGGAAGCGAGTCGTTGTCTCTATTGTTATGATGCCCCCTGTATTCAGGCTTGTCCAACTGGAATTGATATTCCCTCTTTTATTAAGAAAATTGCTTCAGGGAATTTAAAAGGTTCAGCGAAAACCATTATGATGGAAAATCCAGTAGGAGCAAGCTGCTCACGTGTTTGTCCGACAGAAGAACTTTGTGAAGGATCATGTGTTTTAAATCATTCAACAAAACCGATTATGATCGGAAACTTACAAAGATATGCAACCGATTGGGCGATGAAAAATGAACAAGTATTATTTAAAGCAGGACGACAAAGTGGGAAAACAGTAGCGATTGTTGGAGGAGGTCCCGCGGGATTGTCTGCTGCACGGGAGCTTGCGCTATTAGGATATAAGGTAACGATTTTTGAGGCAGAAAAAGAAGCTGGTGGATTAAATACGTATGGAATTGTCTCATTTCGCCTTCCACAAGCTGTCTCCTTCTGGGAAGTAGAACAAGTAAAAAGTCTTGATGTTGAAATTCGTACAAATACAAAAGTGGGGGTTGATGTATCAGCAAGTGAATTAATGAAAAAGTTTGATGCGGTTGTCCTGGCGATCGGAATGGCTTCTGTACCGTTTGTTGGAATTGGAGGGGAAGAGGCAAAAGTGGTGCTTGATGCGATCGACTTTGTTAAAGAGACGAAATCGCAGGAATTAACAAGCGAGTATGTTGGGAAAAAGGTGGCGGTAATCGGAGCTGGGAATACAGCGATTGATGCTGCAACATGTTCGGTGCGTCTTGGGGCTGAAAATGTATCAATTGTGTATCGAAGAACAGCCGAAGAGATGACTGCCTATCCATTTGAATTTGAATTTGCTAAACAAGAAGGAGTCGAATTTAGATGGTTAACGTCTCCTAAAAAAATTGTGACAGATGATTCAGGTAAAGTGGTGGGACTTGAATGCATCAAAATGGAGTTAGGAGAAGCAAGTGAAGATGGTAGACGCCGTCCTGTCGCCATTGAAGGATCAGAATTCATCCTTGAAGTCGATGTAGTCATTCGGGCGATTGGTCAATCGCGGTATGTGGACCTTATTGAACAATTTGGCTTAAAGCATGATGATGGCGTTGTGGAGATTGATAAGGAAACCTACCAAACGTCGAACGAAAATGTCTATGCATGTGGGGATGTTATTTTTGGAAAGGGACAAGGAGAAGCAATGGTTGTCTCGGCTGCTCAACAAGGGAAGTTAGTAGCTTATCAAATCCATGCACAAGCGATGAAACTAGCGAGTGAAACAGCATAAGGAGGAGATTCAATGGTTGATTTACGAACAAATTTTGCTGGCATATCTTCACCGAACCCTTTTTGGCTAGCATCAGCGCCACCAACAAATTCTGGATACCAAGTACAACGAGCATTTGAAGCTGGTTGGGGTGGCGCCGTTTGGAAAACGTTAGGAGATCCTATTTTAAATGTTTCTTCACGATTTGCTGCTGTAAGCTTTAATGGCCAAAGAGTAGCAGGCTTTAATAACATTGAGTTAATTACAGACCGTCCGCTTGAAGTGAACTTAAAAGAAATTGCGGAAACAAAAAAACAATTTCCTAATCATACAATTATTGCTTCACTCATGGTAGAGCCACAACAAGAAAAATGGCATGAGATCGTCAAACGAGTGGAAGCGGTAGGGGTAGATGGCTTAGAGCTCAACTTCGGTTGCCCGCATGGAATGGCTGAACGAGGAATGGGTGCTGCTTCCGGACAAGTGCCTGAACTTGTTGAGAGGCAAACCTATTGGGTTAAAGAAGTGGCACAGACCCCTGTTATTGTCAAATTGACTCCGAATATAACAGATATCACAGTGACAGCAGAGGCGGCTGTTCAAGGTGGAGCCGATGCGGTCAGTATGATCAATACGATTAATAGTTTAGCAGGCGTTGATATTGATTCATGGAATACAATCCCGCACGTCGCAGGAAAAGGAGCGCATGGAGGATATTGTGGACCGGCTGTTAAACCAATTGCTTTAAACATGGTCGCAGAATGTGCAAGAAATCCACGCGTATCGGTTCCAATTTCAGGAATGGGTGGGGTTTCTGATTGGAAAAATGCCGTAGAATTCATGCTTATGGGTGCGTCTAATGTTCAAGTTTGTACAGCGGCGATGCATCATGGATTCCGAATTGTTGAAGACATGATTGATGGTCTATCAAATTATCTAGAGGAAAAAGGTCTCTCTTCAGTAAGTGAAATAGTTGGTAAATCCGTACCGCGTTTTTCCGATTGGGGAGATTTGGACCTGAATCACAAAATAGTGGCCAAAATCAATCCAGATACATGTATTAACTGTAATAAGTGCCACATCGCCTGTGAAGACACATCGCACCAATGCATTGATATGTTAAAAGATCCATCAGGAAAAAGTTATTTGCAAGTGAGAGAAGAAGATTGTGTTGGCTGTAATTTATGTTCAATCGTCTGTCCAGTAGATGGGGCAATTGACATGGTAGAAGTGAAAACAGGGTTGCCGTCGATGACATGGAACGAACGTCAAGCCATCGTTAGTAAATCAACAACCGTAAAAGCCTAATGGAGGGATCTCATTGAAAAAAGTGATAAAAAATGGAACGATCGTAACGGCATCAGACGAATACGTAGCTGACTTATTAATTGAAGAAGGAACGATTGCAGCCATCGGTAAAAATTTGCCCGAAGATGGAGCAGAAGTGATCGATGCAACCGGATTGTATGTGTTCCCTGGTGGAATTGATCCACATACTCATTTGGAAATGCCATTTGGTGGAACGGTGTCAAAGGATGACTTTGCAACCGGAACAAAAGCGGCGGCATTTGGTGGAACAACAACCGTCATTGATTTTTGCTTAACGAATAAAGGGGAACCTCTGCAAGCTGCAATTGATCGTTGGCATGCTAAGTCTCAAGACAAAGCCGTTATTGATTATAGCTTTCATTTAATGATTGGAGAAATCAATGATCAAGTATTAGAGCAGCTGCCATCTGTTATTGATGATGAAGGGATTACCTCTTTCAAAGTGTTTATGGCCTATAAAAATGTGTTTCAAGCTGACGATGAAACATTGTTCCGGACGTTAGTTGCTGCCAAAGATTTAGGTAGTCTGGTGATGGTTCATGCCGAAAATGGCGACGTAATTGAATACTTAACGAAACAAGCTCTAGCTAATGGTCAAACCGATCCAATCTATCATGCCAAAACACGTCCGTCTGAAATAGAAGGAGAAGCAACTGGGCGGGCTGCACAGTTGACGGGATTAGCGGATTCACAGCTGTATGTTGTTCATGTTTCGTGTGCAGAAGCCATTGAGAAAATAACAGAAGCGCGACAAAAGGGAATTCAAGTATACGGAGAAACGTGTCCGCAGTATCTCGTTCTTGATGAAACGTATTTAGAAAAACCTGATTTTGAAGGAGCTAAATATGTTTGGTCGCCACCTTTACGAGAAAAATCTCATCAAGAAGCTCTCTGGAATGCTTTAAAGGCTGGACATCTTCAAACATTAGGATCGGATCAATGTTCATTTGATTTTGTTGGTCAAAAAGATTTGGGTAAAGGTGATTTTACAAAAATACCAAACGGAGGCCCAATTATTGAAGACCGGGTCAGTATTTTATTTTCAGAGGGCGTAAAAAAAGGGAGAATTTCGCTTCAACAGTTTGTTGACTTAACATCAACGAGAGCAGCAAAACTATTTGGCTTGTTTCCTAAAAAAGGAACAATTTCAGTTGGTGCAGATGCAGATTTAGTTTTATTTGATCCGACCATTGAGCGTGTTATTTCAGCTTCCACACATCATATGGCGGTCGACTACAATCCGTTTGAAGGAATGAACATAACGGGCGAACCGGTCAGTGTGTTGTCACGTGGGGAATTTGTGATACGGGAAAAAGCGTTCGTTGGAACGGAAGGAGACGGACAATATATTAAACGTCAAAAGTTTGGAACGTCTGATTCATTACCTATGAAAACGTCTCTTCAAGTGGAGGTGTAAGGTTTGTCTGATTATCAACAGTTCATAGATGAAAAAGAGAAGATAGATCTTTTGTTTGAGCGAGGCTATGAAATTAAAAGGGTTATAGAGAATTTAAGTGGGGCATTCGTTGACTTTTCTCAGGTCATTTCTGGGAAAGAGAATGACTTTATCCAGCTTCATATTAAAACGGCTGAAGCAAGAAAATACTTTGTTACGAAAATGATTCAAGATCAAACAGAAAAAAGCATGTAATCGTTCTGGAGGTGTCGATAAAAGAGCAATCTTTAGACACCTCTTTTTCTAAGGCATTTCATGGTTCTTTATGTTTTGTTCCCTCTAAAACTTTTACATACTTATTATTTTTTTGGTTGACTGAATCTGTTGAAGAATGGTGTCTAAAAAGAACTGAATATCAATAAGATATAGAAAGGTAGGGAGGGATCATGATGTCCAAAACAGAGGAAACAACTGCGACTCAAAAGAAAGATGAAGCATTGGTGTGGCACGCGATGAAACCATATAACCCAAACAATACATTAATTGCTCAACAAGCTAAAGGGGTTTGGGTAACGGATGAGGAAGGAAATCGATATTTAGACGCGATGTCAGGGCTTTGGTGTGTAAACATCGGTTATGGGCGTGAAGAATTGGCAGAGGCTGCTTTTGAACAAATGAAAAAACTTGCTTACTTTCCTCTTACACATAGTCATACACCGGCAATTGAACTAGCAGAGAAGCTAAATGAGATGTTAGGTGGCGAGTATGTTTTTTTCTATTCAAACAGTGGCTCGGAGGCAAATGAAGTAGCTTTTAAGATTGCAAGACAATATCATCAACAAAAAGGTGAAACCAATCGATCAAAAATTATATCAAGGTACAGGTCGTATCATGGAAACACACTGGGTGCTTTAGCTGCTACAGGGCAAGCTCAGCGTAAATATAAATATGAGCCTTTTGCATCTGGCTTTTTACATGTGCCACCGCCAGACTCTTATCGTTCTCCTGTAGACTCTTCTAAAGTAGGAAGAGAAAGAGAGGAAGTAAAAGCGATTGAACAGATGATGGTCTGGGAGTTAGAGGAAACCGTTGCTGCCGTTATTATGGAACCGATTATAACGGGTGGAGGTATCTTAATGCCGCCGGAGGACTATTTACAATCCGTACACGACGTTTGCCGAGAAAAAGGAGCGCTACTCATTGTAGATGAAGTTATTTGTGGCTTCGGAAGAACGGGGGAGCCATTTGGATTTATGCATTATGGAGTGAAGCCAGATATCATTACAATGGCAAAAGGAATTACGAGCGCCTATTTACCTTTGTCGGTAACGGCGGTGAAAAAAGAAATCTATGATGCTTTTAAAGGTACGGAAGAATATGAATATTTTAGGCATGTGAATACATTTGGGGGGAATCCAGCTGCATGTGCAGTAGCTCTAAAAAATCTTGAAATCATGAAAAAGGAAGGGTTGTTTACAAGAGCGAAAGTAGTTGGAGAAACCATGCTTGAAATGCTTAACATGAAACTCGCAGAGCATCCAAAAGTGGGAGATATTCGCGGGAAAGGATTGCTGATCGGAATTGAGTTAGTGGAGGACAAAGAAACAAAACAACCAATAGATGTTCAAGTCGTTAATAAAATCATTGGAAGATGTAAAGAAAAAGGGGTCATTATCGGAAAGAATGGTGCAACGGTAGCTGGTTATAATAATGTCTTGACGATCGCACCGCCCCTTATTATTAACGATGAGGAAATGTCTGTTGTGACTCAAGCACTTACCGATTCAATACAAGATATTTTAGCTTAATAGTCTAAATGTTCTACCAGAAATTGGTGGGACATTTTTTGTTTTTCATTTTTTTATACTATTTAAGATATTTTGCAGGATTAGTCATAAAAATGTCGAATAATGGAATTACATAATCGAGTCAAGCAAAGTGACTCAAATGATGGGGAGCCTCTATATGATTGCTGAAAAACTTCTATTGCATGTGTTAGTTGTTTTAATACCAATATTAGTTGTATCACTTCTACTCAATGACCGGAAAGAAAAACAATTAAAGGTTTTTTTGACGGTTCTATTAGGCATTTCTGCTTCCATATGTATGTTTTTTTCTTTTGAGGAACAGGGAATGCATTGGGATTTACGTTATGTTCTAATCATGTTAGCCTTTTTCTATGCTGGACCTAAAGCGGGCTGGTCGATTTGTGGATTGTTGCTTATTTTAAGGACGGTTATTGGTGGAGATCAACTATTTGTAGGGTATGCTGTCATTCTCTCTACATCTATCGTTTATTATTTCCTTGCTAAAAAGTTTAATAGGCTCGATATGAAGTGGGAACGAGTGATGTATGCTATAAAGCTAAGTTTTTATGTAGCTATTATAGAATTAGCATTGTTAACGATTTATTTAGAATTGATTGGAGATCTGCATAAACAGTACGGTCACTTTATCTTTTATATTTTAGTGTTCACTGCTGCCATTGTCATTGCGGTGGGATTTGCTACTTTGCTTTTAGAGCAGTTATTGGAGAAAAAACGAATTGAAGCAGAAATGGAAAAAGCGGCTAAGTTAAATGCAATTAGTGAACTAGCAGCCTCGATTGCTCATGAAGTTCGAAATCCATTGACGGTCGTTAAAGGGTTTTTGCAATTAATGCAAAAAGACGAAACGGGAAAGAAAAAAGAGTACTTTAACATTGCTCTGTGTGAAATGAACCGAGCTGAGGAGATTATCAGTGATTACTTAAATTTTGCTAAACCTCAATTTAAACATGTTCAAGTTGTTGAGGTGAATCAAATCATTAATGAAATTTTTAGCTTTTTATCTCCTTATTCACTGAAGGAAAATGTTGCGTTGTCCATTCATTCATTACCGAAACAAACGTTCATTCACATTGATAAAAATCAGTTAAAGCAAGTGTTAATCAATATCATTAAAAATGCGATCGAAGCGACTCCTGAAAAAGGGGAAGTGACAGTTGAGGTACAAGAGAATGAAACGGTTGTGAGTGTAGTCATTACTGATAATGGTAAAGGGATGACACCAGATCAATTAGCAAAAATAGGAACGCTTTTTTACTCAACAAAAGAAAAGGGCACAGGTCTTGGAACGGTGGTGTCTTTTCGAATCATACAAGAAATGGGCGGTACATTAAGATATGAGAGCAATCTAGATGTTGGAACGAAAGTGACGATCATGCTCCCAATTGCCGAGAGTCATACAGCTCGGTTAGAAGCTGCTTCAGCAGCAATGAAATAAAAGATCTTATTTGTAAACTCAAGACTAAAATGATCTTGGGTTTTTTGTTTTTTCTCACCATATTTTAGCAACTTGTCTCATATAAATTAGGGACAGGATGTGAGGAGAGAAACAATGAATACGTTTTTTAAAAGTGCCGTGTTGTTAATCGTTGTTGCATTTATAGGTGAGTGTATAGAATTTCTAATTAACATGATTTTGGCTAGGGAGTTGGGGGAAGAAGGCCTTGGACTCTATATGTCTATTTTGCCTACCATTCTCTTCATTGTTGTAATTGCAAGCTTAGAATTGCCCATTTCAATCTCTAAGTTTGTAGCGGAGAAAAGTGTTATTTTCCATCGTAGTATGTTGATACATGCTTTGAAATTTGCAACGATTTGTACCGTTGTCTTTTCGTTATTAGCCATATGGCTTCTTCCGATGATCCCGGTATTTGATCGTTATCACCCATTAGTTCCGTGGTTATTTATTTTATTAATCCCAGTTATTGCATTTTCATCCGTGGCTAGAGGGTATTTCATGGGTTCACAGAAGATGGGGAAAATCGCTTTTGCTAATTTCCTTCGTCGTGCGGGTCAATTAGTTTTGTTAGTCGTATTATTTATGTTCACCACTTTTGAAGCAGATGTAGCTTTGTTAGTCGCGTTGTGTACATTAATTGCGAGTGAATTTTTAGTGTTAAGCTTTTTATTTGTAGCCTTTCTCATTCATATGCGTCAATTAAAACGCGAACCAAGAGCGCATTTGTCAGGAAGCAAAGTTCGAAAAACGTTGTTAGAAGTATCGATACCAACAACAGGGCTTCGAATTTTCCATGCGGCTACATTTGCCGTGAAACCATTTTTTATTAAAGAAACGTTAGTCAAAGCTGGAATGGTCGATACACTTGCCATGGTTCAGTATGGAAAGATGGCTGGGGTTGCCTTTACGATCGGCTTTTTTCCGGCATTTATTGCCCATTCCTTGTTAATTGTTTTGATCCCTACAGTGTCAGAGGCGTATGCCAAAAAAGATACAGACAGATTGCAAACTCTTTTGAGAAAGGTGATGCTCGTTACTGCTGCTTATGGAATACCGGCAGCGGCCACTTTCTACTTTTTTGCAGAGCCACTAACGAGTCTCTTCTTTGAAAACTCACCAGCTGTTCGTTACTTGCAGTTGTTAGTCCCGTACTTTTTATTCCATTTTTTTGTGATTCCGATGCAAGCCTATTTAATTGGATTAGGACTTGTAAAAGATGCTTTTATTCATGCACTTTATTCAACGGTCTTTTCATTTGGAATGATGTACGTATTAGGGTCTAATCCAAATTTGCAAATGGACGGAATCATTTTAGGGATGAATATGTCTGCCGTGTTGTTGACATGCTTGCATTATGTCACGATCTGTAAAAAAATAAATGTTAATGTGCTGTTAAGAGAAAACCGTCTGTAAGAGAATATCAATTTTGGTTTGGGGTTATCTCAAAGGTCTTAAATAGACTTTTGAGATAGCCCCTTATTTATGTAATCGAAACTACTTGGTCAGGCACCTCTTTTAATGAATAGAACTTTTGAAACGTCACAAAATAAGTTAATGATTGCAATACTTCGTGTTAAGAGAGCTAGGGCTAAAAAAAATCAAAAAATTAGTGTTGACACACTTGTACATACAAGTTAGAATGAAAACGCAAACAATTAAACTTGTATATACAAATAGTTGTAAGATGCACCTAAAAGGGGGATAAAAAATGAGCAAGTATACGGATGCTGCCAAACAGTTGCTCGAACACGTGGGAGGAAGTGAAAACATTTCTGTTGTTACTCACTGTGCGACAAGAATGCGGTTCGTATTAAACGATCCGAAAAAGGCAGATATTAAAAAAGTAGAAGAGATTGACATTGTGAAAGGAACGTTCACTCAAGCTGGTCAGTTTCAAGTGATCGTTGGAAATGAAGTTGCTTCTTTTTATAATGAATTTACAGCGATAGCTGGAGTTGGTGATACTTCGAAGGATGAAGCAAAGCAAGCAGCAAAACAAAACATGAATATATTACAACGTTTAATCGGACATCTTGCGGATATTTTTACGCCATTAATTCCTGCGCTTGTTGTTGGGGGTCTTATATTAGGTTTTAGAAATGTAATTGGCGAAATTAACATGATGAATGGTGGAACACAGACTCTAGTAGAAGTTTCTCAATTCTGGGCTGGTGTTCACTCGTTTTTATGGTTGATTGGTGAAGCGATATTCCACTTCTTGCCTGTTGGGATTACATGGGCTATCTCAAGAAAAATGGGAACAACGCAAATCCTTGGGATTGTATTAGGGATTACGCTCGTGTCTCCGCAGCTATTAAATGCATACGGTGTACCAGGTTCAGATGCGATTCCAGCTTGGGATTTTGGATTTGCGCAAGTGGATATGATTGGATATCAAGCACAAGTTATTCCAGCTATTTTAGCCGGTTTTGTTCTAGCTTATTTAGAGTTAGGATTACGTAAAGTCATTCCAAGTGTAGTATCCATGATTTTTGTTCCATTCTTTGCTTTAATTCCTGCTGTTTTGGTTGCACATGTTGTGTTAGGACCGATTGGTTGGACGATTGGCTCTTGGATTTCTAATGTTGTTTATTCGGGTTTAACATCAGCATTTGGTTGGTTATTTGCTGCACTATTTGGATTTGTTTATGCGCCACTAGTTATTACAGGGCTGCATCATATGACAAATGCAATAGACTTACAGCTAATGAGTGAATTTGGTGGTACGAATTTATGGCCGATGATTGCTTTATCGAACATTGCACAAGGTTCAGCTGTTGTAGCGATGATTATCTTAAACAGAAGAGATGAAAAAGAGAAGCAAGTGTCTGTACCAGCTGCGATCTCTTGTTATCTCGGTGTTACTGAACCAGCGATGTTTGGGATAAACTTACGATATGTATTCCCGTTCCTTGCAGCTATGGTTGGTTCTGCGTTAGCAGCGATTATCTCCGTTGGAAGTGGAGTAATGGCTAACTCAATCGGTGTTGGTGGGATACCTGGGATCTTGTCCATTCAGGTGCATCACATGCTAGTGTTTGCTGTTTCGATGCTCGTTGCCATTGTTGTTCCAATCATATTAACGATGGTTTTAGCAAAAACTAAGATGGGTATTAACGCATATAAGCGTTTAGGAAAATAAATAAAGTGAAATGAGGCTGTCTAAATACTTCTTGTAAGAGAGGGGAGCGGGCAGCTTTGTTTTCTTAAAGAGGTGTATAGTGTGTTAAAAAGTCTATTTGGGAAAAAAGAACCAGCAGTAGAAACAGTAAGTGCACCATTAACAGGGAAAATTCTTGAACTTTCAGAGGTTCCTGATCCAGTGTTCTCTCAAAAAATGATGGGCGATGGAATGGCCATTGATCCAGTAGAAGGAGAAGTAGTCAGTCCTGTTGATGGAGAAATTGTTCAAGTTTTTCCAACGAAGCATGCTGTAGGGATTAAAACGAAATCAGGTGTAGAGGTTCTAATTCATATTGGTTTAGAGACCGTAAACTTGAATGGGGAAGGTTTTGAGGCTTTCGTTAAAGCGGGTGACAAAGTAAAGCGAGGCGATAAATTAATCGCTTTTGATCTTGATATTATTCGTGAAAAAGCTGCAAGTACGATTACTCCGATCATCGTGACAAACACGGATGAAGTGGTTGAAGCCATGGAGAAAAGCAAAAAACAAGATGCTACAAGAGCAGAAACAGATTTATTAGTCGTAACCGTAAAAAAATAGACAGCAAAAAGCACATCATTTGGTGTGCTTTTTTTGTAAGTTATGGTTGAAATGAAACGAAAAACAAAGTAAAGTTACTTGTATATACAAGTAACAGTTTTTGATTCATTTTGTCAGACTATGATTTATTAGACAAAAGTGAAGATACTAAACAAGAGAAGATACTACTGGCATGTAAGGAAGGTGTTTTGAAATGAACGAATGGTGGAGAATGTCTGTTGTTTATCAGATCTACCCAAAGAGTTTCAATGATACAACAGGAAATGGAATAGGTGACTTACAAGGAATCATCGAGAAGCTAGATTACTTAAAAGAGCTAGGGGTGGATGTTCTGTGGCTAACACCGGTATACGCATCTCCTCAAAAAGATAATGGATATGATATTTCCGATTATTATTCGATCCATGAAGAATACGGGACGATGAATGATTTTGATCAATTGCTTGAAGAAACTCACTCTCGTGGTATGAAACTTATTATGGACTTGGTTGTGAACCATACTTCAACAGAGCATGAGTGGTTTAAGCAATCACAGCAATCAAAAGATAATCCGTATCGTGACTTTTATATTTGGAAAGATCCTGTAGATGGAGAAGAACCAACGAACTGGCAATCGAAATTTGGTGGGAATGCATGGAAGTATGATGAAAAAACAGGTCAATACTACTTGCATCTATTTGATGTAACACAAGCAGATCTCAATTGGGAAAATGAAACGTTACGCAAGCATGTTTATGACATGATGCACTTCTGGTTTGAAAAGGGAATTGATGGTTTCCGGCTTGATGTGATCAACTTAATTTCAAAGGATCAATCATTCCCAAATGATGATGGCAGTGTTGCTCCGGGGGACGGACGTAAATTTTATACAGATGGCCCAAGAGTCCATGAATTTTTGAAGGAAATGAATCAAGAGGTGCTATCGAAATACGATAGTATGACAGTCGGAGAAATGTCATCAACATCTATTGAGCATTGCATCCAGTATACGAATCCAAAGAGTAACGAATTAAGCATGACCTTTAATTTTCACCATTTGAAGGTTGACTATCCGAATGGAGAGAAATGGGCAATTGGTGAATTTGATTTCCAAGCTTTAAAGCAAATTCTAACCAAGTGGCAAGTGGAAATGAGTAAAGGGGGAGGGTGGAATGCGTTATTCTGGTGCAACCATGATCAACCGCGAGTCGTAACACGCTACGGAAATGATACAACCTACCATAAAGAGTCAGCAAAAATGCTAGCAACCACGATTCACCTTATGCAAGGAACACCGTATATTTACCAAGGTGAAGAATTTGGGATGACGGACCCTGGTTTTGAGTCAATTGAAGACTACCGCGATGTTGAAACGCTAAATTATTATCACATTATGAAGGAAAAAGGAATGGAAGATAACGAGATCATGGAGATCATCAAACGAAAATCTCGTGATAATTCCCGTACTCCTGTTCAGTGGAACGATGAAGCAAATGCTGGGTTCACCACTGGTACGCCTTGGATTCCGGTAGCGGCTAACTATACAGAAATCAATGCAAAACAAGCTGTAGCTGATCCATCATCTGTATTTTATCACTATAAAAAGTTGATACAACTTAGAAAAGAGTATGCTCTGTTTACGGAAGGAACGTATCGTCTACTTGTAGAGGATGATAAAAAGCTTTTTGTATATGAGCGTGTCAATGGCGATGAAAAAGCATTAGTCATTAATAATTTTTACGGGGAAGAAGCGACGTTTGCTGTGCCAGATGAGTGGAAAAAGGATTTAGCTGATAGTAAGGTTCTTTTAGCGAACTATGACGAGGCAAATAAGGTAATAGAAAATGAAATTAAGCTACGTCCTTATGAGTCACTCGTTTATTACAGCAAGTAATCGTGGTACACTTTAGCTGGGTGGTATGATGAATAAAAGCAAATTTCAAATCATTTATGATGAGTTAGCACAACAAATTCAAGATGGAATATTACAAGCTTCTGAGCTGCTTCCTTCTGAAAACGAACTAGCTGTGACGTATGAAGCATCTAGAGAAACGATTCGCAAAGCATTAAAATTGCTCTCAGAACATGGGTATATTCAAAAAATGCAAGGAAAAGGTTCTGTTGTTCTGGATGTGAAGAAAATAAATTTTCCAATATCAGGGTTAGTTAGTTTTCATGAATTGGCAAATAAAATGGGAAAAAGGGCAAGAACAGACGTGATTCAACTAACCGAACAACAAATGAGTTCACATCTTTTAGACCATTTTCAATTAAAAGAACAGGAACTGATTTGGGAAGTAAAGCGTGTACGTGAAATTGATCATGAAAAAATCATTTTGGATAAAGATTATCTTTTATCGTCCGTGATTCCCGGATTAACCCGAGAAATTTGTGAGCACTCCATTTACGAATATATTGAACAGGAGTTAGGGTTGACGATCAGTTTTGCCAAAAAAGAAATAACCGTTGAACCGCCAACTAATGAAGATCGTGATCTCCTGGACCTTAAAGGGTACGATACGATCGTGGTAGTCAAAAGTCATGTGTATCTTGAAGATACAACATTGTTTCAGTATACCGAATCAAGACACCGTCCAGATAAGTTTCGGTTTGTCGATTTTGCCAGACGGATGAAATAACACAGAAAGAGCATTTTTGTAGTGCTTTTCTATTCGCTTCAGTATACTAGCTGTAATGAAGGGATGGTGTGTTTTAATGAGTGTACATGATTTTACGGTTTCAAAGCCAAATGGCGAAGAAGTAAGTCTTGAGTTGTATAAAGGAAAAGTTGTGCTTATTGTCAATACAGCCACAAAGTGTGGTCTTGCTCCGCAGTTTAAAGGGCTAGAAGAATTGTATCAGCGTTATCATGAGGAACAGTTCGTTGTCCTAGGATTTCCTTGTAATCAATTTATGAATCAAGAGCCTGTTACGGATCAACAAATGGAGGAGACATGTCAGATCAATTTTGGTGTAACATTCCCTTTATTTGCTAAAGTGAACGTGAATGGAAGTCATGCACATCCTCTATTTCAATATTTAAAGAAAGAGAAAAAAGGTGTTTTAAGTTCAGAAATAAAATGGAACTTCACAAAATTCTTAATCGACCGTAATGGGAATGTAGTAGAGCGATACGCACCGACGGTTTCACCGGAAAAAATAGAAGATGATATCAAAGAGCTTCTCTCTAAGTAGGCATGTTGTTATAGACAACATGTCTTTTTTTTGAAAAAGTAGCCGTAATAGTTGGTAAAATAAGCGATCTCGCCTACACTAAGAACAGAGCGCACAGAAAAGGTTGATTTTCACCTTTTTCAATGCTCTTGAAGGAACAAGGACTATCGAATGAGGTGTTTGGTATGTTAGAACTTGAAGCGAAAACGTTTTTGCAAACGCGCTATCAAGAATTAGGAAAAAGTAGCGACGAATATGAAAAACGCTTAGATGAAGTATACGAAGAAATCAAAGCAACAGGTACATATATTCATACATATGAAGAACTAGCTCATGGGGCACGGATGGCTTGGAGAAACAGCAATCGCTGTATTGGTCGGTTATTTTGGGAATCGATGCATGTGCTCGATGAGAGATCTCTCACAACAGAAGAAGAGATCGCGGATGCTCTGTTTTTCATCTCCAATATGGGACAAATCAAGGGAAAATCATTCCGACCATTACGGTTTTTAAGTCAGGTTTTGTACGAATACTAAATCATCAATTGGTAAGGTATGCTGGCTATGAAACGGAAGATGGAGTCATTGGAGATC
Source organism: Halalkalibacter wakoensis JCM 9140 (assembly GCF_000513095.1). GTDB lineage: Bacteria > Bacillota > Bacilli > Bacillales > Bacillaceae_D > Halalkalibacter > Halalkalibacter wakoensis. The sequence continues at coordinate 57,140 of NZ_BAUT01000018.1, forward strand.
CGGATTCCATTCATTTTACGCAGTTTTGTGAGTCTCTTGGTTGGAAAGGGGATAGAACCCCTTATGATGTATTGCCATTAGTCATCCAAATAAAAGAACAAAAGCCAAAACTGTTTGAAATTCCAAAAGAGTACGTGTTAGAAGTGGACATTCACCATCCGACAGAAGAGGAACTTTCCTCTCTGCAAATGCGGTGGTACGGTGTTCCTTTTATTTCTGATATGAAATTAGAAGTTGGAGGTATTACCTATGAAGCGGCTCCATTTAATGGCTGGTACATGGGGACGGAAATTGGAGCTCGGGACTTAGCTGATCAAAAACGATACAACATGCTTCCAAAGATTGCTTCTCTACTCGGATATGATACAACGAGAGATTCAACATTATGGAAAGACCGTGCGCTCGTTGAATTAAACGCAGCTGTGCTTCATTCGTTTAAAAAAGCAGGAGTGAGCATTGTTGACCATCATACGGCTGCAAAGCAATTTAAACAGTTTGAAGAAAGAGAAAAAGGACAAGGAAGAAAACTAACAGGCACATGGTCCTGGCTAATTCCCCCGATGTCCTCTGCCGCAACGCATATCTTTCATAAAGATTATGAAGATGAAATTATGAAGCCGAATTATTTTTATCAGGAAAGAGGTTATTAGCTTTTTTGTAAGTGTATAGAGGAGGTGTTCCGAGTCTCATGATTTTGGAGCACTTTCTTTTTTGTTTTCGTCACATATTCACCGGGTAACCAGCCGCAGGGGAATGACACTCCGCTTTCCGCGGGTGCCCGGTGAGCCTCCTCGGCTGTCGCCTGCGGGGTCTCACACGTGGGTCACTGCTCCCGCAGGAGTCTCCGTGTCATTCCCCTGCTAGTATCAGCTTTTCAAACTCTCAAGCAAAAAACCAACTAAAATGAGCTTTTGTATGTGTGAGTGTGGCAACAACGATGATACCTTTATTCGTTTTAAGATTGTTAGAGTAGGTAATTTCTATCGTTCCTCTCAACAAAGCGGACGGGATGGGGAGGCCGACTCCTGCAGGAGGGAAGGGCAGGTTGAAATCCACCGGCGGAGCCGGTTAGTTCAACGCCCGCCTGCGGAAAGCGTGCCCCCCATCCCGGGAGCGAGGGCAAAGCTCCCTTTCAAGTCCAAAGTAAACGAGCACTTTTTCAGTGGCCTCAGGTAGAGGCTCGACACCTCCCCGAGGAAAGCGAGTGCTGCAGCGCAATGGAACGAACATAGAAAGGGGTAACCGCTAAATCCCAACAACGTATTCAAAAACGTCGCAAGTAGATGCAAGACAAGGAATGTTACGCTAAAATAGGAACATAAGTAAAACACAAAGGGCGGAAAAAAGATGAGTATGCTACAAGTAGAAGGACTAACGAAAACGTATGGAGACAAAACATTATTTGATCACTTGTCATTTACAATCGGTGAAAAAGAACGAATTGGTCTTATTGGTGTAAATGGAACAGGAAAATCAACTCTTTTAAAAATCCTAGCTGGAATTGAATCAGCCGATAAAGGTGAGCAAATACATGCGAATGATTTTCAAATCGAATATTTGCCACAACAACCAGAGTTACAAGACGACCTCACTGTAATGGAACAAATTTATTATGGTGAATCAAAAGTAATGTCAACGATGCGAGCGTACGAACAGAGTTTATTATTATTTGAAAAAAATCCAGAAAGCAGTGAATCTCAGAAACAATATATGAAATGGCAGCAAAAAATGGATGAACTTGATGCGTGGGAAGCTAACACAGTAGCCAAAACGATTCTTTCAAGACTTGGAATTACGAATTTTGAGGCAAAAATCAAGCAATTATCCGGTGGTCAGAAAAAACGTGTTGCCATCGCGAAGGCATTGATTCAACCAGCAGATTTGCTGCTCTTAGATGAGCCGACGAACCACCTTGATCATGAAACCATTGAGTGGCTCGAGACATTTCTCTCTAATTACAAAGGCTCGATCTTGCTGATCACACATGATCGTTATTTTTTAAATCGAGTAACGAACCATATGTATGAGTTAGATCAAGGAAGGCTTTTTAAATATGTTGGAAATTATGCGACGTTTCTTGAGAAAAAAGCAGAAAGAGAACAACAAGAGGCACAAAGGGATCAAAAACGTGCGAACATTTTGCGCCGGGAGATCGCTTGGTTACAACGCGGAGCAAAAGCAAGAACGACGAAACAAAAAGCTCGAATTCAAAGAGTGGAAGCATTAAAAGAGGAAGAAAGTTTTTCTAGCCGGGGCGAATTTGATTTTGCGATTGGGTCAAAGCGGTTAGGAAAGCAGGTAATTGAGCTTGAACGCGTGACGAAGGAGTTCGACGATCGGCCGTTGATTAAGTCGCTTGATTATCTAATTGTAAAAGGAGAACGCCTCGGGATTGTAGGTCCTAACGGAAGTGGAAAGACGACGTTGCTGAACATGTTAGCAGGCCGCATCGCACCAGACCAAGGGGAAATTACAACAGGTGAAACCGTCCAAATTGGTTATTATACACAAGAAGATGAAGAAATAGATGGCGACTTGCGAATGATTGACTATATCAAAGAAGTCGCAGAAGTCGTTTATACAGTAGACGGACAAGTGATTACAGCTGAGCAAATGTTAGAGCGATTCCTCTTTCCGAGATCTACGCAATATACGTATATTCGCCGACTGTCAGGTGGAGAACGAAGACGGTTATACTTGTTAAAAGTGTTAATGACAGAACCGAATGTTTTGTTTTTAGATGAGCCGACAAATGACTTGGATACGGAGACTCTATCGGTTTTAGAGGATTATTTGGACCAATTTCCAGGCGTCGTGATTACGGTCTCTCATGATCGTTATTTCTTAGATCGTGTTGTCGATCATCTTCTTGTATTTGAAGGTGATGGAATCGTATCTAGATTTCAAGGGCACTATACCGATTATTTAACAGAAAAACAGAGTAAATGGGAAAATGAAAAAGCAATAGGGAAAGAAGAGGTGCGCCAGAAGGAACTAGCTAAAAAAGAACCTCGGAAAAAGCTTTCCTATAAAGACCAGCAAGAATGGAATCAAATTGAAGATAAAATTACGAACCTTGAAGAGAAAATCGAAACGGTTGAGAAGGACATTGCGGCTGCTGGTAGTGACTATGGGGTTATACAAGAGAAAATGAAAGAGAAGGAAAAGCTCGAGCAACAGTTAGAAGAAACCATTGAACGGTGGACCGAGTTATCGATGTTGGTTGAAGAAATTGAAAGTGGACAGAAATCATAGTGAACTAGAAAAGCCCAGCAGACGTTGGGCTTTTTAGCATATCTATTTTTTGAAGGGTTATCCTAAAAAATGGATAGCGCTTACTTTTTTTTGTGACGATTGATTGAATTTGATTGAATTTGATCGAATTTGAATGTATACTATGATTGTAAATAAGGTGAGGTGATGAAAGTGCTCACGTTGGAACGACATCAAATGATCCTCTCTCTATTAAAAGAAAGAGGTACTGTTAAAATTCAAGAGTTTGTAGATGAAACCAATGCCTCTGAATCAACGATAAGAAGAGATCTGACTGAACTAGAACAAGCGAAGAAATTAAAGCGTATTCATGGTGGTGCAACACTTTTTCAAAAGAAATTAGATGAGCCAACAGTCGAAGAAAAAACAATCAAAAACAGTCATGAAAAGAGAAAGATTGCTGAATTGGCTGCATCGTTTGTAGAAGAGGGAGATTGTGTTTTTCTTGACGCAGGAACAAGCACAGTTGAAATGATTCCCTTTTTGAAAGACAAAGATATTGTGGTCGTGACAAATGGTTTAACGAACATCTCGTTGCTTATTGATTCCAGAATTGAAACCCATGTGGTTGGGGGATACGTGAAGTCTGGTACACGAGCCTTTGTTGGGCGTTCTGCAATCCAAACCATTGAATCGTTTCGATTTGACAAGGCTTTCATTGGAGTAAATGGCATAAGCCTTCATGATGGCTATACAACTCCTGATCCAGAAGAGGCTTTTATAAAAGAGAATGCTATGAAGCGATCTCGTCAAACCTATGTATTGACCGATCATTCAAAGTTTGGGGAAGTTTCGTTTAGTAAATTTGCAAACGTGGAAGACGCCATGATTGTAACAAGCACGTTACTAGATGAGGAGTACATGCGCGATTTTCGGAAAAAGACAACAATAGAGGTGGCTTCATTATGATTTATACCGTTACATTAAATCCCGCACTTGATTACTTTGTTCAACTAGAACAATGGAATGAAGGAGGGGTGAACCGTTCAACTTATGATCACAAAGCTCCAGGTGGAAAAGGCATTAACGTATCAAGGGTATTAAAGAGACTTGGGCATGAAAGTGAAGCACTTGGATTCATTGGCGGATTTACAGGTCATTATGTAAAAGAAGTTATTGAACAAGAGCAGGTAAGTACAAGGTTTATTCAAGTGAACGGAGATACAAGAATAAACGTCAAAATAAAAAGTGACACAGAATCAGAGATAAATGGTGCTTCTCCTGAAATTACAGAGGAACATATTGAACAATTGAAACAGCAATTAGAGCTATTAAATGAAGGTGATGTGTTAGTTCTTGCTGGAAGTGTGCCGGCAACGATTCCAGCTGACATTTATGAAGTTCTTTGTACAGAAGCACGAAAAAAGAAAGCAGACGTATTTGTAGATTCAAGTGGCGAACCGATGAATAAGGTGCTTAAGCACAAGCCAACTTTTATTAAACCAAATCATCATGAGCTTGGCGATTTGTTTCAAGTTAAGTTAAAAACACCTGATGATGCGGTTCCTTATGTACGTGAGTTACTGGCAAAAGGCATTACGTATGTGTTGGTTTCCTTTGCTGGGGATGGTGCTATTTTAGGTACAACTGACAAGATCTTATTTGCGAATACACCAAAGGGAGTTGTGCAAAATTCAGTAGGAGCAGGAGATTCTGTTGTAGCTGGATTTATCGCAGCAAAAGCTGAACAAATGGATCTCGAACAGTCCTTTAAGTTTGCTGTAGCGACTGGAAGTGCTACTGCATTCTCTAAAGGATTTGCAACAAGAGAAGACGTGGAAGCGTTAATGAAAGAGATAAATATTGTAGTAATGGAAAGGGATGAGTAGAACATGAGAATTTCAGATCTTTTGAAAAAAGATACAATTGTTCTAAATATGAAAGCAACAGATAAGTCATCTGCAATTGATGAGCTTGTTGGCAAATTAGACCGAGCAGGAAAACTAGCGGATGCAACAGAGTATAAAAAGGCGATTCTTGCAAGGGAGGAGCAAAGTACAACGGGCTTGGGCGATGGAATTGCGATTCCTCATGCGAAAAGTGAAGCCGTTAAAACACCTGCAATTGCGTTCGGACGTTCAGAAGGTGGATTGGATTATGAAGCGCTTGATGGGCAACCAACCATTTGTTCTTTATGATTGCAGCATCAGCTGGAGCGAACGAAGCGCATCTTGCTACACTATCTAGACTGTCTACATTCTTAATGGATGAATCTTTCCGTACATCTTTATTAGAGGCGAAAACAGAAGCAGATATCGTAGCAGCTATTGATCGTAAAGAGGAAGAGCATAAAGCGAAAGAAGAAGCTGAAAGCGCACCTGCTACAAAAGGTGGCTATGACATTTTAGCTGTAACAGGTTGTCCAACTGGAATTGCTCATACATTCATGGCAGCTGATGCATTGAAAGACGAAGCTAGAAAACAAGGATTGTCCATAAAAGTTGAAACAAATGGTTCTGGTGGGGTGAAAGACCAATTAACACCAGAAGAAATTGAAAATGCAAAAGCCATTATTGTAACGGCAAGTACGAAGATTAATATGGATCGTTTTGCTGGTAAAAAAGTCCATGAAGGCCCAGTAACAGATGGCATTCGTCGTACAAAAGAGCTGATTGAAAAAGCCAAAACTGGAGATTTTCCAGTTTATAAAGGGTCTGGAGACTCAAGTAATCAAGGAAATGAAGAAAAAGGAAAAGCAGGCGGAGGCTTTTATAAGCACTTAATGAACGGTGTTTCCAACATGCTTCCATTTGTTGTCGGTGGGGGTATTCTCATCGCGCTTTCCTTCTTAATTGATATCGATCTTGATAATCAATTTGCTCAAATGCTTATGGATATTGGTGGCGGTAGTGCCTTTGCTTTAATGATTCCTGTTTTAGCTGCCTTTATTGCGATGAGTATTGCAGATCGTCCTGGTTTTGCTGCAGGTATGGTCGGTGGTTTGATTGCGGTAAATGGTGATGCTGGTTTCTTAGGTGGTTTGATTGCCGGTTTCCTAGGTGGTTACATTGCGTTATTAGTTAAAAAATTATTGGCTGGATTGCCGCAGTCTTTAAGCGGAATTACAACCATTCTGTTCTACCCTGTCTTGAACATTTTCTTCACAGGTATGATTATGTTGCTTTTAGTAACCCCACTTAGCGCTATTAACCGTGGTCTTGAAGGCTGGTTAGGCGGTATGGGTACAACAAACATGGTATTACTAGGTATTATCCTTGGTGGAATGATGGCGATTGACATGGGAGGTCCTATTAACAAAGCGGCCTTTACATTTGGTATTGCGATGATTGATGCAGGGAACTTTGGTCCACATGCAGCTGTTATGGCTGGTGGAATGGTACCTCCATTAGGAATTGCCTTAGCAACAACGTTCTTTAAGAATAAATTCACGAAGCAAGAGCAAGAAGCTGGAAAGACAAATTACATTTTAGGAGCTTCCTTTATTACAGAAGGGGCGATCCCGTTTGCAGCCGCTGATCCTGGTCGAGTGATTCCTGCTTGTATTGCAGGTGCAGCTGTGGCAGGTGGTCTTACGGCAGTATTCGGAATTGGCTTGCCGGCTCCGCATGGTGGGATCTTCGTTATCGCCTTAGTATCAGGTGGTTGGTTCATGTATCTTTTAGCGATCTTAGCTGGAGCGATTGTGACGATGGCTATACTAGGGCTTTGGAAAAAGAAAACCGTATAAGGAAGTGAGAGGGAGATCAAGTGGTCTCCCTCTTTTCTTTATGAGCCGTGATTTCGTATAATACAAATAGATTGTATAGAAAGAGGGTTTATATGGTGAATCCAAAATTAAGAGAAATCGAAAGTGACTGGTTTTTACAAGCGGATATAGATGATCTTCAAGAAAAATTAGAAAATGGTGAAGTAACATCAAAGGAACTTGTCTTGCTTTATTTAGAGCGAATTGCCAAGATTGATCAATCTGGACCAACGTTAAATTCTGTTGTTGAAGTAAATCCAGATGCCTTACATATGGCAGAGGTTTTGGATCAAGAACGAAAAACAGGAAAGGGTAGAGGTCATCTTCACGGCATTCCCATATTATTAAAAGATAATATTGATACAAAAGATAAGCTTCATACGAGCGCTGGGTCCTTAGCGTTAGCGAACCATTATGCAAGTGAAGATGCCTTCTTGGTTCGTCAGTTACGAAAAGCGGGAGCGATTATTTTAGGAAAAACCAATATGTCTGAGTGGGCTTATTTCATGTCGACGGAGAATATGCCAAGTGGTTACAGTTCTAGAGGAGGACAAGTGAAGAATCCTTATGGAGTTGGGAAGTTTGAGATTGGAGGATCAAGCTCAGGATCTGGTGCAGCAATTGCCGCTCATTTAGCTTCTGCAGCGATTGGCACAGAAACATCTGGATCGATTTTAAGTCCTTCTAGTCAAAATAGTTTGGTGGGTATTAAGCCAACAGTTGGTCTAGTTAGCCGCCACGGGATTATCCCGATCTCCCACACTCAAGACACAGCAGGCCCGATGACGCGTTCGGTCAAGGATGCGGCCTATGTACTAGCTGCTATCATGGGAGAAGATGAGCACGATATCGTGACGAAAAAGAATCCATTGACACAAGAAATGATTTTAAACGCGCTTGAAGATCCTTCTTTAGAAGGAGTGCGTATGGGTGTTGTAAGAGAACCATATTTTCAAGACTTACCAGAAGAGAAGGGAACAATTTTAAACAACGCGATACAGAAATTTCAAGAAAATGGTGCAACCATTATTGAGGATGCAACTATACCATCAGTAAAAGAGAACTTTACCATTGATGTGTTGGTATACGAATTTAAAGCAAACCTTAATGCGTATTTGCAAGGAGTAAGCCCAAATCTCCCAGTCCATACTCTTAATGATGTTATTCGCTTTAACCAAGAAGACCCCGAGCGTAGGCTGAAATATGGACAGTCATTGTTAACCAAGTCGGAACAAACAAGCGGGACATTGACAGAGGCTGCCTATTTAGAAGCGCTTCAATTTGATCAATATCATTCTAAAGAGAATGGCATTGATGCTGCTCTAGCACAACATGATTTGGACTTGCTTATTTTCCCTAACAATCTTGGAGCCGGTATCCCAGCCAAAGCGGGTTATCCTTCGATTACGGTGCCTGCCGGTTATACAGAAGAGGGAGAACCAGTGGGAATTACATTTACGAGTAAAGCTTTCACAGAACATAAGCTCATTAAAGTTGCTGCAGCGTTTGAGAAAATAGAAAAGGTAAGAGTGAATCCGAGCTTTTAATAAACCTTCAGCCTGTCGTCAGAGTCTCGCAAAGTGGGACAGTCGACAGGCTATTGTCATTTAAAGAGAGTAGCCTTGAAAAGCAGCTTGGAACTCGCTCCCGGGATGGGGGCACGCACCTGCAGGAGTCGGCCCCGATCCCGTCCGCTTTGATGAGAGGGAGAATAGAAATTTTCTTCTCTTCAACGATCAACAGAAAATAGAAGAAACAACGTAAAAAGCCCTTTAATTCTTTTCAAATTCCTTTTAACTACAGTATGAATGTTAATTTTTATCAACCATACAGTCATTTTATTTCTTGAAGAAACCATTATGCTAAGTCCTTTTATAGGAATTTATAGTAAAAGTATCATCGTTAATGCCACACATACAAAAGTTCGTTAAAAAGAAATTTTACAATACAAAATCTAAAATGTTCGAAAATCCGTTTATCAGATTAACAAGGTAGTTAGTTTCGCAAAAGAAAGTCACTATTCAAAGGTATGCTCTTAGTGTAATGAAGCGGAAGCCGCTCGACTCCTGCGGGAAATAGAGGTAGAGGCGAGACACCTCCCTGCGGAAAGCGAGTGGCTGCAGCGCAATGGAACGTATCACCTTTCATTCCAACCTAAATACAAAAGCATAAGAAAACACCC
>NZ_BAUT01000017.1 GCF_000513095.1 Halalkalibacter wakoensis JCM 9140
AGATAAAGCACAACCCATTGGGTTGTGCTTTTTTAGATGCATAAACAACACGCTCAAGGCGTAAAAGAGTGCTGTTCTGGAGAACAGGAACTTCTCTGATAAGCCGATGGTACATCCTGAGAATCTAAAACCAATTCTCTAACACTTATCTTTGCTAATACAAACTCTATATCTCGTGCAGTTATCTTAGTATTAATTAATTGCAGATCTCAGTATACCCTTTCTAATATTCCTCCCCTCAGGACAGTAAAATAACCTAACTGGACAATAAACTGTCTACACTGGACAATAAATCCACCAATCTCGACAATAAATTAAAACAACTCGACAATAACACACATATTCTAGAAGTTTTGCTGGCATTTCAGATGAGTTTTTTATAAAACATATAGAAAAAGCAACTGTTTTTATGTTTAACTGCCTCTATTCAAGGTTATAGTTCTCTACAAGTAGAGGAATCCTCTACAATACTTAAAGGAGGGCGATCGTATGGCGCTAGCAAAAGAACTCCAAAAGTTAAAGGACCAAACTTCTGAAGATGGGTATTTAACCATTTACCTGCAAACTGATCAAACAAGTAATGATCAACAAAGGGGAGAGTGGAAGATCCGATTAAAGAATGGTCTTAAAAAAATAGAGGAATACATCGAAGTAGAAAATAAAGTGAACATAAAGCGATTTAAACAAGTTAAGAAAAGAGCAACTGACGCTATTTATGCAATTCAAACTCAATTACCGAAAAGTATTGTTATCTTTGCATCGCCACAAGGAAATTTTTTTATGAGAAAACTTGCAGTACCTGTAGAAAATCAGTTTTCTTGGGCAAAGGAACCAATGACTGAACAACTAGAAGAAATAAATAAGCGATACCCTAAAGAAGGAATTGTATTTCTTCAAAAGAAGATATGTATATGATTGAGACTAGTTTAGGCGAAGTTCTAATCGAAAGGTTTTATGACCTAGAAATTGAGAGTGAGGATTGGAAACAATATGAAGGTGTAGCTGCAAGTGAACGGATGGCAAGTAGAGCAAATCACCGTGACAAATTTGAGCGGCGTTTTGAAGCGAATCAGCAAAGAGTATTTAGAAGTATCGCAACTGAAATCGAGAAAGAAGCGAAAAGAAACAAATGGTCTACCATTTATCTCGTTGGTGAAGACCGGTTAATCTCTGAATTCGAGAAACAGCTGCAGTTTACATCAGTCGAAAAAATAAAGAAAAACTATAACGATCTCTCACCAAAGGAAATGGTCGGACAAGTCCTGGCCTCATAAAAAATTAATGAAATTCAATTCGATTAGGCACTAGAAAGGTCGCTCCTTTTTAGTGCCTTCAAATACATAATAAGTATAAAAAAATTTTTTAAAAAAAGAGTAAAATAATATAAGTTTATCTAATAATATAAGGTTAGCAACTAGATGAGCCTGGTTATACTAGTAACAAGTTATACATATTGCACTTTTCAAAAGAACCGCATATAATATTTATAAAGTCAAAGATAGTCAAAGTCAGAAGGATGAGGGGAGGGCGAAGTTTGAAAAATATATCTGACATCATTGAAGAGTATTTAAAGGCAACGATCCAAAACAGTGGAGATGATCCATTAGAAATTAAAAGAAGTGAAATTGCTAAAAAATTTCAATGCGTCCCTTCACAAATTAATTATGTAATCCAAACAAGGTTTACGCTAGAAAAAGGTTATCAAGTTGAAAGCAAAAGAGGTGGCGGAGGTTATATTCGAATAATAAAAGTGAGTCCACACGACCATCTAGATTTGTTTGATCAAATGTTACAGATCATTGGTCAAAAAATTGATCAGCATACTGCAGAAAATATAATTGTCAGGCTGTTTGATGAAGATGCAGTATCAAAAAGAGAAGCGAACCTAATGATTAGTGTGATGGACCGAACACTATATAACGCAAACATTAATCACCGTGATGAAGTGCGAGCAAATATCTTAAGTGCAATGCTACAGACATTAAAATATAAATAGGGGGGAGGAAAAAGCATGCTTTGTCAGGAATGTAATAAAAGGAAGGCAAGCTTCATTTTGCCAAAATCATTAATGGTGAAAAAACAGAATTTCATATATGTGAACAATGTGCAAAAGAAAAGGGAGAATACTTTCCTGGGTCAAATAGCTTTTCCATTCATCAGTTGCTATCAGGACTGTTGCATTTTGAACAACCATTGAAGACAGAGGCTCAAGAGGTCAAGCCTAGTTGTGACAAATGTGGAATGACGTATGAACAATTTACACAAGTAGGAAGGTTTGGTTGTGCTCATTGTTATAAAAGCTTTGAAGCAAAGCTAGAGCCTATCTTAAAAAGAGTTCATAGTGGCAATCACAAACATGCAGGGAAGCTTCCTGAAAGAATTGGTGGAGGAATACAGTTACAAAGGCAAATAGACTCACTAAAAACCGAATTAAAAGGCTTGATTGATCAAGAGGAATTTGAGAAAGCTGCTGAATTAAGGGATAAAATTCGGTTATTAGAAAAACAAAAGAATGAGCAGAAGGAGGGCTGAAACGATGTCACTCCAACAGTTTATCTCAGAAGCTATAAGTCCTTGGATGAAAAAAGATGGCCCAGATTCGGATATTGTGCTTAGTAGTCGAATAAGATTAGCTAGGAACCTTGAAGAATATAAATTTCCTTTATTAGCTTCAATGGAAGAATCTTATGCGACATCAAAACATATCGGTGAGGCGCTAACACAAGAGGAAATGGCCGAAATGGGCACTCTTGAGAATTTGCGAATTGATGATATGAAAACCAATGAAAAGCGAGTCCTTGTAGAAAAGCATCTAATAAGCCCTAATCTAGCTGACCAATCGAAACATGGTACGGTTTTACTCGATAAAGATGAAGCGATTAGCATTATGGTCAATGAGGAAGATCATATTCGAATTCAATGCTTGCTTCCTGGTTTTCAGTTAGGAAAAGGATTAGAGAAAGCCAACCAAATAGATGACTGGATTGAACAGCGGTTAACTTACGCGTTTGATGAAAAACGAGGGTATTTAACAAGCTGCCCAACAAATGTTGGAACAGGACTAAGAGCTTCGGTCATGATGCATTTGCCTGCCCTTGCAATGACCCAGCAATTAAACCGAATTTTACCTGCAATTAATCAATTAGGGTTAGTTGTTAGAGGAATTTATGGGGAAGGTAGCGAAGCTTTAGGTAATCTATTTCAAATCTCTAACCAACTTACATTAGGAAAATCAGAAGAAGATATCGTCGAAGATCTTCGTGGAGTCGTTCTTCAGCTTATTCAACAAGAACGCTCAGCAAGAGAAAATCTTCTAGATCAATCGAGGTTGCAGCTTGAGGATAGGGTACATCGCTCGTTTGGTATTTTGGCTCATAGTCGTATGATTGAATCAAAAGAAGCAACCCAACGTTTATCCAATGTTCGTTTGGGGATTGATTTAGGTTTGATTAAAGGGTTGTCAGGGAATATCTTAAATGAATTAATGATATTAACTCAGCCAGGGTTTCTTCAGCAGTATGCTGGTGAAGTATTATCACCTGAACAGCGGGATGAAAGAAGAGCAACATTGATCAGGGAAAGGTTAAAACTAGAGGAAGAAACGAACGAATAATCTTGGAGGTGGACGTCAATGATGTTTGGACGTTTTACAGAGCGCGCACAGAAAGTATTAGCATTAGCACAAGAAGAAGCAGTAAGATTGGGCCATAATAATATTGGAACAGAACATATTTTACTTGGTTTGATTCGTGAAGGGGAAGGAATTGCAGCTAAAGCTCTTCAAGCATTAGGCTTAGGCTCTGAAAAGATTCAAAAAGAAGTTGAGTCGCTAATTGGAAAAGGACAAGAAGGTTCAAAGACGATACACTATACTCCAAGAGCGAAAAAGGTTATTGAGCTTTCAATGGATGAAGCAAGAAAGCTAGGTCATTCTTACGTCGGAACAGAACATATTTTACTCGGTTTAATCCGCGAAGGGGAAGGAGTAGCCGCTCGTGTATTAAACAACCTAGGAGTAAGTTTAAATAAAGCACGCCAACAAGTCCTTCAATTACTTGGAAGCAATGAAGTAGGAAACTCTTCAGGACAAAGTACGGGAGCATCAAATGCCAACACACCAACACTTGATAGTTTGGCACGCGATTTAACAGCTGTAGCAAGAGAGGAATCATTGGATCCTGTTATCGGACGTAGCAAAGAAATTGAGAGAGTTATTCAAGTATTGAGCCGTCGTACGAAAAACAATCCTGTACTAATAGGGGAGCCAGGTGTTGGTAAAACAGCTATTGCTGAAGGGTTAGCACAGGCCATTATTGCAAATGAAGTTCCTGAAACGCTTCGTAATAAACGTGTTATGACACTTGATATGGGGACTGTTGTTGCTGGTACAAAATACCGCGGTGAATTTGAAGACCGTCTGAAAAAAGTCATGGATGAAATTCGCCAAGCGGGCAATGTCATTTTGTTCATTGATGAGCTTCATACATTAATTGGTGCTGGTGGGGCAGAAGGTGCAATTGATGCATCCAATATTTTAAAACCATCTTTAGCACGTGGAGAACTGCAATGTATCGGGGCGACAACTTTAGATGAGTACCGCAAATATATTGAAAAAGATGCAGCGCTAGAGCGTCGTTTCCAACCAATTCAAGTGAATGAGCCAACTCTTGGTGAGTCTGAGCAAATTTTAAAAGGATTGCGTGACCGCTATGAAGCACATCATCGTGTAACGATTACAGATGATGCCATTGAAGCGGCTGTTAAATTATCGGATCGTTACATTTCAGATCGTTTCTTACCAGATAAAGCCATTGATTTGATTGATGAAGCTGGTTCGAAGGTTCGTCTGAAATCATATACGGCTCCACCTAACTTGAAAGAGCTTGAGCAGCGCTTGGATGAAACACGTAAAGAAAAAGATGCCGCTGTTCAAAGCCAAGAGTTTGAAAAAGCAGCTTCCTTACGTGATTCAGAGCAACGTCTACGTGAAGAGTTAGAAGAAATGAAAAATGAGTGGAAGAAAAAGCAAGGTCAAGAAGATACGGAAGTAACAGCTGAAGACATCGCTCAAGTTGTTGCAAGCTGGACGGGAATTCCTGTATCGAAATTGGCTGAGGAAGAAACAGATCGTTTACTGAAGATGGAGTCTATTCTTCATGAACGTGTCATTGGTCAAGAAGAAGCGGTTAAATCAATCTCGAAAGCAGTCCGTCGTGCTCGTGCCGGTCTAAAAGACCCGAAACGTCCAATTGGATCGTTCATTTTCTTAGGGCCTACTGGTGTTGGTAAGACGGAACTAGCAAGAGCTGTTGCCGAAACACTATTTGGTGATGAAGACTCGGTTATTCGCATCGATATGTCAGAATACATGGAAAAGCATACGACTAGCCGACTAGTTGGTTCGCCTCCAGGATACGTTGGACATGATGATGGTGGGCAGTTGACAGAGAAAGTTCGTCGCAAGCCTTATTCCGTTATTTTGCTAGATGAGATTGAAAAAGCTCATCCAGAAGTATTCAATATTCTTCTGCAAGTGCTAGAGGATGGACGTTTAACAGATTCGAAAGGAAGAACCGTTGACTTCCGTAATACTGCCATCATCATGACGTCTAACGTTGGAGCGAGCGAGTTAAAACGTAGCAAGTTCTTAGGGTTTGCTACAGAAGGCGAAGGCCAAGAATACAAAGATATGAAAGGAAAAGTCATGGAGGAGTTAAAGCGCAGCTTCCGTCCAGAATTCCTAAACCGTATCGACGAGTTAATTGTATTCCACTCACTTGAGAAGAAGCATATTCGTGAAATTATTACGCTGATGGCAGCTCAATTGAAAACACGCTTATCTGAGCAAGGAATTGATTTTGAGCTTACAGAAGCGGCAAAAGATAAAATTACAGACCTCGGTTATGACCCTGAATACGGTGCACGTCCACTTCGTCGTGCGTTGCAAAAACAAGTAGAGGATCGTCTGTCTGAAGAATTGTTAAAAGGAACGATTTCAAAAGGCCAAAAAGCAATCATTGATGTAAAAGATGATGAGCTCTTTGTTCAAACAGCTGACAGTCTCGAAAATTTGCAAGTATAAATAAAAAGTTGGTGCATACATCGTAAGGTCATTTCTAAAGAAAAGCCGGGGGATAGTCATAATCCCCTGGCTTTTCACCATATAATAGGAGTAAGAACATACTTGGAAATGATCAAGACAGTGTGACATGATTTTTTTCTTTCTTCTCTGTTACAATAGAGGTAATAGGTAGAAGGGAGAAAACCAAAAATGGCAAAGAAGAAAACGAAGTTCGTCTGCCAAGAGTGTGGATATGAATCAGCAAAATGGATGGGAAAATGCCCGGGCTGCCAAAGTTGGAATACGATGATTGAGGAATTTGAGCAAAGTGCTAAGCAAGCTAGTCGCAGTTACGTGACATCAGCTGCAACAGGATCAAAGCCACAATCGATTGTCTCTGTAAAAAGTGAAACAGAGGCCAGAATCAGTACAACAATGACTGAACTCGATCGAGTTCTTGGTGGTGGAATTGTACCTGGTTCCCTCGTTCTTGTAGGAGGAGACCCCGGCATTGGAAAATCAACACTTTTGCTTCAGCTTTCTTCTAAGTTAGCAGAAACAAAGCAAAAGGTTTTATATATTTCTGGTGAAGAATCAGTGAAACAAACAAAATTGCGTTCCGACCGCTTAGGTGTATCATCGGAAGCATTATATGTGTTAGCGGAGACGGACATCACGTTTATAGAACGGGCCATTGATGAAGTGAATCCGACACTTGTGATAATTGATTCGATACAAACAGTCTATCAAGAAGATATTTCTTCGGCACCAGGAAGTGTTGCACAAGTACGTGAATGTACGGCTGCGTTTATGAGAATTGCTAAGACAAGGGGTATTGCAGTCTTTATCGTAGGTCATGTTACGAAGCAGGGCTCAATAGCTGGACCCAAATTACTCGAACATATGGTCGATTCGGTTTTGTATTTTGAAGGAGAACGGCATCATACGTATCGTATTTTACGTGCAGTAAAAAATCGCTTCGGTTCAACAAATGAAATGGGTATTTTTGAAATGAAAGAATTGGGGTTAGAAGAAGTACGTAACCCATCGGAGATTTTTTTAGAAGAACGCTCACAAGGAGCAGCTGGTTCCATTGTTGTTGCTTCAATGGAAGGAACAAGACCCGTTCTTGTTGAGTTACAAGCACTTATATCACCGACAAGCTTTGGAAATCCAAGACGAATGGCAACTGGAGTAGACCACAATCGTGTTTCGTTATTAATGGCCGTATTGGAAAAACGAGTAGGACTTCTTCTACAAAATCAGGACGCTTACCTTAATGTAGCGGGAGGAATTCGACTAGATGAACCCGCCATCGATTTAGCCATTGCGCTTAGTATTTCCTCGAGTTTTCGCAATCAAGTGACAAGTCCTACAGATGTCGCGATAGGAGAAGTAGGACTAACCGGAGAAATTCGGCGAGTGTCACGAATTGATCAAAGAGTGAATGAAGCAGCTAAGTTGGGGTTTAAGAGAGCGATCATTCCGGAGAAGAACCTAGGTGGTTGGACATATCCAAAAGGGATTGAAGTCATAGGTGTTCCAACGTTAGAAAGGGCATTAGAGGTCGGTTTAGGAGGGTAAGAAATGAACGAAGGAAAAAAGCGACAAGCTTTTATCCAGAATGTACTGAAATTAGTCGCTCCCGGAACGGCTTTACGGGCAGGTATAGACAATGTATTACGCGCAAAAACAGGTGGTTTAATCGTAATAGGGTATGACAATGCGATGGTTCCTATTGTAGATGGTGGCTTTTTTATTAACTGTGATTTTTCGCCGGCCTATTTATATGAGTTAGCAAAAATGGACGGTGCCATCATCTTAAGTGAGGATGGTAAGCGTATCTTATATGCCAATACGCAGTTAGTTCCAAACAACGGAATCACTTCGAATGAAACAGGAATTCGTCACAGAACAGCCGAACGTGTTGCCAAGCAAACGGGCAACTTGGTAATCTCAATCTCACAGAGACGTCATGTGATTACCTTATATCAAGGAGATCATCGTTATTCTTTAAAAGACATTGGTGTTATTTTGACGAAAGCCAATCAAGCTATTCAGACACTTGAAAAGTACAAAGTCGTATTAGATCAAGGCATCAC
This sequence comes from Halalkalibacter wakoensis JCM 9140, assembly GCF_000513095.1. GTDB lineage: Bacteria > Bacillota > Bacilli > Bacillales > Bacillaceae_D > Halalkalibacter > Halalkalibacter wakoensis. Next base: position 8,164 of record NZ_BAUT01000017.1, read on the forward strand.
CAACCTAGGTGCACTTGAATTTGAACAACTCGTGACCTTGCAAGAAGTGACTCAAGTCATTCATCGAGTGCAGATGGTTCTTCGAATTAAGCGTGAGATCCTGAATTATATTAATGAGCTAGGCAATGAAGGAAGACTCATTACTATGCAGTTAAATGAACTGGTTGCCTATACAGAAAAAGAAGCCATTTATTTGCTGAAAGATTATATGAAAAATGATAATCAAAATCCAAAGGAAATTTTGAAGGAATTAACGAAGTTTCAAACGGAGGAATTGTTTGACGAACAAGAAATAATCAAAGCACTTGGTTATCATAAAAGTATTAACATCCAGGAGCAGGCTGTATCACCGAGAGGATACCGTGTTTTGCACCGAATCCCAAGACTACCGACAACGATCATTGAAAACTTGATAGAGAAATATGGAAACTTAACGAACATTATGTTTGCTACGATTAACGACTTGGATGAGGTAGAAGGAATAGGAGAGCCTAGAGCGAAAATGATAAAAGATGGCCTTAATCGAATCCAAGAACAGTTGTTCGTTGACCGACATATATAGTATAGGTACGGACTTTTTTGGCACAAGACGGATAGTTTTCTGAATTGACAAAAAATTTAACGTTTGTTACGTTGTAAGAAGTACGGAAGAAAGTTGAGAATTTGTGTGAAATGCAGTTTGATAGGTTTCAAAAGCAGAAACTTGTCTATAATAATAAAAGGAGGTGAATATGGATGCTAAAGCGAATTGTACAGCTTTTCTTCGTTCTAATTGGAGGCACATTAGGTTTTATCTTCATACCAGAACTAATCCATATATTAAATTTCGGCGAAGTCCCAGCTTGGGTTATGAGTCCTTATGCAGGTGCAGGGATTGGTGCTATTATTTTATTTTTTGCAACATTTTGGCTTGCCGATTATATTGTTAATCTTATGAAGCTTTTAGAGGAGGCAATAGTACGGGCTCCTGTAACAGATGTGTTATTTGGTACGATGGGGTTAATTGTTGGTTTAATCGTTGCTTATTTAATAGGGATACCGTTAAACGCCATCAATATTCCAATTGTTAGTACGTTTCTTCCTATTTTTGTTACGATTTTTGTTGGTTACTTTGGCTTTCAAATTGGGTTTAAGAAACGAGATGAACTTATTAATTTTTTTACATTAACAAGGAATCTGGGTAAGAAAAAAGAGGAAGAGCCTGAAGCGTCTACAAGAAACCAATTGAAAATATTAGATACGAGTGTCATCATAGATGGCCGTATAGCCGATATTTGCAAAACAGGCTTTTTAGAAGGAACGCTTGTTATCCCTGGGTTTGTGTTGGAAGAGTTGCAACATATTGCCGATTCATCAGATGTGTTAAAACGGAATCGTGGCAGACGCGGTCTTGATATTTTAAATAAAATTCAAAAAGAGCTCCCAATTGGAGTTGAGATTTATGAAGGTGACTTTGAAGACATTGCAGAAGTAGATTCAAAATTAGTTAAATTAGCCAAGGTTACTTCTGGGATGGTTGTAACGAATGATTTTAATTTAAATAAAGTTTGTGAATTGCAAGGAGTTTCCGTGTTAAATATTAATGATTTGGCTAATGCGGTTAAACCGGTGGTGTTACCAGGTGAAGAACTAAAAGTTCAAGTCATTAAAGATGGAAAAGAGCAGCATCAAGGAGTCGCCTATTTAGATGATGGAACGATGATCGTCGTAGAGGGTGGTCGTGATTATATAGGCAAGCATATCGATGTTGTAGTGACGAGTGTTCTTCAAACAAGTGCGGGGCGTATGATTTTCGCCAAGCCTAAGCTACTTGAAAAAGCTTTGTAATCTCTTGATGATTTCTATTCACGCAAACGATATAAAAGAGTTCTAGCGCTATACTTCATGTTTCTTGAGGGTAGCGCTTTTCCTTTATACCATTGTGTACAAGCTTACAACAAACATATGCATTTTAATGGGAGAACATGCTAAAATAAATAACGGTTTTTACTTTTTGTTAATTTGTAGATCTGTTTATAAAATAGGAGAGAATAAAATGGAGTATTGTGTTGTTCTTCCCGCTGCTGGACAAGGGAAAAGGATGAGAGCAGGCAAGAATAAACAGTTCCTTGAATTAAGAGGGGAACCATTAATTGTACATACAATTCGTCAATTTGAGTTAGATCCTTGGTGTAAACAAGTCATTCTAGTTGCAAACGGGCAAGAAATTCAAGCAATGAAAGAATTGGCAAAAACATTTCAATTATCCAAAGTTACGAGCGTTGTGGAAGGTGGAGAGGAAAGGCAGTACAGTGTCAAAAATGGCATTGATTCCTTGAAGGACGACTCGATTGTTCTTGTTCATGATGGAGCGAGGCCTTTTATTACCATTGATGTGATTCATCGACTCGTTGAAAAAGCAAAAGAAATAGGTGCTGTTACTGTTGCTGTTCCAGTGAAAGACACGATCAAAAAAGTGACTTCCCAAAAAGTAGTCAAAACGTTAAACCGCGAAGAGCTATGGTCGATTCAAACCCCTCAAGCTTTTAAATTAGCAGTCATAAAAGAGGCCCATCAAAAAGCGGAAGAAGCTAAAATGTTAGGAACTGACGATGCGAGCTTAGTGGAATGGAATGGACATGTTGTGGGGATCGTTGAGGGAGAGTACCAAAACATTAAAATAACAACACCAGATGATATGCTCTTTGCAGAAGCGATTTTAAAAGAAAGAGAGATGAGAAAAGATGATGAGAATAGGACAAGGCTTTGATGTTCATCAGTTAGTGGAAGGAAGACCATTGATTCTTGGTGGAATTACGATCCCGTATGAGAAGGGGTTGCTCGGTCATTCAGATGCTGATGTTCTCTTGCATACAATTGCAGATGCAGCTCTAGGGGCAATAGGGGAAGGAGATATTGGAAAGCATTTTCCCGATACGGATGAAGCGTTTAAAGATGCCGATTCAGCCAAATTACTTACACATGTATGGGAGCTTGTTAAATCAAAAGGGTTTAAGTTAGGAAATATTGATTGTACTATCATTGCTCAAAAACCAAAAATGGCCCCACATATTGAAACGATGCGTGCGAGAATTGCTGAACTGCTAGAAGCGGAAGTTGGCCAGGTCAATGTTAAGGCAACAACAACTGAGAAATTAGGTTTCACTGGAAGAGGAGAAGGAATTGCTTCACAAGCTGTGATTCTGTTAACTCCACTCTCATAATTGCTGCTGAAGTTGACGAAAGTAATGATATAGTAGTATACGTAAGGAATGGAATACATAGTATTGATAGAAATGGAAGGTGTTATAAATGGGAAGTGACGTTCGTGTTCGATTTGCTCCTAGTCCAACAGGGCATTTACATATAGGTGGTGCTCGTTCTGCGCTATTTAACTATTTGTTTGCAAAAAGTCAAGGTGGGAAATTTATTTTACGTATTGAAGATACCGATCAGGCTAGAAATGTTGATCAAGCGAAAGAAAAACTATTAGATAGTTTGAAGTGGCTTGGGATGGAATGGGATGAAAGCATAGATGTAGGTGGGGAATACGGCCCATATAGCTGTATGGAGAGAGTTGGGCTTTACAAAGAATTTCTAGATCAACTTTTAGAAGATGGAAAAGCGTATTATTGCTACATGACAGAAGAAGAGCTTGAGGCAGAGCGTGAAGAGCAAAAGGCACGTGGAGAAACTCCCAAGTATAGTGGTCGTGACCGTGACTTAACGGAGGAACAGCGTAAAGCTTACGAAGAAAAAGGATTGAAGCCGGTTGTACGTTTTCGAGTACCAGAAGGAAAGGATATCTCTATCCAAGATGCCGTTCGTGGTGACGTAACATTCGAATCAGATGGAATCGGGGATTTTGTCATTGCCCGTAAAGATGGCATTCCGATGTATAACTTTGCTGTTGTAGTGGATGATCATTTAATGAAAATTTCGCATGTTATTCGCGGAGAAGAACATTTATCGAATACGCCAAGACAAGTTTTATTGTATGAGGCGTTTGGCTGGGATGTTCCAAAGTTTGCGCATGCTTCGTTAATTTTAAACCCAGATCGTCAAAAGATGAGCAAACGAGATGAATCAATCATTCAATTCGTAGAACAATACAAAGATCTTGGTTACATGCCAGAAGCATTAGTGAACTTTTTAGCTTTATTAGGTTGGTCGCCGGTCGGAGAAGAAGAGTTGTTCTCCATGAAAGAGTTGGGAGAACAGTTTACGTTAGAGCGTGTCTCAAAAGCGCCTGCTGTTTTTGATACGGAGAAGCTAGCTTGGATGAATAACCAGTACATCAAAGATGCTGATCTCGACAAGGTCGTAGAACTCGCTTTGCCACATTTAGTGAAAGCAGGTAGGATTCCGGCAGATGTGTCAGGTGAGCAAAGAGATTGGGCGAAACGTTTAATTGGGTTGTACCAAGAGCAATTGCAATATGGTGCTGAAATTGTTGAGTTGTCAGAACTTTTCTTTAAGGAAGAAATTGAGTATAATGAGGAAGCGAAACAAGTTTTAGCTGAAGAGCAAGTTCCTGAAGTACTAGCGCAGTTTGTAAAAGAAATACAAGCAGTAGAAGCGTTCACAGCAGAAAATGTAAAAGCGGCGATGAAAGCTACTCAAAAAGCAACGGGTCACAAGGGTAAGAAGTTATTCATGCCGATTCGAGTAGCGACAACGGGTCAGACACATGGTCGTGATTTACCAGACTCACTTGAGTTACTTGGAAAAGATGTTGTCAAAGCGCGCGTTGAGAGCTTATTAAGTGAATAAAGAAAACGTGTAGAGAGGGAAAAGTAAGAGCAAGTCATTCCTTGCAGAGAGAACCATCATGGGCTGAGAGTGGTTTAGGAATGTTGCTTTGAACATGCACCCTTGAGTCTCTTTTTGAACTTTGTACAGTAGGAAAGAGCGAGTGGCTTCGTTAAAAGCCATAAAGTGGAGAAGCGATTGCCTTCTCTAAGCAGAGTGGAACCGCGCAAAAAAGCGCCTCTGTGCATCATAGCACAGAGGCGCTTTTTTTGTTTAGGAGTAATTGTAGCAGGTTCTTTATAGAGGGGAGACTTGAGAACATTATGGGGAAAAGGTTTCGAACGTTATTAAATGATGTAGACGTAGTTTTTGAACAAGACCCTGCTGCGAGAAGTAGAACGGAAGTCATCTTTACGTACTCGGGTGTCCATGCGATATGGGCGCACCGGTTGGCCCATTGGCTATGGAATCGAAAGAGGTATTTTCTCGCTCGTTCCATCTCGCAAATTAGTCGTTTTTTTACAGGGATTGAAATTCATCCTGGGGCTGTTATTGGGCAACGGTTGTTTATTGATCACGGCATGGGTGTCGTGATAGGGGAAACGTGTGAAATTGGAGACAATGTGACAATTTATCAAGGCGTTACACTTGGTGGGACAGGAAAAGAAAAAGGCAAGCGTCATCCAACGGTGGAAGACGGAGTTCTTATTGCATCGGGAGCAAAGATACTAGGTTCTTTTAAAATTGGCAAAAATGCACGTATAGGGGCAGGATCCGTTGTCTTAAAGGAAGTTCCGGCAAACTCTACCGTTGTGGGTATTCCTGGAAGGATTGTGATTCAAGACGGAGTGAAAGTAGAAAACGGCTTAAACCATCATCTTTTACCGGACCCAATTGCTGATAAATTGAAGGAGTTAGAAGAAGAAATTAAACTTCTAAAAGAAGAGCGAGCACAATTCATGAAATCATCAACAAGAGAATAGTATGATGCATACCGTATAAGAGAATCCGAAAGAGGGAGTAAATCCAAATGCCTATTCATGTGTATAACAGTTTAACAAAAAAGAAAGAGCCGTTTATTCCAATAGAAGAGGGAAAGGTGAAAATGTATGTTTGTGGACCTACTGTCTACAATTACATTCACATCGGCAATGCTAGGCCACCGATTGTGTACGACATGGTTAGAAGATATTTAGAATATCGGGGCTATGATGTTACATTTATTTCGAACTTTACAGATGTAGACGATAAAATTATTCGAGCAGCAAATGAGTTAGGAGAAGATGTATTCAAGGTGGCAAACCGATTTATTAAAGCCTATCACGAGGATACATGTGCACTTGGTGTGAAAGAAGCAGATATACATCCGCGTGTCACCGAAACCATCCCAGAAATTATTTCTTTTATTGAGGCTTTGATTGAAAAAGGGTATGCCTATGAAGCAAAAGGCGACGTGTATTTTCGAACACGAAAATTTGAGGGATATGGCAAACTTTCATCACAATCAATAGATGATTTGCGTTCTGGTGCCCGTATTGAAGTTGATGAAAGAAAAGAAGATTCATTGGATTTTGTCCTATGGAAAGCGGCGAAGGAAGGGGAAGTTTCTTGGAAAAGTCCTTGGGGTGAAGGTCGTCCTGGTTGGCACATTGAATGTTCCGCTATGGTAAAAAAATATTTAGGTGACACAATCGACATTCACGCCGGCGGGCAAGATTTATCTTTTCCTCATCACGAAAATGAAATTGCTCAATCAGAAGCTTTAACAGAAAAACCAATGGCGAATTATTGGCTTCACAACGGTTTTATTAACATAGATAATGAAAAAATGTCGAAATCTCTCGGAAATTTTGTTTTGGCAAAAGATATCATTCGACAACATTCAGCAGAAGTCGTTCGTTTCTTCATGTTAACAGCTCATTATCGCAGCCCGATCAACTTTAGTGATGAGTTGTTGGAAGGGGCTAAGGCAGGTCTTGAACGATTGAAGACAGCTGTTTTGAGTTTAGAGCACAGGTTAGAAGAGTCAACGGACTTTGGAGAAAAAGGTGACTGGATCGAACGGATCGTTGCGTTGAATGAACGCTTCATTCAAGAAATGGATGACGACTTTAATAGTGCGAATGGTATTGCTGTTCTCTTTGATTTGGCAAAAGAAGCGAATCGCTACCTTCGTGAGGATCAAACGTCGAAAGAAGTGTTGCAATCCTTCTTGCAACAGTTCGACGACTTGGCTGATGTGTTAGGATTAACGTTGCAGTCGCAAAAAGAATTGTTAGACGACGAGATTGAGCAACTTATTGAAAAAAGGAATGAAGCGAGAAAGCAAAAAGACTTTGCTCTTGCTGACCAAATTCGTGATGAATTAAAGGAGCAAGGCATTCTATTAGAGGATACGGCTCAAGGCGTTCGTTGGAAACGAGGCTAGGGATGAAAATTATTGATGCTAACACCGATTTAACTCAGCTTAATGCATTAGCCCTAGCCTATATGGGCGATTCTGTATTAGATATGTATGTCCGCTACTATTTGATTGCAAAAGGAACGGTTCGTCCTCATCGTCTCCATGTTGAAGCAACAAAATATGTTTCAGCTAAGTCACAAGCGTATATTATGGGCAAGTTAATAGAGGAAGGCTTTTTAACAGATGATGAGATTGCGGTATTTAAACGCGGGCGCAATGCGAAGTCTGGTTCGGTTCCGAAAAATACAGACTTACATACGTATCGATATTCAACTGGTTTTGAAGCCATGTTAGGTTATCACTATTTTCAAGGAGAACATGATAGACTCGATGAGATTATGAAAAAAGCCGTAGTGATTGCCGAAACAAGAAGTTGATTTAGAAAGGAGGAACTAAAAAATGAGTCAAGAATTTATCGTTGGAAAAAACCCCATTATAGAAGCGTTAAAAGCTGGGCATTCCATTAATAAAATTTGGATTGCTGAGGGATCACAAAAGGGACAAATGACCAAAATCGTCCAACTTGCAAAAGAAAACGGCGTATTGGTCCAACATGCTCCCAAAAAAAAGTTAGCTCAATTAGTAGATTCTGATAATCACCAAGGTGTTGTCGCGTCAATTGCAGCTTACGAATACGCAGAAATAGAGGATTTATTTGAAGCAGCTAGTGCACGTGGAGAAGAGCCTTTTTTTCTCATATTAGATGAAGTTGAAGATCCTCATAATTTAGGATCAATCTTGCGAACAGCTGACGCAGTTGGAGCACACGGAGTGATTATTCCAAAGCGAAGAGCCGTTGGCTTAACTCAAACGGTAGCCAAGTCTTCAACAGGTGCGATTGAGTATGTACCAGTTGTTCGAGTAACGAACATAGCACGAACGATGGACGACTTAAAGAAACGAGGCTTATGGTTCGCGGGAACGGATGCCAAAGGAGAATCTGATTATCGTCAGGCAACTTTTGATATGCCGATCGGTCTTGTAATTGGGAGTGAAGGAAAAGGAATTAGCCGTCTTGTAAAAGAAAAGTGCGATTTCCTCATTCGAATCCCAATGGTTGGTCATGTTACGTCGTTAAATGCATCAGTTGCAGCGAGTTTGCTTATGTACGAAGTGTACCGGAGACGACATGAAGTAGGCAGTGAGTAGGATGAAAGATATTTTGCTTGTTGACGGCTATAACATGATTGGGGCCTGGCCTGAACTTCGAATTCTTAAAGATAAAGACCTTGGATTAGCAAGGGATCGTCTTATTGAAATGTTGGCTGAGTATCAAGCATACACAGGTTATCAAGTGAAGGTAATTTTTGACGCTCATATGGTAGATGGAGTCGGAAAAAGGTATAAGAATCACCGAGTTGATGTCTTGTATACAAGGAAAAACGAGACAGCGGATGAACGGATTGAAAAGCTTGTTCTAGACCTTAAGCGAATTGATACGAACATTCATGTCGCTACATCCGATATGGCAGAGCAATCCATGATCTTTGGAAGTGGCGCTTTACGAAAGTCAGCTAGAGAGTTATTTATGGAGATTGAAGCAACAGAAAAAGGAATCGACAAACAAGTCCAAAAAACGCAAAAAAAGCGAAATTCGACAAAAATCCCGCTTAGTGACGAAATTGCTGAAATTTTTGAAAAATGGCGTCGACAGCGCTGATACGTGGTTGACCAGCTGGAAAAGTGTGCTATATAATGGGTCTATATTTTAGACAACAGCCAAGGTCGGAGGGATTGTCGTGAGCATGGACCTTCAAGAAACCAAACTAAAACCGATGTATGACACTGTGGAAGATGATGAATTAGTTGTTTTTGTACGTAATGGAGATAGTGGAGCGCTGGAATTTCTCATCAACAAATATAAGAATTTTGTTCGAGCGAAGGCAAGATCTTATTTTTTGATTGGGGCAGATCATGAAGACATTGTTCAAGAAGGAATGATAGGACTGTATAAAGCCGTCCGTGATTTTAATGGGGACAAGCTTTCTTCCTTCAAAGCTTTTGCGGAACTATGTATTACAAGACAAATAATTACGGCTATTAAGACAGCAACGAGACAGAAACATATCCCGTTGAATTCGTATGTTTCTTTGGACAAGCCTTTGTACGATGAAGAGTCTGACCGCACTTTGTTAGATGTTATTTGCGGGACTAGAGTAACGGACCCAGAAGAATTACTCATTAATCAAGAAGAGTTTGAAGACATTGAGTTGAAAATGGGTGAGTTGCTAAGTGATTTAGAGCGACAAGTTTTAATGCTTTATTTAGACGGCAGATCCTATCAGGAAATTTCTCTAGATCTAAACCGTCATGTTAAGTCTATTGACAATGCTCTGCAACGAGTGAAACGTAAACTTGAGCGTTATGTGGAGTTTAAAGGGGTATCGATTTCTTAATTATTAGGAGAACGAATGGATGAAGCCAATCGTTCTCCTTTTCCCTGTTTGACAAATGACGGATTATTCTAATAATTGACACGAAAAGTGCGGTATGATAGATTTAATTAATATGTACTTTGGACGCTGGAGGTGCAATGATGCGGACTAAAGTTGTACTAGCTTGTGAAGTTTGTCAGTCAAGAAACTATGTAACGGAAAAGAACAAACAGTCACATAGTGGTCGCATTGAGATGAAGAAGTTTTGTAAAACTTGTCAAGAGCACACGCTTCACCGTGAAACAAAGTAATAGACAATAGTAATTCTAGTAAATAAACAATGTAAATTTCGAATAGATGAACGCATATTTGTCTATATTGATTGATGCTGGAGGTGTCATTGGTGGCTGGTGGAGAAAGAAGTATCGGTAAATTTTTCCGGGATGTTGTTCAAGAGATGAAACGTGTTTCTTGGCCAACTCGTAAAGAATTGGTTCGTTATACATGGGTTGTTCTAGGAACGGTAGCTTTCATTTCTGTATTCTTCTTTGTAGTTGATTACGGAATTTCTGAGCTTGTTCGTGTCCTGCTCGGTTGATTTGTTACTATATTCGTTTGAATAGCTGCTAAGGTAGTCATTCTTGTGGCCATCTCGCTAATGAAGAGGAGGGAAGGACAAAACCGTCCTAGTTATCATGGAAAAAAATTGGTATGTACTTCATACGTATTCAGGGTATGAAAACAAAGTTAAGACGAATCTTGAAAAACGCGTTGAATCAATGGATATGACAGATAAGATTTTTCGTGTTCTCGTACCTGTTGAGGAAGAAACAGAAGTAAAGAATGGAAAAAGTAAAACGGTATCAAAGAAAGTTTTCCCAGGTTATGTCATTGTTGAGATGATTATGACTGATGATTCTTGGTATGTAGTGAGAAATACACCAGGAGTAACAGGCTTTGTTGGTTCTGCTGGTGCTGGTTCAAAGCCAACGCCACTTTTGGAAGAGGAAGTAGAATCGATTTTGAAGCAAATGGGAGTAGAGCAACCAAAAGCTGACATCGACTTCGAATTAAAAGAATCAGTTAAAGTAAAAGAAGGTCCATTTGCTAATTTCGTTGGTTCAATTGAAGAGATTCAAGTAGATAAGCAAAAGGTTAAGGTTCATGTTAATATGTTTGGTCGTGAAACGCCTGTAGAACTGGACTTTAATCAAGTCGAAAAGATTTAATTCGAAAAAAACTTGCTATCTTTCGCTGGAAGTGATAGAATCTTCATGGTTGACAATGGTTTCAGTTAAATGAGCCATCGGATGCAGATGCATTGCATCCGTTTTTTTGAGTGGGAGGGTGGAAATTCTTCACCCGGATAACCACATCACGGACTTTAAGGAGGTGTGTCACGTGGCTAAAAAGGTAATTAAAATGGTTAAGTTACAAATTCCTGCTGGGAAAGCTAATCCAGCGCCACCAGTTGGTCCTGCATTAGGTCAAGCAGGTGTAAATATCATGGGATTCTGTAAAGAATTCAACGCTCGTACTTCAGATCAAGCGGGTCTTATCATCCCTGTTGAAATTACAGTATTTGAAGATCGTTCGTTTACATTCATCACGAAAACTCCACCTGCTGCTGTTCTTTTAAAGAAAGCTGCTGGGATTGAGTCAGGTTCTGGAGAGCCTCACGTTAAGAAGGTTGCTACAGTGAAGCGTGATAAAGTACGCGAGATTGCTGAGACGAAAATGCCAGATCTAAACGCAGCTGATGTAGAAGCGGCTATGCGTATGGTTGAAGGTACTGCTCGCAGCATGGGTATTGTGATTGAAGACTAATTGGTAAGTGTTCTGGAGGTTGCGATGAGGTATGACCCTCTTTGCCTATTTTATAGGTTCGCAACCTTTAATAGTGGGAGGTATTACCGCTAAAACCACATTCGAGGAGGAAATTAGCATGGCTAAGAAAAGTAAAAAATATACAGATGCTCTTAAGCTTGTAGACCGTGAAACGGCTTACCAAGTAGAGGAAGCGATTGAATTAGTAAAGAAAACAGCTACAGCGAAATTCGACGAGACGGTTGAAGTAGCTGTACGTCTTGGAGTTGACCCTAAGAAAGCAGACCAACAAATTCGTGGTGCTGTTGTTCTTCCTAATGGAACTGGGAAAACTCAACGCGTTCTTGTTTTCGCTAAAGGCGAAAAAGCAAAAGAAGCTGAAGCTGCTGGAGCGGACTTTGTAGGTGATGAAGATTTCATCAACAAAATCAACCAAGGTTGGTTCGAATTTGATGTGATCGTTGCGACACCAGACATGATGGCTCAAGTTGGTAAATTAGGTCGTGTCCTTGGACCGAAAGGCTTAATGCCAAATCCTAAAACTGGTACAGTAACATTCGATGTTACAAAAGCTGTTAATGAAATCAAAGCTGGTAAAGTTGAATACCGCGTTGATAAAGCTGGAAACATCCACGTACCAATTGGGAAAGTTTCTTTTGAAACTGAGAAACTTGTTGAAAACTTCAAAACAATCATTGAAACTCTTGTAAAGGTTAAACCTGCAGCTGCAAAAGGTACGTACATGAAGAACGTAGCGATTGCATCTACAATGGGACCTGGAGTTCGTGTAAATGCATCTGTTTTTGCAAGATAATGATTGACTTTTGTGTTTTGTGTATGTATACTTCTAAGAGTGTCTTACACAAGACGCTTCAAAATTGAATGTCATACCGTAGACCGTAGGGGTGCTTAGCACTTAATTTCCTACCGAGGTAAGCAATAGATACAGGAAGTTATAACTGTGTTTGTATGCCCTCATGTCTACATGGGGGCTTTTTATATGCTTCTTAAACGGTATGGTGAAAAACCATAGGAGGTGTAAGGATGAGCGTATTAGAACAAAAAAAGCAAGTTGTTGCAGATATTGCGACGAAACTACGTGAAAGTAAATCAACAGTTGTTGTTGATTACCGTGGACTATCTGTTGCGGAAGTAACAGAACTTCGTAAGCAACTTCGTGAAGCTGGTGTTGAGTTCAAGGTGTATAAAAACACATTAGCTCGTCGTGCAACTGCTGAGGCTGAACTAACAGCTCTTGATGAGCAACTTGTTGGTCCTACAGCAATTGCGTTTAGTACAGAGGATGTTATTGCTCCTGCAAAGGTCATTAACGAATTTGCTAAAAAACACGAAGCTCTTGAAATCAAAGCTGGTGTCATTGAAGGAGCGGTAGCTTCAGTTGCTGAAGTGAAAGCTCTAGCTGAACTTCCATCACGCGATGGTCTACTTTCAATGCTTGCAAACGTACTTCAAGCTCCAGTTCGTCAATTTGCTTTGGTTACAAAAGCTGTTGCAGAGCAAAAAGAAGAGCAAGGCGCTTAATGTACTACATTCCTAAAGTGGCTACTGCTTAGGAAAAACAATACTTACTAATTTGTATGCAAACATACAAAGAGTATGTACGAAACAAATGGTGTTACCAATATAAATTATCAAAACGATAACAGGGAGGATTTACAAAATGAGTAAAGATCAAATCATTGAAGCGATTAAAGAAATGACAGTTTTAGAACTTAACGACCTAGTTAAGGCAATTGAAGAAGAGTTTGGCGTAACTGCTGCTGCTCCTGTAGCTGTAGCTGCTGGTGGCGGAGATGCTGGTGCTGCTGAGCAAACTGAATTTGATGTAGTTCTTGCATCTGCTGGTGGTTCAAAAATCAACGTTATCAAAGTTGTTCGTGAAATCACAGGCCTTGGTCTTAAAGAAGCAAAAGCTCTTGTTGATGGCGCTCCTGCTCCAATCAAAGAAGGCGTTTCTAAAGATGAAGCTGAAGAATTCAAAGCTAAGCTTGAAGAAGCTGGCGCATCTGTAGAAGTTAAGTAATTACCATATAAAGGGGCTCGCTTTTAGCGGGCCTTTTTTGTTTCGGGTTTTATTTGGTTATACTGTATGTAATCTCTTATGTGAAGGAGTGGTGTTATGTCAAACCATTATTATTCGGAAAAACCGACGGTAGAAAGCGAAGAACGAGATTGGTCGTTTTCGCTACGAGGTCAAGCGTTTCGATTTTATTCTGACCGAGGCGTTTTTTCAAAACAAGAAGTCGACTTTGGAAGTTCGTTATTAATTCATTCTTTTATTTTTCCGGATGTTAAAGGGGATTTACTAGATGTTGGGTGCGGATACGGGCCGATTGGAATTTCGTTAGCTGCAAACGATCATAAGCGTAAGGTACATATGGTAGATGTTAATGAACGAGCGTTAGCGTTAGCGACTCGAAATGCTGAGCGGAACTCAGTTAATAATGTAGAGATATACAAAAGTAACTGTTTGGATAATGTGTTAAAAACGGATTTTGCTGTTGTGGTGACGAATCCTCCAATACGGGCAGGGAAAAAAGTCGTTCATGCCATTTTCGAACAAGCGTATGAACACTTAAAGTCCGAGGGTGAATTATGGATTGTCATACAAAAGAAACAAGGAGCGCCATCCGCTATTGAAAAACTAGAATCTCTTTTCTCTGAAGTAGAGATCGTCGAGAAGAAAAAGGGCTATTCTATTATAAAGGCAAAAAAAGTTTGACCTTGACTAGCTTTTGTGGTATTGTTATTTAATGCGTATAACTACCTATTTTTAGATCGTTTATTCATCTAAAAGTCAAGAGGAAATATTTGAATAGCGGCGTTTAATAGTGGGTATACTTGTATAATCATGGAATTTAGTGGGATGGATATATCTGTCTATTTCACTGTTACAAGAAAGCAATCGAACTTTCTTTTAACGTCCGTACATAATTAGTGTGCGAGTTCTATTTAATCTATAAAAATGCTTACTCTTTTTCTACTTTTTGATTATATGAAGTAGGCTAGGTTGCATTTTTAGATACTATAACGCGAGATTTGAGGGGTGAATCAGTTGACAGGTCAACTAGTTCAGTATGGACGCCACCGCCAGCGGAGAAGCTATGCAAGAATTAACGAAGTGCTGGAGCTGCCGAATCTAATTGAAATTCAAACAGCATCCTATCAGTGGTTTCTTGATGAGGGCCTGCGAGAAATGTTCCAAGATATTTCTCCAATTCAAGACTTCACAGGAAACTTAGTTCTAGAATTTATTGACTATAGTCTTGGAGAGCCAAAATATCCAGTGGATGAATCAAAAGAACGCGATGTGACGTTTGCTGCACCATTACGTGTGAAGGTTCGCTTAATTAATAAGGAAACTGGAGAAGTAAAAGAGCAAGAAGTGTTCATGGGGGATTTCCCTCTTATGACGGAGACTGGTACGTTTGTCATTAATGGGGCAGAACGTGTTATTGTATCTCAGCTTGTTCGATCGCCAAGTGTATACTACAGTCAGAAAACGGATAAGAACGGTAAAAAAGGTTTCACTGCAACAGTTATTCCAAACCGTGGTGCATGGTTGGAGCTTGAAACAGATGCCAAAGATATCGTTTACGTTCGTATCGACCGCACAAGAAAAATACCAGTGACGGTTCTTTTGCGTGCATTAGGTTTTGGATCTGATCAAGAGATCATTGATTTATTAGGTGAAGATGAATATCTTCGCAATTCGTTAGAAAAAGACAATACCGATGGAACCGACAAAGCGTTACTTGAAATTTATGAGCGTCTTCGTCCAGGTGAACCTCCAACTGTTGAAAATGCGAAAAGTCTTTTAGATTCACGTTTCTTTGATCCGAAACGTTATGATCTAGCGAATGTAGGTCGTTATAAGATTAATAAAAAGCTTCATATAAAGAACCGACTTTTTAATCAACGTTTAGCTGAAACGTTAGTAGATCCTGAAACAGGAGAAGTTATCGCTGAAGAAGGAACTTTACTAGATCGTCGTACATTAGATCGTATTTTACCTTACCTTGAGAACAATGTAGGTTTCCGTAAGGTCCATGCTTCTGGTGGAGTTGTGGAAGATGATGAGATTGACTTACAGTCGATCAAAATCTATGCACCGGATGATCAAGATGGTGAAAAAACGATTCGTGTAATTGGAAATGCAATGGTTGAACGTGATGTGAAGCACATTACACCATCTGATATCATTGCTTCAATTAACTATTTCTTTAACCTATTACATGGTGTTGGCGATACAGATGATATTGACCATTTAGGTAACCGTCGTCTTCGTTCAGTAGGGGAATTGTTACAAAATCAATTCCGTATTGGTTTGTCTCGTATGGAACGTGTTGTTCGTGAACGTATGTCCATTCAAGACCCAAATATGATTACACCACAAGCGTTAATTAATATTCGCCCGGTTATTGCTTCGATTAAAGAGTTCTTTGGTAGCTCTCAGTTGTCACAGTTTATGGATCAAACGAATCCATTAGCTGAATTAACGCATAAACGTCGTCTTTCAGCATTAGGACCTGGTGGTTTAACTCGTGAACGTGCTGGTTTTGAAGTGCGTGACGTTCACTATTCTCACTATGGTCGTATGTGTCCGATCGAGACGCCAGAGGGTCCAAATATCGGGTTGATCAACTCACTATCATCATTTGCGAAAGTAAATGAATTTGGATTTATGGAAACTCCTTATCGTCGAGTAGATCCGGAAACAGGAAAAGTAACGTCACAAATTGACTACTTAACTGCGGATGAAGAGGACAACTATGTTGTCGCTCAGGCGAATGCTCGTCTGGATGAAGATGGTTCGTTTATTGATGATAATATCATTGCTCGTTTCCGTGGGGAAAACACAGTTGTTCCACGCGAGCGCTTAGACTATATGGATGTATCACCGAAGCAGGTTGTTTCTGCTGCGACATCTTGTATTCCTTTCTTAGAAAATGATGACTCTAACCGTGCCTTAATGGGAGCGAACATGCAACGTCAAGCTGTTCCACTACTTGTTCCTGAAGCTCCAATTGTTGGTACAGGAATGGAACATGTTTCAGCTAGGGATTCTGGTGCGGCAATCGTCGCAAAAACAAGAGGAATAGTTGAGCGTGTAACCGCAAAAGAAATTTGGGTACGCCGACTTGAAGTGGTTGATGGTCAAGATGTTAAAGGTGATCTAGATAAGTATAAGCTTCAAAAGTTCATTCGTTCGAACCAAGGAACGAGTTACAACCAGCGTCCAATTGTAGCTGAAGGGAACGTAGTTGAAAAACGCGAAATCTTAGCTGATGGACCTTCTATGGAACTTGGGGAAATGGCACTTGGACGTAATGTTATGGTTGGGTTTATGACATGGGATGGTTACAACTATGAGGATGCTATCATTTTAAGTGAACGTCTCGTAAAAGATGATGTATACACATCTGTTCATATTGAAGAATATGAGTCAGAAGCTCGTGATACGAAGCTTGGACCTGAAGAAATTACACGTGATATCCCGAATGTCGGGGAAGATGCTCTAAAGAATCTAGATGAGCGTGGAATTATTCGTACTGGTGCAGAAGTTAAAGATGGAGATATCTTAGTTGGAAAGGTTACGCCAAAAGGGGTTACTGAACTTACAGCTGAGGAACGTCTTTTACATGCTATATTCGGTGAAAAGGCCCGTGAAGTTCGTGATACATCTTTACGTGCTCCGCATGGTGGAGATGGAATTGTCCTTGATGTGAAGATCTTCAATCGTGAAGATGGAGATGAATTACCACCTGGCGTTAACCAACTTGTTCGTGTATATATCGTTCAAAAACGTAAAATCCACGAAGGAGATAAAATGGCCGGTCGTCACGGTAACAAAGGGGTTATCTCTCGTATTCTTCCGGAAGAAGATATGCCTTACTTACCTGATGGAACGCCAATTGATATCATGTTAAACCCACTTGGGGTTCCGTCGCGTATGAATATCGGTCAGGTGCTTGAGCTTCACTTAGGTATGGCTGCACGTAAATTAGGTATTCATGTTGCTTCTCCTGTATTTGATGGTGCGAACGAGGAAGACGTTTGGGGCACGATTGAAGAAGCAGGAATGGCTCGTGATGGAAAGACAATCCTTTATGATGGTCGTACGGGAGAGCCGTTTGATAATCGTGTATCTGTAGGGATTATGTATATGATCAAACTTGCTCACATGGTCGACGATAAGTTGCATGCTCGTTCAACTGGACCATACTCTCTTGTAACGCAACAACCACTAGGTGGTAAAGCCCAGTTTGGTGGACAGCGCTTTGGAGAGATGGAAGTGTGGGCACTTGAAGCATATGGAGCGGCTTATACGTTGCAAGAAATCTTAACGGTGAAATCTGATGATGTCGTTGGTCGTGTTAAAACATATGAAGCGATCGTAAAAGGTGAAAATGTTCCTGAGCCTGGAGTACCTGAATCGTTTAAAGTTTTAATTAAGGAACTTCAATCATTAGGTATGGATGTTAAGATGCTTTCAAGTAATGAAGAAGAAATCGAGATGAGAGAGCTTGATGATGAAGATGATCAAACGAGTGAAAAACTTAACTTGAACTTCGAATCAAGCGAATCAAATGTGTAAAACAGCTTTGGGAGCTAGTGAGCTAGTTCCCTATAGCTTTCTCTATAGTAGTTGACCCGATTGGTTTAGTCAGATGTAAAAATGTGCTCGAATAGACATGGAAACGAAAAGGGAGGTTAGCCCCTTGATAGATGTAAACAACTTCGAATATATGAAAATTGGTCTTGCTTCACCAAATAAAGTCCGCTCTTGGTCAAGAGGGGAAGTTAAGAAGCCGGAGACAATTAACTATCGTACGTTAAAACCAGAAAAGGATGGACTTTTCTGTGAGCGTATTTTTGGACCAACGAAGGACTGGGAATGTCACTGTGGGAAATACAAACGTGTCCGCTACAAAGGGGTTGTATGTGACCGTTGTGGAGTGGAAGTAACACGTGCCAAAGTACGTCGTGAGCGTATGGGACATATTGAATTAGCTGCTCCTGTATCGCACATTTGGTATTTTAAAGGGATTCCAAGTCGTATGGGTCTAGTGTTGGATATGTCACCTCGTTCACTCGAAGAAGTCATTTATTTTGCTTCTTATGTTGTGACCGACCCAGGTGATACACCGCTTGAGAAAAAACAACTCCTTTCTGAAAAAGAGTATCGTACATACCGTGATAAATACGGTCGTTCTTTTAACGCGCAAATGGGAGCAGAAGCCATTCGTAAACTGCTTTCGGATATCGATTTAGAAAAAGAAGTTGGTCTTTTAAAAGAGGAGCTTGTGACAGCACAAGGTCAAAGACGTACTCGTGCGGTAAAACGTCTAGAAGTATTAGAAGCGTTCCGTCATTCTGGTAATGAACCTTCTTGGATGATCTTAGATGTTCTTCCGGTAATTCCGCCTGAATTACGACCGATGGTTCAATTAGATGGTGGTCGTTTTGCGACTTCTGACTTGAATGATCTATATCGTCGTGTTATTAATCGTAACAACCGACTGAAGCGTCTTCTTGATTTAGGAGCACCGAATATCATTGTCCAAAATGAAAAGCGTATGCTTCAAGAAGCAGTGGATGCTCTAATCGATAACGGCCGCCGTGGTCGTCCTGTTACAGGACCAGGAAACCGTCCGCTTAAATCTCTTTCACATATGTTAAAAGGGAAGCAAGGTCGTTTCCGTCAAAACTTACTAGGTAAGCGTGTTGACTATTCTGGTCGTTCCGTTATCGTAGTAGGTCCTAATTTAAAAATGTACCAATGTGGTCTTCCAAAAGAGATGGCTCTTGAGTTGTTCAAGCCTTTTGTCATGAAAGAACTTGTTTCAAAAGGGCTTGCTCATAATATTAAGAGTGCAAAACGCAAGGTTGAAAAAGTGCAACCAGAAGTTTGGGATGTATTAGAAGAAGTTATTCGTGAGCATCCGGTTCTACTTAACCGTGCACCAACTCTTCACCGTCTTGGTATTCAGGCATTTGAGCCTACACTAGTAGAAGGTCGTGCGATTAAACTTCACCCTCTAGTTTGTACAGCGTATAACGCTGACTTTGATGGTGACCAAATGGCCGTACACGTACCTTTATCTGCAGAAGCGCAAGCGGAAGCACGTATTTTAATGCTAGCTGCTCAAAACATCTTGAATCCAAAAGACGGAAAACCAGTTGTTACACCATCTCAAGATATGGTTCTTGGTAACTATTATTTAACGTTGGAACGTGATAACGCCAAAGGTCAAGGAAGAATCTTCAAGGATACAAATGAAGCACTAATTGCTTATCAAAGCGGATATGTGCACTTGCACACTCGTGTTGCGATTCCGGTAGCGTCTTTAAATAAGCCGACGTTCCGTGAAGACCAACGTGATAAATTGTTATTAACGACAGTAGGGAAATTGATTTTCAATGAAATCCTACCTGAGTCGTTCCCGTATATTAATGAACCGACAATGTTTAACTTAGAACAAGAAACTCCTGAGAAGTATATTGTTCCAAGTACAACAGATGTGAGCAAGCACTTTGAAAACAGTGAACTTGTTTTGCCGTTTAAAAAAGGTTTCTTAGGAAACGTTATTGCGGAAGTATTTAAGAAGTTTGCGATTGCTGAAACATCAAAAATGTTAGACCGTATGAAAGAATTAGGATTTAAATATTCAACAAGAGCTGGTATTACTGTTGGGGTTGCCGACATCGTCGTATTAGCTGAGAAGAAGGAAATCCTAGCTGAAGCAGAACAAAAAGTAGAGAAGATTCTAAAGCAATTCCGTCGTGGTTTAATTACGGAAGAAGAGCGTTATGATCGTGTTATCTCTGTTTGGAGTGAAGCGAAGGACGTTATCCAAAATAAATTAATGGGTACACTTGATCGTTCAAACCCAATCTTTATGATGAGTGACTCTGGTGCCCGTGGTAACGCATCAAACTTTACGCAACTTGCCGGTATGCGTGGTCTGATGGCGAATCCGTCTGGTCGTATTATCGAGTTGCCGATCAAGTCAAGTTTCCGTGAGGGTCTGACTGTACTCGAGTACTTTATCTCGACTCACGGTGCACGTAAAGGTCTTGCCGATACGGCCCTTAAGACAGCTGACTCAGGTTACTTAACTCGTCGTCTTGTTGACGTTGCTCAAGATGTTATTGTCCGTTCTGATGATTGTGGTACAGACCGTGGTTTAGCTGTTCAAGCAATCAAAGAGGGCAATGAAGTCATTGAGAACCTCTATGATCGTCTTGTTGGTCGTGTAGCATTTAAGACACTTAAACACCCTGAAACTGGTGAAGTATTAGTAAGGAAGAACGAATTGATTCATGAAGACATTGCTAGAACGATTATCGAAGCTAATGTCGAGGAAGTAACGATTCGCTCTGTCTTTACATGTGACACAAGACATGGTGTATGTAAGAAGTGTTACGGACGTAACTTGGCTACTGGTAGCGATGTAGAAGTTGGGGAAGCTGTAGGAATTATTGCTGCCCAATCAATCGGGGAGCCAGGAACTCAGCTTACGATGCGTACATTCCATACAGGTGGGGTAGCCGGTGATGATATCACTCAAGGTTTACCGCGTATCCAAGAGCTGTTTGAAGCGCGTAATCCAAAAGGTCAAGCGGTAATCTCTGAAATTGATGGTGAAATCATTGATATCAAAGAAGGAGATAAGCGTGAAGTTACGGTTAGAAGCGAAATGGAAACGAAGAACTACGCGATTCCATACGGATCTCGTCTTAAAGTTTCACTTGGCGACTTCGTTCAATTCGGTGAGCTCTAACGGAAGGTTCAATTGATCCGAAAGAGCTTCTAAAAGTAAAAGGCATGAGCGGTGTTCAAGAATATTTGCTTCGTGAAGTACAAAAGGTTTATCGTATGCAAGGGGTTGAAATCGGTGATAAGCACGTTGAAGTAATGGTTCGCCAAATGCTTCGCAAAGTACGTGTTGTTGATGCTGGTGAAACAAATGTATTACCAGGAGCACTTATCGAAATTCAACAGTTTAACGATGAGAACAAAAAAGTTCTTCTTGAACAACAACGCCCTGCAACAGGAAAACCAGTATTACTTGGTATTACAAAAGCGTCCCTTGAGACAGATTCATTCTTATCTGCTGCATCATTCCAAGAAACGACTCGTGTCTTAACAGATGCTGCGATTAAAGGGAAGCGCGATGAGTTACTCGGCTTGAAAGAGAATGTTATCATTGGTAAGCTTGTACCAGCTGGAACAGGTATGCCAAGATACCGTCACTTGAATATTACTTCTGAGTATGATCAAGTAGAAGCGGAACAAACAGAAGAACCAATGGCTGAAGGTGCGCTTACTCACGAATGATTTTATAAAAAAAGTTGACAGTGACATATGAGGGTGGTAATATATCAAAGTGTGCCTGAGAGAAACCTGTTGCTTTGGAGGATGACAAATGTCTTATGAAAAAGTCTTACAGGCAAAAGACTTAATAATAGGTACCAAACAAACGCTAAAAGCGCTTGATGAGGGTATAGTTTCTGAGGTTTTAATTGCAAATGATGCGGAATACCGTGTGATATACAAAGTAGAAGCATTAGCGGAAGCCAAAGGAATACCACTTTTATATGTCGACTCAATGAAGAAGCTTGGAAAAGCATGCGGAATTGATGTTGGTGCAGCCACTGTTGCTTTAAGGAAATAATCATGTTTTTGCCATACGGTGTCACCGGCATGGCAAAAACTTTCCTTTTGCCTAAAGATGAACCACCAGGACCAGTGGTCTTAAAACTTTGAAGAGAGGAGGAAACAAAATGCCTACAATTAATCAATTGATTCGTAAAGGTCGTGTAGCAAAAGTTAAGAAGTCTGATTCACCAGCTCTTAACAAAGGGTTCAACAGTTTCAAAAAGTCACAAACTAACCTTTCATCTCCACAAAAGCGTGGTGTATGTACTCGTGTTGGTACAATGACTCCTAAGAAACCGAACTCAGCACTTCGTAAATATGCTCGTGTACGTTTAACTAACCAAATCGAGGTAACAGCTTACATCCCAGGGATTGGTCATAACCTTCAAGAGCACAGTGTTGTTCTTATCCGTGGTGGACGTGTAAAAGATTTACCAGGGGTTCGTTATCACATCGTACGTGGAGCACTTGATACGGCAGGAGTTCAAAACCGTATGCAAGGTCGTTCTAAATATGGAACTAAGCGTCCAAAAGATAAAAAGTAATTAATACTTATGATGAAGGGAGGGTAAATTATGCCTCGTAAAGGACCAGTCGCTCGTCGCGATGTATTACCAGATCCAATTTACAAGTCGAAGCTTGTTACACGTTTAATCAACCGTATTATGGAGGATGGAAAACGTGGTAAAGCACAAACAATTCTTTATAATGCGTTTGAAATCGTGAAAGAACGTAGCGGAAATGACCCTATGGAAGTTTTCGATCAAGCGTTAAAGAACATTATGCCAGTACTTGAGGTTAAAGCACGTCGTGTTGGTGGTGCAAACTATCAAGTGCCAATCGAAGTAAAACCTGAGCGTCGTACTACATTAGGTCTTCGTTGGTTAGTAAACTATTCACGTCTTCGTGGTGAGAAGACGATGGAAGAACGTCTAGCTAATGAGATTCTTGATGCAGCTAACAATGCAGGTGCTTCTGTTAAGAAGCGTGAAGATACTCACAAGATGGCTGAAGCGAACAAAGCATTCGCTCACTATCGTTGGTAGGATTTATTTCATACTAAAAATAATGATTGAAATAGGAAGGAGAAATACCCTATGGCAAGAGAGTTCTCCTTAAAAGATACACGTAATATCGGCATCATGCTCACATCGATGCCGGTAAAACAACAACAACTGAACGTGTTCTTTTCTACACAGGACGTATCCATAAAATTGGTGAAACTCATGAAGGTGCATCTCAAATGGACTGGATGGCACAGGAGCAAGAGCGTGGAATCACGATCACTTCTGCTGCAACAACAGCTGCATGGAAAGATCACCGTATTAACATCATCGATACACCTGGACACGTAGACTTTACAGTAGAAGTAGAACGTTCATTACGTGTATTGGACGGAGCTGTAGCAGTACTTGATGCTCAATCTGGTGTTGAGCCTCAAACAGAAACAGTTTGGCGCCAAGCTACTACTTATGGTGTACCACGTGTCGTATTTGTTAACAAAATGGACAAAACAGGTGCAGATTTCCTTTACTCTTTAGGAACTCTTCGTGATCGTCTTCAAGCAAATGCTCATGCAATCCAATTACCAATTGGTGCAGAAGACGAGTTTGAAGGAATCATCGATTTAATCGACATGGTTGCTTACTTCTACGAAGATGATCTTGGTACTCGTACGGAAGCAAAAGAAATTCCAGCTGAGTATAAAGATAAAGCTCAAGAACTACACGAATCACTAGTTGAAGCGGTAGCAGAGCTTGATGAAGAGTTAATGATGAAATATCTTGAAGGTGAAGAATTAACAAAGGAAGAACTTAAAGCTGCAATCCGTAAAGGTACTTGTAACGTTGAGTTCTACCCAGTAATTTGTGGTTCGGCATTTAAGAACAAAGGTGTTCAACTTATGTTAGACGCTGTTCTTGACTACCTACCATCTCCTTTAGATGTTCCAGCAATTAAAGGTATTATTCCAGATTCTGAAGAAGAAGTAACTCGTGAATCTAGCGATGAAGGTCCATTCTCTGCTTTAGCTTTTAAAGTAATGACTGACCCTTACGTTGGTAAACTTACATTCTTCCGTGTGTACTCTGGTACACTACAATCTGGTTCTTATGTTAAGAACTCTACAAAAGACAAGCGTGAGCGTGTTGGACGTATTCTACAAATGCATGCAAACTCTCGTGAAGAGATTTCAACAGTATACGCTGGGGATATTGCTGCTGCTGTAGGTTTGAAAGATACGACAACTGGTGATACTCTATGTGATGAAAAGAATCTTGTAATTCTTGAATCTATGGATTTCCCAGAGCCAGTTATCTCTTTATCTGTTGAGCCGAAATCTAAGGCTGACCAAGATAAAATGGGTATGGCTTTAGCTAAGCTTGCTGAAGAAGATCCTACGTTCCGTACGGAGACTAATGAAGAAACTGGTCAAACGATCATTTCTGGTATGGGTGAGCTTCACCTTGATATCATTGTTGACCGTATGAAGCGTGAATTCAAAGTTGAAGCTAACGTTGGTGCTCCTCAAGTATCATACCGTGAGACAATCCGTCAAACGGCTCAGGTTGAAGGTAAGTTTGTTCGTCAATCTGGTGGTCGTGGACAATTTGGTCACGTATGGGTTGAGTTCTCTCCAAACGAAGAGGGCGCAGGTTTTGAATTCGAAAACGCAATCGTTGGGGGTTCTGTACCACGTGAATACATTGGTTCTGTAGAACAAGGTATCGAAGAAGCACTTGTTAATGGAATGGTCGCTGGTTATCCAGTAATCGACATTAAAGCGAAGCTTTATGACGGTTCTTACCATGACGTCGATTCAAGTGAGATGGCATTTAAAATTGCTGCTTCTATGGCCCTTAAAAATGCAAAATCAAAATGTGCTCCAGTGTTACTTGAGCCATTAATGAAAGTTGAAATTGTTGTACCTGAAGAGTACATGGGAGATGTAATGGGTGACGTTACAGCTCGTCGTGGACGCGTTGAAGGTATGGAAGCTCGCGGTAACGCACAAATCGTTAAAGCATTCGTTCCATTAGCTGAAATGTTTGGGTATGCAACTTCACTTCGTTCACGTACTCAAGGTCGTGGAACATACTCAATGTTCTTTGATCATTATGAAGAAGTACCAAAGAGCGTTGCTGAAGAGATCATTAAGAAGCAAACTGGACAATAATTTTTGTTTATAATTGTTTCTGAAGTCTTTTTGTTGTAAGCTAAGAAAGGTGTGAATTTCGATACGATATTTCACCTTTCTTATCCATAAAAATTACTTAAATTATACTTATGTTCAATTAAGGGAGGAAATGAATCATGGCTAAAGAAAAATTCGACCGTTCCAAGACACATGCCAATATTGGTACAATTGGACACGTTGACCACGGTAAAACTACACTTACTGCTGCAATCACAACAGTATTAGCTAAGAAATCTGGTAAAGGTACTGCAATGGCGTATGACGCTATCGATGGTGCTCCAGAAGAGCGTGAGCGTGGAATCACAATCTCAACTGCACACGTTGAGTATGAAACTGACAACCGTCACTACGCACACGTTGACTGCCCAGGACACGCTGACTATGTTAAAAACATGATCACTGGTGCTGCACAAATGGACGGAGGAATCCTAGTAGTATCTGCTGCTGATGGTCCAATGCCACAAACTCGTGAGCACATTTTATTATCTCGTCAAGTAGGTGTACCTTACCTAGTTGTATTCTTAAACAAATGTGACATGGTAGATGACGAAGAGTTACTTGAGTTAGTAGAAATGGAAGTACGTGACCTTCTTTCTGAGTATGACTTCCCTGGTGATGACGTTCCTGTTATCCAAGGTTCTGCTCTTAAAGCTTTAGAAGGAGACGAAGCTTGGGAAGCTAAAATCATCGAGCTTATGGAAGCTGTTGATTCTTACATCCCAACTCCTGAGCGTGACAAAGAAAAGCCATTCATGATGCCAGTTGAGGATGTATTCTCTATCACTGGTCGTGGTACAGTTGCTACTGGTCGTGTTGAGCGTGGTCAACTTAACGTTGGTGACACTATCGACATCATCGGTATTACTGAAGAGCCAAAATCAACTACTTGTACTGGAGTAGAAATGTTCCGTAAGCTTCTTGACTATGCTGAAGCTGGAGACAACATTGGTGCACTTCTTCGTGGGGTTGCTCGTGATGAAGTACAACGTGGTCAAGTACTTGCTAAGCCAGGTACAATCACTCCACACACAAACTTCAAAGCAGAAGTTTATGTTCTTTCAAAAGAAGAGGGTGGACGTCACACTCCATTCTTCACTAACTACCGTCCTCAGTTCTACTTCCGTACAACTGACGTAACTGGAATCGTTCAACTTCCAGAAGGCGTTGAGATGGTAATGCCTGGTGACAACATCGAAATGACGGTTGAGCTTATCGCTCCAATCGCTATCGAAGAAGGTACTAAGTTCTCTATCCGTGAGGGTGGACGTACTGTTGGTGCCGGCGTTGTTGCATCAATCCAAAAGTAATAACATGATTCGTAAAACCACCTTGGTCCTCCAAGGTGGTTTTTTGTGCGTATTTGTTTATTTAGATAGAAGAAACAAAGAAAAGAGACTAGTGCGCTTTTCTGAGTGTGAAGAGGAAAAAGGGAACGAAAGAGGAAGATTAGTGCCCTTTTCTAAGTATGAGGAGGAAAAAGGGAACGAAAGAGGAAGATTAGTGCCCTTTTCTAAGTATGAGAGTCAAGTCCGATCTATTGTGTAATTTCATAAATACAATGTTACTACCTTTTATTATTTTTTCCTGGTAAGGGGGGGTACCCCCCCTTACCAGGAAAAAATTTCGCTTCGCGTTTTGGATAAGTCTACTATTTTCTTTTGTTTAATTCTAGATTTTCATTCTCCATTAAGACAGCGCCAATTAGTCGAAAGGCTGACTGCGTATTAGGAAAGATTCGTATCACTCGTTCCCTTCTTCTCACTTCTTGGTTTAACCGTTCTAACGAATTTGTACTCGTTATATTTCTTTGATACTCTTCAGGCTCATTCAGATATTGAGTTGAGTCTTGGAACCCCTCGTCTAGTATATCAATGGCATTTTTAATCTTTGGATTGTCTTCGTAACGTGAGATAAATTCATCTTTGTATCTTGTCGCTTCTTCATGCGTTATACTTTGATAAATTCTTCTCATATCAGCTATTACTTGTGCCATATCTTTTTTAGGTAATTTTTCTATGATATTTCTTTTGAAATGGACCGTGCACCGCTGCCAAGAGGTTCCAATGAATTCTCGTTCGATTGCTTTTCTTAAACCTGCATGAGCATCTGAAATAACAAGTTTAGGGGATTGAAGGCCTCTAGCTTTTAGTTCTTTAAAAAAGCCTTGCCAGGCTTCGAAACTTTCAACATGATCGATCTTTAATCCAATAACTTCACGCTTCTTTGCTTCATTCATGGCCGTCATAATATAGACTGCTTTTGAAACCACTTTATGGTGTTCGCGTACTTTTATATACATAGCATCTGCATAGAGGTATGGAAAATACTGAACATTGAGTGGACGGTTGGCCCACTTGTTCACAATAGGATCCAACTTTTCAGTTAAAGTAGATACGAAAGACTTCGAAACACTCTTACCACATAGTTGTTCTACAATGTTCGTTACTTTTCTCGTCGAAACACCATTCACGACCATTTCAAGCATAGAAAGAATAAGGACTTGATCCATTCGAGCGAATTTCTCAAAGATGGATGGAGAAAAACCACCTTCCCTTGTACGAGGAACTCGCAATGTGATTTTTCCATTACTAATAACTAGCTCGCGCTCATAATAGCCATTACGGTAATCTCGACGTTCTGAAGTACGTTCATAAGCAGCTGCCTTTAAATAGTCATCACGTTCTTTTTCCATAATCTCATTTAAAACTAAGACGATGGATGATTTCACGACTGCATCAATATTAGAATTCATAACTGATTCTTTTAAGATATCAATATCTAGGTTAAACTGTATTTGAGTCATTCATATTCCTCTTCTCATTGTTTTTGGTGGTAGAAAACATTGTATCCAAGAAGGAATAGAATGACTCTTTCTTTTTACACAATTATATGGACTTAATCAGTATGAGGAGGAAAAAGGGAACGAAAGAGGAAGATTAGTGCCCTTTTCTAAGTATGAGGAGGTAAAAGGGAACGAAAGAGGAAGATTAGTCCGCTTTTCTGAATATGAGGAGGAAAAAGGGAATGAAAGAGGAAGATTAGTGCCCTTTTCTGAGTGTGAAGAGGAAAAAAGGAAACAAAGAGGGGGTTTTACCGTAACTAAATCTAGGTATACATTTAAATAAGGGTTCCGGTACTTGATCAATCATTTATATTGAAACGATTTTCTATAGATAGTAACAAAATAAAACCTTGTAAAATCAAAGAGGACTATTGTTGGGCTGAAAATGGAAATGATAGTAACTATTAATCACTATCGTGCATCAATTATTCAACCAGTAGTTTGTCAAATCCTAGTTTACAACATTTTCTATCATAAACTCATTAAATAAGATGCATAAAAAAGTTGATTTTTAAGTAAAGAGCCTATATAATAGAAAAAGTGTGATCAGCGTAGGTTTTCCACTTGCACTGGTTTTTATTTTTGTGTATAATGTGGAATGTTGGTCATTGGCAGCGATGATGTGGAAGGTTGCTGACACACCCGGCCCCATTGCCATGGCAGGGTGTAGGAAATTTCCGCGGAGTATGTCTGTTTATAAAATGGACGAAAAAGGAGGGGCTATAATGGCAAAGCAAAAGATTCGCATTCGTTTGAAAGCATATGATCACAGAGTCCTTGATCAATCTGCAGAAAAGATTGTAGAAACAGCAAAACGTTCAGGTGCAAGTGTTTCGGGTCCAATTCCGTTACCTACTGAAAAATCTGTATACACAATTCTTCGTGCGGTTCACAAGTACAAAGATTCTCGTGAGCAGTTTGAAATGCGTACTCACAAGCGTTTGATTGATATTGTGAATCCAACACCACAAACTGTGGATGCTTTAATGCGTTTGGATTTACCATCTGGTGTCGATATCGAAATCAAGCTTTAGTACTTACAAATAACTAAACTAATGAGCAAAAGGCTCATTATTATGATATGAAAAATGGCATAAAAATATGATTTTTATAGGAGGTGTAACGGATGACCAAAGGAATCTTAGGTAGAAAAATTGGCATGACTCAAATTTTTGCTGAAAATGGTGAAGTAATCCCAGTAACAGTTATTGAAGCTGAGCCGAACGTGGTTCTTCAAAAGAAAACTGTAGACTCTGACGGTTATGAAGCAATCCAAGTTGGATTTGCTGACCAAAAGAAAGCAAACACAAACAAGCCAGCTGAAGGCCACGCTGCGAAAGCGAACACGGCTCCTAAGCGCTTCATCAAGGAAATCCGTAACGTAAATCTTGACGAGTATGAAGTAGGTCAAGAAGTTAAGGTAGATACATTTGCAGAAGGTGACGTAGTAGACGTTACAGGTACATCAAAAGGGAAAGGTTTCCAAGGTGCTATTAAGCGTCATAACCAATCTCGCGGACCAATGTCTCACGGTTCTCGTTACCACCGTCGCCCAGGTTCAATGGGTCCAGTTGCTCCAAACCGTGTATTTAAAGGAAAATTACTTCCTGGACGTATGGGTGGAGAAACAATCACAGTACAAAATCTTGAAATCGTAAAAGTAGATACAGAACGCAATCTTCTATTAGTAAAAGGAAATGTCCCTGGAGCTAAGAAGAGCTATGTTTCTATCCAAAGTGCGGTTAAAGTAAAATAAAGATTGAAAGAAAGGAGGACACATCATGCCGAAAGTAGCATTATTTAACCAAACAGGTTCACAAGTTGGAGATATCGAATTAAATGATTCTGTATTTGGAATTGAACCTAATAAAAGTGTGCTTCACGACGCTGTAGTTATGCAACAAGCATCTCTTCGTCAAGGAACACATAAAACAAAAGGACGTTCTGAAGTACGTGGTGGTGGTCGTAAGCCATGGCGTCAAAAGGGAACTGGTCGCGCACGTCAAGGGTCGATCCGTTCACCACAATGGGTTGGTGGTGGTGTAGTTTTTGGTCCAACACCAAGAAGCTACAGCTACAAATTACCTAAAAAGGTTCGTCGTTTAGCGATCAAATCTGCTCTTTCTAGTAAAGTGCTAGCTGAGGAAATCGTAGTACTTGATAACTTAGCATTTGACGCTCCGAAAACAAAAGAAATGGCTGCAGTTCTTTCTAGCCTATCTGCTGATCGTAAAGCATTAGTAGTAACTGCTGATTACAACGAAGCTGTTGCTCTATCTGCACGTAACTTACCTGGTGTAACATTTGTTACAGCTGACGGAGTAAGTGTGCTTGATGTGCTTAAGCATGATAAACTTGTAATTACGAAAGATGCCGTTGAAAAGGTAGAGGAGGTGCTTGCGTAATGTCAAACGCTCGTGATATCATTAAGCGCCCTGTGATTACTGAACGTTCAACAGATCTAATGAGTGATAAGAGATATACATTCGAAGTTGATGTACGTGCTAATAAAACTCAAATCAAAGATGCGATTGAAGAAATCTTTGAAGTGAAAGTTGATAAAGTAAACACAATGAACTACAAAGGTAAATCTAAACGTTTTGGTCGTTACACGGGTTACACTGCTCGTCGTAAAAAAGCGATCGTAACTTTATCACCTGAGAGCAAAGAACTTGAGTTCTTTGAAGGTGTATAAAAAATAATAGAGAAGGAGGGAACTGAAAATGGCGATTAAAAAGTATAAACCAACCAGTGCCGGTCGTCGTGGTATGTCAGTATTAGATTTTGCTGAAATCACAACGGATAAACCGGAAAAATCGTTACTAGCACCTTTACACAAAAAAGGCGGACGTAACAACCAAGGTAAATTAACTGTTCGTCACCAAGGTGGCGGTCACAAGCGTCAATATCGTGTTATTGACTTCAAACGTAATAAAGATGGTATTCCAGGCCGCGTTGCTACGATCGAATATGATCCAAACCGTTCTGCGAACATCGCTTTAATCAACTATGTTGATGGAGAAAAGCGTTACATCTTAGCACCAAAAGGATTAAAAGTTGATATGGTGATTGAGTCAGGCGCCGAAGCGGATATCAAAGTAGGTAACGCATTACCACTTAAAAATATTCCTGTAGGTACTGTAATCCACAATATCGAGCTTAAACCAGGTAAAGGCGGGCAATTAGTTCGTTCTGCTGGTACTGAAGCACAACTTTTAGGTAAAGAAGGCGACTACGTTTTAGTTCGTTTGAACTCTGGCGAAACTCGTTACATCTTAGCTACTTGCCGTGCAACAATCGGTCAAGTTGGAAACCTAGAGCATGAGCTTGTAAACATTGGTAAAGCAGGTCGTTCACGTTGGTTAGGTAAGCGTCCAACTGTTCGTGGATCTGTAATGAACCCTAACGATCACCCACACGGTGGTGGTGAAGGTCGTTCTCCAATCGGACGTAAGTCACCAATGTCTCCATGGGGTAAACCAACTCTTGGATACAAGACTCGTAAGAAGAACAAAGCATCTGATAAGTATATTGTACGTCGTCGTAAAAAATAACGGGGTTGCACTACGGTTCTAATTAGAACCGTGGGTAATCACGAAGGGAGGTTTTCTCATGGGTCGTAGTTTAAAAAAGGGACCTTTTGTCGATGATCATTTGATGAAAAAGGTTGAAGCAATGAACGAAGGGTCTGATAAGGACAAGAGAGTTATCAAAACTTGGTCACGTCGCTCAACAATTTTCCCTGAGTTTATCGGTCACACAATCGCTGTTTATGATGGCCGTAAGCACGTACCTGTTTACGTTTCTGAGGACATGGTAGGTCACAAACTAGGTGAATTCGCACCAACTCGTACGTATAAAGGTCACGCAGCTGATGATAAGAAAACAAGACGTTAATAGGTAAGTATGAGAGGAGGTCAATCCTATGCAAGCTAAAGCGGTAGCAAAACAAGTTCGTATTGCTCCTCGTAAAGTTCGTTTAGTTATAGACTTGATTCGTGGAAAGCAAGTTGGTGAAGCTGTTGCGATTTTACGTCACACACCTAAAGCTGCTTCTCCTGTTGTAGAAAAGCTTTTAAACTCTGCAATTGCGAATGCTGAACATAACTATGAAATGGAGCCAAACAACCTTGTAATTAGTGAGGCTTTTGTTGATGAAGGTGTAACATTGAAACGTTTCCGTCCACGTGCGATGGGTCGTGCGAGCCGAATTAACAAACGTACTAGTCACATTACATTAGTTGTAACTGAAAAGAAGGAGGGATAAGACGTGGGTCAAAAAGTTAATCCTACTGGACTTCGAGTTGGCGTTATTAAAGACTGGGAGTCAAAATGGTACGCTGATAAAGATTACGCTGATTTATTACACGAAGATATTAAAATTCGTGAGTATGTAGAAAAACGTTTAAAAGATGCATCTGTGTCTAAAGTAGAAATCGAACGTGCTGCTAACCGTGTTAACATCACAATTTCTACTGCTAAGCCAGGTATGGTGATCGGAAAAGGCGGTTCAGAAGTTGAAGCGTTACGCAAAGCACTTAATACTTTAACTGGCAAAAGAGTTCACATCAACATCCTTGAAATCAAACAAGCAGATTTAGATGCAAAACTTGTAGCAGAAAATATTGCTCGTCAATTAGAAAATCGTATTTCGTTCCGTCGTGCGATGAAGCAAGCTATCCAACGTACTATGCGTTCTGGTGCTAAAGGTATCAAAACTCAAGTTTCTGGTCGTCTTGGTGGCGCTGATATTGCTCGTGCAGAACATTACAGCGAAGGAACTGTTCCACTTCACACACTTCGCGCTGATATCGATTATGGTACAGCTGAAGCTGATACAACTTACGGTAAGCTAGGTATTAAAATCTGGATTTATCGTGGTGAAGTCCTTCCAACGAAAGGAACGAAAAAAGAGGAAGGAGGCAACTAATTATGTTAATGCCTAAACGTGTTAAATATCGTCGCGAACATCGTGGAAATATGCGCGGTCGTGCGAAAGGCGGTACTGAAGTACATTTTGGTGAGTACGGTTTACAAGCTTTAGAAGCTTCTTGGATTACTAACCGTCAAATCGAATCTGCTCGTATTGCAATGACTCGTTACATGAAGCGTGGTGGTAAGGTTTGGATCAAAATCTTCCCTTCTAAGCCATACACAGCTAAGCCATTAGAAGTTCGAATGGGTTCTGGTAAAGGTGCTCCTGAAGGATGGGTAGCAGTTGTCAAACCTGGAAAGATTATGTTTGAAATCTCTGGTGTTTCTGAAGAAGTTGCCCGTGAAGCGTTACGTCTTGCTTCTCATAAATTACCGGTTAAATGTAAGTTTGTAAAACGCGAAGAAGTGGGTGGTGACGCAAATGAAAGCTAATGATATTCGTAACTTAACCACTGCTGAAATTGAGCAAAAGACGAAATCACTTAAAGAAGAGTTGTTCAACCTTCGCTTTCAACTAGCGACTGGACAATTAGACAATCCAGCCCGTATTCGTGAAGTTCGTAAAGCAATCGCTCGTGCAAAAACTGTTTTGCGTGAACGTGAGCTTGGAATTAACAACGGCTAAAAAGGAGGTTTGCTTAAATGGAACGCAACCAACGTAAAGTTTACAGAGGACGTGTTGTTTCTGATAAAATGGATAAAACAATCACTGTTCTTGTTGAAACTTACAAAAAAGATCGTCTTTACGGAAAACGTGTAAAGTACTCTAAAAAGTTTAAGGCACATGATGAAAACAATAGCGCTAAAACTGGTGATATCGTTGAAATCATGGAAACTCGTCCGCTTTCTAAAGACAAACGTTTCCGCTTAGTTACAATTGTAGAAGAAGCGGTTATTATCTAATAGAATAATGGTTTTGAAGGGAGGTAAGTTTGTATGATTCAACAAGAATCCCGTTTAAAAGTTGCAGATAACTCTGGTGCTCGTGAAGTACTTTGTATCAAAGTTTTAGGTGGTTCTGGTCGTAAAACGGCTAACATTGGTGATGTAATTGTTTGTTCGGTAAAACAAGCAACACCAGGTGGCGTTGTCAAGAAAGGTGATGTTGTCCGTGCGGTAATCGTACGTACAAAGAGCGGTGCTCGTCGTAATGACGGTTCATACATCAAATTTGACGAAAACGCTGCTGTAATCATTCGTGATGATAAGAGCCCACGTGGTACTCGTATTTTTGGACCAGTTGCACGTGAACTTCGTGAAAATCAATTCATGAAGATTGTGTCTCTTGCTCCTGAAGTTCTTTAATAGAAGATTATTGAAAGGCCCTGTCAAGGAGGTGCGAACATGGCAAATATGCATGTCAAAAAAGGTGACACTGTTAAGGTCATCTCTGGAAAAGACAAAGGGAAACAAGGTGTAATCCTTGAGGCGTTCCCGAAGAAGAACCGTGTACTTGTTGAAGGTGTTAACATCGTGAAGAAGCATGCTAAACCTTCTCAAGATAATCCACAAGGTGGAATCTTGAACCAAGAAGCACCAATTCATTCTTCAAACGTTATGCCTATCGATCCTAAGTCTGGTGAACCTACACGTGTAGGTTATAAAGAAGAGAACGGTAAAAAGGTACGTATTGCTAAGAAGTCTGGCGAATCTTTAGATAAGTAAGCCAGAGTGTGAAAGGAGGTCAATCGTATGAGTCGATTAAAAGAAAAGTATACAAGTGAAATTGTTCCTTCTCTAGTAGAGAAGTTCAACTATTCTTCTGTTATGGGAGTTCCTAAGCTTGAAAAAATCGTTGTTAACATGGGTGTTGGTGACGCTGTTTCAAACGCAAAGGCTCTTGATAAAGCAGTTGAAGAATTACAAGATATTACAGGTCAAAAGCCTTTAGTAACAAAGGCGAAAAAATCAATTGCTGGATTCAAACTACGTGAAGGTATGCCAATTGGTGCGAAAGTAACACTTCGTGGCGAGCGTATGTATGAGTTCCTTGATAAATTAATTTCTGTTTCATTACCACGTGTACGTGACTTCCGCGGTGTTTCTAAGAAAGCATTTGACGGTCGTGGAAACTACACTTTAGGTGTGAAAGAGCAATTGATCTTCCCTGAAATTGATTACGATAAAGTGGATAAAGTTCGTGGTATGGATGTTGTTATTGTTACAACTGCTAATACGGACGAAGAAGCTCGTGAATTATTAACTCAAATGGGAATGCCATTCCAAAAATAATCGAAGTCGTTTCGAAGAGGAGGGAAAACGTTGGCGAAGAAATCAATGATTGCAAAGCAAAAACGCACACAGAAGTATAAAGTACAAGAATATACTCGCTGTGAACGTTGCGGTCGTCCTCATTCAGTATTACGTAAGTTTAAACTTTGCAGAATTTGCTTCAGAGAGCTTGCTCACAAAGGGCAAATTCCTGGTGTGAAAAAAGCTAGTTGGTAATCCCAAGAACGGGAAGGAGGTAAAATAATATGGTCATGACAGATCCAATTGCAGATATGCTTACTCGCATTCGTAATGCTAACACGGTTCACCACGAGAAGCTTGAACTACCTGCTTCTAAGGTGAAGAAAGAAATCGCTGATATCCTTAAGCGTGAAGGTTTCATCCGTGATTTTGAATATATTGAAGATAACAAGCAAGGTGTAATCCGCATCTTCTTAAAATATGGTGCTACAAATGAGCGTGTAATTACTGGACTTAAGCGTATTAGTAAACCAGGTCTTCGTGTTTACGCGAAAGCTGGCGAACTTCCACGTGTATTAGGTGGTCTAGGTATCGCATTAGTTTCAACATCTAAAGGCGTAATGACAGACAAGGATGCACGTCAACAACAAATTGGTGGCGAAGTTTTAGCTTACGTTTGGTAAGACAATCCTTGAATTGAACGGAGGTGCAAAAGAATGTCTCGTATTGGTAAAAAGCCAGTAGAAATCCCTAGTGGAGTTACAATTACACTTGATGGTACGTTATTGACTGTTAAAGGTCCTAAAGGCGAACTAAAGCGTAAGCTTCACGAAGATATGAAAATCAATATCGAAGAAAAAGAAGTTACTGTTGAGCGTCCTTCTGAACACAAGGAGCACCGTGCACTTCACGGTACAACTCGTAGCTTGATCAATAACATGGTTGAAGGTGTAACAAAAGGTTTTGAACGTTCACTTGAACTTGTCGGTGTCGGTTACCGTGCTACTAAGTCAGGTCAGAAACTTGTTCTTAACGTTGGTTACTCTCATCCGGTTGAAATCGTTCCTGAAGAAGGAATCGAAATCGAAGTTCCTTCAAATACGAAGGTAACTGTTAAAGGAATTGATAAGGAGCGTGTAGGTGCACTAGCATCTAACATCCGTTCTGTTCGTTTACCTGAGCCGTACAAAGGTAAAGGTATCCGTTATGAAGGCGAATATATTCGTCGTAAAGAAGGTAAGACTGGTAAATAATCACTAACTCACGGAAAGGAATGACGTTCAATGATTACGAAGCGTAATAAAAACGTAGCTCGTAAGAAGCGACATGCACATGTTCGTCGTGCGATTACAGGAACACCTGAACGTCCTCGTCTAAACGTTTTCCGTTCATCTAACATATTTACGCTCAATTAATTGATGATGTAAATGGTGTTACACTTGCTTCTGCATCTACTCTTGATTCTGAAGTAGCTGCAGATGCGACGAAAACAGATGCGGCAAAACTTGTAGGTGAACTCGTAGCAAAACGCGCGATTGAAAATGGACATAAAGTAGTTGTATTTGACCGTGGTGGTTATTTATATCACGGACGTGTTGCAACACTTGCAGATGCAGCTCGTGAAGCTGGCTTGCAATTCTAAGAAAAAAAGGAGGGAAAACGAATGCGTCGTATTGACCCTAATACGTTGGAACTTGAAGAAAAAGTAGTAGCTGTCAATCGTGTAGCGAAAGTAGTAAAAGGTGGACGTCGTTTCCGCTTTGCTGCATTGGTTGTAGTTGGCGATAAAAATGGCCACGTTGGATTCGGAATGGGTAAAGCTCAAGAAGTACCAGAAGCGATCCGTAAGGCTGTAGAAGATGCAAAGAAAAATCTTATTGAAGTACCTGTTGTTGGAACGACAATCCCACATGAGATTGTTGGACATTTTGGTGCAGGACGCGTCCTACTAAAAAATGCTTCAGAAGGTACAGGAATTATCGCAGGTGGACCAGTTCGTGCGGTACTTGAATTAGCTGGTATCGGTGATATTCTTTCTAAATCTCTTGGTTCAAATAACCCGATCAACATGGTTCGTGCAACTATGGAAGGTCTTAAAGGTTTAAAACGTGCTGAAGAGGTTGCTAAACTACGCGGCAAATCCGTGGAAGAACTGTTAGGATAAGGAGGGAAAGTAAATGGCTAAGCAATTAGAAATTACCCTCACTCGTAGTCTTATCGGGCGCCCGGAAGACCAACGCGTTACTGTGAACACTCTTGGATTACGTAAGATGCACCAAACAGTAGTTCAACAAGATAACGCTGCGATTCGCGGTATGGTAAACAAGGTATCTCACCTTGTAACTGTGAAAGAAATCGAAGCTTAATTGATAATTTTTAGATACGAGGAGGTGTCGACATGAAACTTCATGAGTTGAAGCCTGCAGAAGGATCACGTAAAGTACGTAACCGTGTAGGTCGCGGAATCGGTTCTGGTAATGGAAAAACAGTAGGAAAAGGACATAAAGGTCAAAATGCTCGTTCTGGTGGTGGAGTACGTCCAGGTTTTGAGGGTGGTCAAAACCCTTTATACCGTCGTCTGCCGAAACGCGGCTTCACAAATCCAACTCGTAAGGAGTTTACAGTTGTAAACCTTGATACACTTAACCGTTTTGATGCGGGTACTGAGGTTACACCTGAACTACTTATTGAAACTGGAACTGTGAAGAACGTAAAGGTTGGAATTAAAATTCTAGGTAATGGTAAACTTGAGAAAAACTTAACGGTTAAAGCACATAAGTTTTCAGCGTCTGCAGTAGAAGCTATCGAAGCTGCTGGCGGAAAAACTGAGGTGATTTAATGTTCCGGACTATCTCCAACATTATGCGCGTGGGTGATTTACGCCAAAAGGTTATATTCACCCTCCTTATGCTCATTGTTTTTCGTATCGGAAGTTTTATTCCTGTTCCAGGAGCGAACAAGGATGTTCTTAATTTTCACGATCAAGCAAATGCATTTGGGTTTTTAAATACGTTTGGTGGAGGAGCTTTAGGGAACTTTTCGATTTTTGCAATGGGTATTATGCCATATATCACTGCTTCCATTGTGGTGCAGTTGCTACAAATGGATGTCGTACCTAAATTTGCAGAATGGGCAAAGGAAGGGGAAGCTGGTCGACGTAAATTAGCTCAGTTTACCCGTTATGGAACAATTGTTTTAGGTTTTATTCAAGCGTTGGGAATGTCTATTGGTTTTAACTCTTTGTTTCCAGGATTAATACCAAATCCTAGTGTTCCAACTTACTTATTTATTGCTTTAGTTTTAACGGCTGGAACAGCTTTCTTAATGTGGTTAGGGGAACAAATTACAGCTAAAGGCGTAGGAAACGGAATTTCCATTATTATCTTTGCAGGTATTGCTGCTGGGATTCCTAATGGAATTAACCAAATTTACGCTACACAAATCGAAGGTGCTGGTGAACAACTTTTCTTAAGTATTGTGACAGTTCTTCTGATTGCTCTTGCTGTATTAGCCATTATTGTGGTGGTTATCTTTGTTCAACAAGCACTAAGAAAAGTTCCTGTGCAATATGCTAAACGTCTTGTTGGGCGTAGCCCTGTAGGCGGTCAATCAACGCACTTACCTTTAAAGGTAAATGCGGCTGGTGTTATCCCGGTCATTTTCGCTCTATCACTATTTATCTTTCCTCCGACCGTCGCTGGTTTTTTTGGAGATAACGATATTGCAGCTTGGGTAACGAGAGTGTTTGATTACACTCAACCAATTGGTATGGTCGTTTATGCACTTCTTATTATTGGGTTTACGTATTTCTATACGTTCATTCAAGTTAATCCGGAGAAAATGGCTGACAACCTTAAAAAGCAAGGTGGCTACATTCCAGGCATTCGTCCCGGTAAGACAACACAGACTTACTTAACACGCATTTTATATCGATTAACGTTTGTTGGTGCACTTTTTCTTGCTATTGTCTCCATTATTCCTGTCTTTTTCACAAGATTGATGGATTTACCACCTGCTGTTCAAATTGGTGGTACTGGATTATTAATCGTTGTTGGTGTAGCATTAGACACGATGAAGCAAATTGAAAGTCAACTAATTAAACGTTCTTATAAAGGTTTTATTAAGTAAAAAAGGGGATCAGGGAAGCCTTAGTTTCTTCCCGTTCGCCTTCTGTTGTTAAAATCGGAGCGATGGAGGGAGATTAGTATGAATCTAATTTTAATGGGTTTACCTGGCGCTGGTAAAGGTACTCAAGCTGAGAAAATTGTTGAGCAGTATGGCATTCCTCACATTTCAACTGGTGATATGTTTCGTGCTGCAATCAAAGGTCAAACAGAACTAGGTGTAAAAGCGAAGTCTTTTATGGATGCTGGTGAGCTTGTTCCTGATGAAGTAACGATTGGAATCGTGCGTGAAAGATTATCAGAGGATGATTGCAAAGATGGTTTCCTTTTAGATGGTTTCCCTCGTACTGTAGCTCAAGCTGAAGCGTTAGAGCAATTACTTGAGTCTATGGAGCGTAAAATCGATTATGTTCTAAACGTTACTGTTCCAGA
The DNA here is from genome assembly GCF_000513095.1 of Halalkalibacter wakoensis JCM 9140. Classification (GTDB taxonomy): domain Bacteria; phylum Bacillota; class Bacilli; order Bacillales; family Bacillaceae_D; genus Halalkalibacter; species Halalkalibacter wakoensis. The sequence goes on from NZ_BAUT01000017.1 coordinate 47,970, forward strand.
ACAATTATTGATGGATCGTTTAACAGGCCGTCGTGTATCACCTACGTCTGGTAAAACGTATCACGTTATTTTCAACCCACCAAAGGTTGAAGGCATTTGTGATGTTGATGGTAAAGAACTCATTCAACGTGATGATGACAAGCCAGAAACTGTTAAAAAACGTCTTGAAGTAAACCAAAAGCAAGCAAAACCTTTAGTAGACTTCTACTCTGAAAAAGGGTACTTGCGTGATATTAATGGGGATCAAGATATAGATAAAGTGTTTGAAGATATCGATCAGTTATTGAAAGGACTTCATGCATGATCATTTGTAAGACGGAACGAGAAATAGAAATTATGCGCGAGGCGGGTAAGATTGTAGCTTTGACGCATCAAGCGTTAAAAGAGCATATTAAGCCTGGCATATCGACAATAGAGTTGGATGAGATTGCAGAAAAGGTGATCCGGTCACATGGTGCAACACCCTCATTCAAAGGCTATAATGGGTTTACAGGCAGCATCTGTGCTTCGGTAAATGAGGAATTGGTACACGGAATTCCTGGGAAGCGCGTGCTTAAAGATGGTGATGTCATTAGTATTGACATCGGAGCTTACTATAATGGCTATCATGGTGACTCTGCATGGACATATGCGGTTGGGGAGATTTCAAAGGCTGATCAAGATTTACTTGATGCAACTGAGACATCTCTATTTAAAGGATTGGAATTTGCCAAACCTGGTAATCGTTTGTCAGATATATCACATGCGATTCAATCATATGTGGAGCCTTTAGGTTATTCTGTGGTCCGTGAGTATGTCGGACACGGAGTTGGGCAAAACTTGCATGAAGATCCACAAATTCCGCATTATGGCCCTCCTGGTAAAGGTCCAAGACTTAAGCCAGGAATGGTATTAGCGATCGAACCGATGATTAATGCTGGCACACGTTATGTACGAACTCTTGCTGATAACTGGACAGTTGTTACAGTTGATAAGGAGAATTGTGCACACTTTGAGCATACAATCGCAATTACTGATTCAGGTTTTGAAATCTTAACGAAAGTTTAAAATGTAGGTGATGATGTTTATGCAAGACTCTGGTTTATCTCCGGAGATTGGTCAAATCGTGATCATTACGAAGGGCCGTGATCAAGGTCAATTAGGAATTATTGTTGAAATCATCGATGATCGTTTTGTGAAGGTTGCTGATGGTGATAAACGTAAAGTTGACCGTATGAAAAAAAAGAACATTAATCACCTTGATTTAATAGATTACATCGCCGATGAAGTGAAAAGCAGCTTTATTGAAACAGGACGTGTTACAAATGGGAAATTACGTTATGCGCTAACGAATTTTTTGGAACAATATTCTGATTTACTGAAGGAAGGAGAGTGAGCCCATGGCTAAAGAAGATGTAATTGAGGTAGAAGGTACAGTCATTGAACCTCTTCCTAATGCAATGTTTCGTGTTGAATTGGAAAATGGTCATAAGATTTTAGCCCACGTATCTGGTAAGATCCGTATGCACTTCATTCGTATTTTGCCTGGTGATAAGGTTACAGTTGAATTGTCACCTTATGACTTAACTCGTGGACGAATCACATATCGTTATAAATAATACGTTGCGAGAGCGACTAGCAAGATAATCAGTGGTTATCCTGCTTTACACTGATTTTAATAAATCGGTGCACTCCGTACCATATAGGAGGTAAAAAAAATGAAGGTAAGACCATCAGTCAAGCCTATTTGTGAAAAGTGTAAAGTTATCCGTCGTAAAGGGACGGTTATGGTTATTTGTGAAAACCCTAAGCATAAGCAAAAACAAGGTTAACTAATAAGGAGGTGCTGCACATGGCACGTGTTGCAGGCGTCGATATTCCTCGTGACAAACGCGTAGTTATCGGACTAACGTATGTTTTTGGAATCGGCAAAGCTAAGTCGTCTGAAATTCTAGCGAAGGCTGGTGTATCTGAAGATACTCGCGTTCGTGATCTAACAGAAGAAGAATTAGGACGTATTCGTGAAGCAGTAGAAGGCTACAGCGTAGAAGGTGACCTTCGTCGTGAAGTTTCACTAAACATTAAACGTCTAATTGAAATTGGTTCATACCGTGGTATTCGCCACCGTCGTGGATTACCAGTTCGTGGACAAAATTCTAAAAACAATGCTCGTACGCGCAAAGGTCCTCGTCGTACAGTAGCAAATAAGAAAAAGTAGTAAAGGAGGTCGCATAAAAAATGGCTAAGAAAACGAATACTCGTCCAAAGCGTCGTCAACGTAAAAATGTTGAAGCTGGTATTGCTCACATTCGTTCAACATTTAACAACACGATCGTGACAATTACTGATACGCATGGTAATACAATTTCTTGGGCAAGTGCTGGTGGATTAGGATTCAAAGGTTCTCGTAAATCTACTCCATTTGCTGCTCAAATGGCAGCTGAAACAGCTGGTAAAACAGCTATGGAGCACGGCATGAAGGTTGTAGAAGTTTCTGTTAAGGGACCTGGTGCTGGTCGTGAAGCGGCAATCCGTTCTTTACAAGCTGTAGGTCTTGAAGTGAACATGATTAAAGATGTTACTCCAGTTCCTCATAATGGTTGTCGCCCACCAAAACGTCGTAGAGTATAACGGAAATAATCTTTGTATAGATTTTCCTAATTTGTCAATACTGGATAGAGCGATATCGGTCCTGTTGGCAAAATTGGTGTAAAGCTTGAGGAATTGCCTACTGGTTATCCGGTTAGGCAATCCTTGCAGTCTACCGGAGTTCGACGTTTTGAAGGAGGGTTTGTTTATGATAGAAATTGAGAAGCCAAATATTGAAGCGGTTGAAGTAAGTGAAGACGCAAAGTATGGAAAATTTGTAATTGAACCATTGGAACGTGGGTATGGTACCACGTTAGGTAACTCCTTACGTCGCATTCTTCTTTCCTCTTTACCAGGCGCTGCTGTAACTTCGGTTCAAATTGATTCTGTCTTACATGAGTTTTCGACAATCGAAGGGGTTGTAGAGGATGTTACGACAATCATTTTGAATCTCAAGAAGCTTGCTCTAAAAATTTACTCTGATGAAGAGAAAACCCTAGAAATCGACTTCCAAGGTGAGGGAGTTGTGACAGCAAATGACTTAACTCATGACAGTGATGTTGAAGTTCTTAATCCAGATCTTCACATTGCAACGTTAGCAAAAGGTGCACACCTTCGTATGCGTCTTGTTGCGAAACGTGGTCGTGGTTACGTATTAGCTGAAGGTAACAAGAATGACGATCAACCAATTGGAGTTCTTCCGATTGATTCGATTTATACGCCAGTTTCTCGCGTAAATTATCAAGTTGAGAATACACGCGTCGGTCAAGTAACCAACTATGACAAACTAACTCTTGATGTCTGGACTGACGGAAGCATCCGTCCTGAAGAAGCTGTTTCTTTAGGTGCTAAAATCTTAACTGAGCATTTAAACATTTTTGTTGGTATGACAGACCAAGCTCAACATGCTGAAATTATGGTTGAAAAAGAAGAGGATCAAAAAGAGAAAGTTCTAGAGATGACCATTGAAGAACTTGATCTATCGGTTCGTTCTTACAACTGTTTGAAGCGTGCGGGTATTAATACGGTTCAAGAATTAACTCATAAGTCTGAAGAAGACATGATGAAAGTTCGTAACCTTGGTCGCAAGTCATTAGAAGAAGTTCAAGAAAAGCTTGGAGAACTTGGTCTAGGCCTTCGTAAAGAAGATTAGATCTTACCCTCAACTTTTCTATTAGATTCATATATAGCATTGCTCGCTTTTCGAGCAGGTAACAAAGGAGGGAAACGAACATGGCATACGCAAAATTAGGTCGTGATAGCGCTGGTCGTAAGGCTCTATTCCGTGATTTAGCAACTGATCTTATCATTAACGAGCGTATTGAAACAACTGAAGCGAAAGCAAAAGAGCTTCGTTCAATCGTTGAGAAAATGATTACACTTGGTAAGCGTGGTGATTTACACGCACGTCGTCAAGCTGCTGCTTTCATTCGTAGAGAAGTAGCAAACGAAGAGACTGGCGAAGACGCTATCCAAAAACTTTTCTCTGATATTGCAACTCGTTATGAAGAGCGTCAAGGTGGTTATACACGTATTCTTAAAATGGGTCCTCGTCGTGGTGACGGTGCACCTATGGTTATTATCGAGCTTGTATAATTAATTTGATACATGAGTGAATAGATGAGGCGACAAAGGGCAAATCAGATCTGAGCACGTATGCTCTGACTCTGGGCCCTTTTTTGTTTGTCTCATTTTTCTGAGGTGAGAATATGTCCACTGTCATTTCATTAGATAACGTTTCCTATCAGTACGAACAAACAAGTGAATTGGCGATCTCAGAGGTAAGTGTATCCATTCAAAAAAATGAATGGATATCTGTCCTTGGCCGAAATGGATCTGGTAAGTCAACTTTCGGTCGTCTGTTAAATGGTTTGCACCTCCCTAAGGAAGGAACGGTTCTCGTTTCAGGCTTACCAACGACAGATGAACATGATATTTGGTTGATCCGTAAAAAGGTTGGTATGGTGTTTCAAAATCCAGACCACCAATTTGTGGCCACTTCTGTAAGAGATGATATTGCGTTTGGTCTCGAAAATTTAGGACTAAATCGTGAGGAAATGGAAGAGCGTATTGAAAAATATGCTTCCTTAATTGGCATTTCTAGCTTATTAGAGTCGGAGCCTCATCGCTTATCCGGTGGACAAAAGCAACGGGTTGCAATTGCTGGAATTATGGCAATGGAACCAGAGGTAATTGTCTTGGACGAAGCCACCTCCATGTTAGATCCTATTGGTCGGAAAGAAGTAATGGAAACCATTCAAATGCTTCATCAAAGAGGAATGACGATCATTTCAATTACTCATGATATGGATGAAGCGGTTTTAGCAAGTCGTATGTTTCTCTTTCATAAAGGAAAACTCGCACTAGAGGGAACACCACAAGACATCTTTTCTCAATTAGATGAGGTTCGAGCTTTAGGACTCTCTCTTCCTTTTGCAACAGAATTGCAGGATGAGCTGAGAATGCAGGGTCTTACGTTCTCTAAGACCTGTTTAACAGAAGAGGAGTTGATCGAGGAACTATGGACATTGTATTCAGCGAAGTAGAATATCGATACATGCAAGGTACACCTTTTGAAAAGGTCGCTTTAAAGGATTTATCCATTACGATCCCTTCAGGTTCTTTTACCGCTGTTATTGGTCATACCGGCTCGGGAAAATCGACGTTTATTCAACATATTAATGGACTTTTGCGCCCATCTGCTGGCTCCGTTAAGGTAGGTTCCTTTGAAATGAAAGCTGGAAAGAAGAAGCAAGATGTACGAGAACTACGTAAAGAGGTTGGATTAGTGTTTCAATATCCAGAGCATCAGCTTTTTGAAGAAACCGTAGAAAAAGATATTTGTTTTGGACCGATAAATTTTGGTTTACCAAAGGAGAAAGCTAGTAGAAGAGCAAAGGAGCTTTTGCCATTAGTAGGATTAGAGGAAGAAGTTTTAGCGAGTTCTCCTTTTCAATTAAGTGGTGGTCAAATGCGTAGAGTTGCAATAGCTGGAGTACTTGCTATTGAGCCTTCTGTTCTAGTGTTAGATGAACCAGCTGCTAGTCTCGATCCAGAAGGCCGACAGCAAATGATGAGTCTTTTTTATGAGTACCATCAAAGGAATAAGACAACAACGGTGTTAGTTACTCATCACATGGAAGATGCAGCTAAATATGCAGATCAGATCATCGTTTTCCATGAAGGTAGAGTGGAGATGGTTGGTGGACGTGAGCTTATTTTTGAACATGCGCAACGTTTGAATGAGATTGGTCTTGATGTTCCAAAGTCTGTTCGTTTTCTTCATAACTTCCAAGAGCGTTTTCATTTGCATGAGGTACCCATGAGTTTTGAAATGAAAGAGACTGCTCATTTCTTAGGAAATGTTTTAAAAGGAGAGTAGATTAATGCTACAAAATGTCATTATCGGACAATATGTATCTACTTCTTCATTACTGCATCGCTTAGATCCACGTTCCAAATTAATAAATGTCTTTTTATTAGTCATCATTATTTTTCTATCAACGAATTGGCTCACGAATGTAGCTATTATCCTTTTTACCATTGCGATGGTTTTCTTATCAAATGTGTCGCTTTCTTTTCTATTTAAAGGGATACGTCCAATCCTTTGGTTAGTCCTATTTACGTTTATTTTACAGCTATTATTAAATAGAGAAGGAAATGTTCTTTATCAAATTAGTATTTTCACTGTATACGAAGAGGGTTTAAGACAAGCCGTTAATATTGCAATTCGGTTGCTAACCATTATTTTGTTAACTTCGTTGGTTACGTTAACAACACGACCAATTGATTTAACGGATGGTTTAGAAAGCTTATTTACACCATTAAAAAAAGTCGGGTTACCTGCTCACGAACTTGCTTTAATGATGTCAATCTCCTTACGATTTATTCCAACACTCATGCAAGAGACAGAAAAGATTATGAAAGCCCAAATGGCTAGAGGTGTGGATTTCACGACGGGACCAATTGGACAACGTATGAAGGCGCTTTTGCCCTTGTTAGTACCTTTGTTCATTAGCGCGTTTCACCGGGCTGAGGAGTTAGCACTTGCGATGGAGTCTCGTGGGTACCGTGGGGGCGAGGGAAGAACGAAGTATAGGATTCTCCTATGGCACTGGAGAGATACGGTCTCTATTTTATTTTGTATTGGTTTTGGTATAGCAATTGTACTATTACGTTTCATATGAAAGGGATGATTAGGTGACACGGGTAGCTTTATGGGTGGCGTATGAAGGAACGAACTTTTCAGGATATCAAACTCAACCGAATGGGCGAACGATTCAAGACGAAATGGAAAAGGCTCTTTCCCGAATTCATAAAGGGGCTAAGCTCCGCATTCATTCCTCAGGTCGAACAGATACGAGTGTCCACGCTAGGGGTCAAGTGGTTCATTTTGACACAACCTTAACGATACCAGCCGAACGTTGGCCAAAAGCACTAAATGCTTGTTTACCAGCTGATATTCGTATAATGGAGGCAAGTATTGTAGCTGACGACTTCCATTCACGATATCACGCTGTAAAAAAAGAATATCGCTACCGCGTTTTGCTTCGTCCTGATGGAGATGTTTTTAGGAGAAACGTCACTCATCTTGTTTCCTATGAACTGTCCATAGCCAAAATGAAAAAGGCAGCCGAGGCCCTTATCGGTACGTATGACTTTTCTTCATTTTGTGCAGCTAATACAAGTGTCGTAGATAAAGTTCGAACGTTATATGAAGTATCAATTGATTACGATCGTGATGAGCTCATATTTACGTTAGTTGGAAGTGGATTTTTGTATAACATGGTACGCATTATCGTTGGGACATTGTTGGAAATTGGAGCTGGTAAAAGAGATGTGGAAGAACTAGCAAACATTTTAGCAGCTAAGGACCGGACAATTGCTGGAAAAACCGCTCCGGGCAGTGGATTATTTCTTTGGAAAGTATCGTATGAGTCGGAAATTTTTAGTGATAGCTATTAATTCTAAAAAAAAGTAATATAACAACGAGGCCTAGTGTAACATTTTGTTGACATTGGGTTTTGAATATTATATGATGTTAGATGGTAATTCCAAAACCCACTAGCCCCGGGTTCGGAATGTTACATTAGACATTGGTTTTTGAAAAAAGTTTTTTTATTTTGAAAATACGAAAGTGATCGTTTCTTTAGGAGGGAAATTCATGCGTACAACATATATGGCAAAGCCAAACGAAGTTGAGCGTAAGTGGTATGTAGTAGACGCTGAAGGTCAAACGCTTGGTCGTTTAGCTTCAGAAGTAGCTTCTATCCTACGTGGTAAAAACAAGCCAACTTTTACACCACACGTTGACACGGGTGATCATGTAATCATCATCAACGCTGAGAAAATCGAATTAACTGGTAATAAATTAAATGACAAAATTTACTACCGTCACACAAATCACCCAGGTGGTTTAAAAGCAACAAGAGCAGCTGACATGCGTGCTAACAAGCCTGAGCGTATGCTTGAGCTTGCAATTAAAGGAATGCTTCCAAAGAACACTCTTGGACGCGCACAAGGCATGAAGCTTCATGTATATGCAGGACCTGAACACAAACATCAAGCTCAAAAACCAGAAGCTTACACGCTTCGCGGTTAATCGATAGGAGGGTATTATTTTGGCACAAGTACAATATTATGGTACAGGTCGCCGTAAGCACTCTGTTGCTCGCGTACGCCTATTACCAGGTGATGGCCGTATCGTTATTAACGGTCGCGAATTAGATGAATATTTCAACCTTGAAACATTAAAGCTTATCGTTAAGCAACCACTTGTTGAAGTTGGCGTTGAAGGTCAATATGACGTAAACGTAAACGTTGATGGTGGAGGTTACACAGGACAAGCGGGCGCTATCCGTCATGGTGTTGCTCGTGCTCTACTTCAAGTAGATCCTGACAACCGTCCTGCTCTTAAAACTGCAGGATTCTTAACTCGTGATGCACGTGCGAAAGAGCGTAAGAAATACGGTCTTAAAGCAGCACGTCGTGCACCTCAGTTCTCAAAACGTTAATATGCTTGGAGGACTCGTATCCATTTGGATACGAGTCCTTTTTTTGTTGGACCATTTTATTTCAAGTGAAAATATGTACCTCTTACCAAAGACTGACATCATTTTCAAAAACCCTAATTCTTTTCTTCTTGCCTACACGGTCTTTCTTTTTATTCATATCATAAAAAAAGTTCAGGTATAAGGAGTGTGAAATTTGAGTACTCAATATATTGGCATTATGGTAGATGAAGCTGTCTATAAAGGAATTAAAGCTGGTCGAACAGGTTATGAGGAAATAGATTTCTATGAGGAAGCGGGAAATCACTTTGGTGTGACTCCTTGTTATTTTCGATTCAGTGATGTGGAGCCTGATCAAAATGAGATTAGTGCCTATGTAAAAGGGAGTAATGGTAAATATCAAATACGCACAATGCCTACTCCAACTGTTATTCATAATCGAGCGCTGCAGTTTTCTAAAAACGCCAAAATGAAGATGGATCGTTTAATAAAGGAAGGGAAACTAATCTATAATTCCTGGAATCGCTTTAAGAAATTAGATATTCATCAAGTTTTAATGAAACAACGTGCATTACGTAAGCATCTTCCAGAAACACATAAAGCTTCAGAAGTAACAATATTAGAGATGCTACAAAAACACAAAAAGGTAATTATTAAACCAAACAGTGGTAGCTTAGGAAATGGTCTAATGAAGATTGAGACAAAGGGCAGTAAATATGAATTAAACCTTTATAGTAAAAAAGAAAAGGGCAGAATTTTTGTCTTATTTGAAAAGGAAATTCCAGACATCTTAAAAAAGAATCTAAGAGCAACTTCTTATGTGGTCCAAGAATATATACCATTATCAGAATATGAGGACAACGTCTATGACCTTAGAGTTTCTTGTCAAAAAAATGAAAAAGGGAAATGGCAGGTAAGTGGGATAGTTGGAAAAGTAGCCAATGAAGGTAATTTTATAACAAACGTTGCTCAAGGTGGTAATACGTATCCGCTAGATATGTTATTGGAAGATTCACTTGATTTAATCCAAGTAACTAAAGCTATTAAATCTTTTGCTAAAAAAGCAGCTAAAACAATTGAAAAAGAATACCCTGGCATGGCTGATTTAGGAATTGACATAGGATTAACGAAAGATGGTTTTCCGATGTTTATTGAATGCAACGGACGCGATATACGTGTAACTTTTCGGAATGCCGGTATGAAGGAAACTTGGAAAAATACATTTTTCACACCCATTGGTTATGGTGTATCATTGCTAAAAACGGATAACGGAGAATAGCTCATATCTGGTTTGCTGAAAGGCTCTCATTATGAGAGCTTTTATTTTTTTTATGTTAGATTTTTACTATATGAGAAGGTTTGCCATTTAGGGAATGCTATAATGGGTGGATAACAAGAGTTTGAGGTGAAACCATTGCAATTTGAAAAAAGTGAAAGAAATTCAATTCTGCTCGTTGCAGTTGGAATATTCTTATTTTTATTAGTGTTCTTTCAGGGAATTGAAACGAATCTTTATCATCTAGCGGATCACTTATTTGTACATACTGTATTTGAACTTATTAGTATTGGGATCTCATTTTCTATTTTTCTGTATGGATGGTTAACATTCCCCTATTCAAAATCTAGATTGTTATTGCTCGTGTCACTTGCCTTTTTGGTTGTAGCCATTTTAGATATTTTCCATACATTTTCTTACCCAGGTATGCCGTTTGCCATTGCAGACCACCTTCAAACGACAGCTTGGTTTTGGTTAGCAGCTCGGTTAACGGAAGCTTTGGTTTTAATACTAGGAATCCTGTTCCTTAGGTTACATTCACCTGTGAAAAATGGTAGAGAAACGTTTATATGGGTATTAGCTACTTTTGTGATTTCCATTTGTTTTCCTTATCTAATTCTACAATTCATCGATCAGCTGCCCTTGTTGCTTACTGATGTAGGGCCAACACCTTTAAAGAACGGAATAGAATATTTTATAGCCTTCTTACATGTGATAGCTATTCTTACAATTTGGAAAGAATATAAAAAAACGAGAACGCTCTTTCATTTAAATTTGTTGCGAGCTTGTTACTTCTTAATTCTTTGTGGATTAACACTAACCGTGTTTTCAACGGTTTATGATTTCACAGTTATTGTTGGACACGTTTTTAAAGTTTGTGGATATTTTTTCATCATGAAAGCATTTTACTATGCCAATATAAAAGTACCGTTTGAAAGCAAAAAAAGAACGGAAGAGAAATTGCATGAGGTTGAGCATGAATTGGATTTACTGTTTGATCATACAGAGGATGCCATTTTAGTTTGTAACTTAAGTACGAGAAAAGTTGTTCGCACAAATCCTGCGTTTAAAAAAATGTTCGGCTATACGAACGATGACATGTTAGAAATAGGTGAACTTATCCCCTTAAAACGAAAAGATGAGTTCAGTTATGTTTATAAGGAGTTGCGTGCTGGGAGATCGGTTGTTAATTTCAAAACGATTAGACAAAGAAAAGATTTAACGATGATTGATGTAAGTATGACGATATCTCCTATGAAGGATAAAGATCATGAATTTTTATGTTCTGTTATTATGAGAGATATTTCTGAACAACAAAGAGCAGATAGAGAGCTTCAAAAAGCTAGAAGAGAGTTGCAAGAAACACTTGAGCAATATCAAGGAGTCATCTTTAAATTTAAAAAAGAAGAAGAGCAATTCCTTTACTCATTGATTGATGGGAAGTTGTTTAGAAAAGACGGGAGAATACCTGAGCTAGTAGTAGGTCGATCAGTTCAAGAATTTCACCCTATTTCAACATCTGATTTTGATAAAGAGATGTTTGATGTGCAGAACAAAAAAGCTTGGGATGGAGAAGGAGTGGAGTTTCAATTTGAGGATGGAGAGAATTCCGTTTTTCATGTTACGTTAAAGCCAATTAAGCAAGAGGATCAAGTTATTGAAGTCATTGGGAATGTAGTGGACATAACAAAATTGATTCGAACTGAGGAATTGTTACGTAAGTCAGAGAAGCTGTCAGTAGTCGGAGAGCTTGCAGCTGGATTCGCTCATGAAATTAGAAATCCGTTAACGACCATTAAAGGGTTTTTACAACTGATTGAATTAGAGGATAATGGAAGTAATATACCGTATGTCACCATTATGCAAAATGAAATTGTGCGATTGGAAATGATTACGAATGAATTCATGGTTGTGGCGAAACCCCAAGTTAGTAGCTATCAAATGGAGGATATTCAAAGCGTTACGGAAGATGTCATCCATTTTCTCAATCCACAAGCACTTCTGCAATCAATAGAAATGAAAACATTTATTCAGGAAAATATACCTTCTCTTTATTGTGATAAGCACCAGTTACAACAAGTATTAATCAATATTTATAAAAATGCGATGGAAGCAATGAACAAAGCTGGAACAATTACTACTGACTTATCAATAGTCGAGGACTGTGTGAGGATTTCCATTACAGACCAAGGTTGTGGAATACCAGAGAATCTAATTTCAAAGCTAGGAGAGCCTTTCTATACATTGAAGGAAAAGGGGACCGGTTTAGGATTAATGGTGAGTAAGAAAATAATTGAATCTCATCAAGGGACACTACATATTAAAAGTGAAACGAATGTTGGGACTACGATGACGATTGAATTGCCTCTCACATTTGAACGATACTAAATATAAAAGGTTAGAGTGGCGTCCAACATATAGTTGGGGCGCCATTTTCTTTAGCTTCGGTATGTTTCATATAACTTTAACATTCGCTTTGCTGAGTGTTCCCAGGTGAAGTGGGCATGAACATGTTGGATCGCTCTTTTTCCGAGTTTTTTTATTCGGGTAGGTTTTGATAGCAAATCTAGGAGGGTATTTGTAAGGTCTTCCTCTAAGGTTGAAGGGTTTAGTAACAATCCATTCTTACCATCTGCTATAATTTCTGGTATTCCTCCTGAGTTAGTGGCAATAACAGTGGCTCCAGTTGCCATTGCTTCAATGTTTACAAGGCCAAAAGGTTCTGCTTTGGAGGGAACAACAATAATATCAGCAATTTGAAACCACTTTTGAATTTCATCGTGTGGAACATAGGGAATGAAGCGAACGGATTCCCCAAGTGGTTCGGCAGACTTGTGGAGTTCTTTTACGTATTTGGTTTCTTGGTTGATTCCGAAAAAGGCACTTCCTACAACGAATAGAACGGCTTCCTGTTCTTTTTTTATTATATTTGGGAACACATTTACTAGATGATGCACGCCCTTCGATTCTTTTAACCTTCCGATATAAAGAATAATCTTTTTGTTCTCAACCCCAAGTGTTTGTTTGAAACTTAATATGTTCTTTTGCAACGAACTAGACCACTTTGATTCGAATTGATTCACATCAATTCCCAGGTGATTGACAATTACTTTTTCTTGATCACAGTTTGTTTGAGTTATAACGTACTCTTTAATAAAATGACTGTTTACGATTACCTTGTTAGCTGCTTCTATGCTTTCGATTAAGTTTTTTCTTGAAATTCTATTCCGCTTCATAAAAACAGTGGAATGAACAAAAAGCCATATCTGCTTATTCGGAAAAGCTTTTCGCACTTTGGAAATGTATTTAGGACGATTTTCTATTTGAATGATGTCTGGATTTACCTCATGCAATTTATCAATGACAGCTTCCAAATAAGAGTCGGCACCTTTATAAGGAAAACGAAAATAAGAAAGTTGGCCAATTTCTTCAAACGTAGGATGCTTCCTTGATTTTCTTCCGAAGATGAAACAATCCACATCGTTCTGTAGTCTAGTTGTGATTTCATCCACAACGGTTTCAACAGAAGTGGATTTTGGGTCTGGTATAGGGTGGGTTCCAGGAGTAACAATAGCTACTCTAGGGTGTTGATGCATAGACATTCTCTCCTTTAATAACAAAGGTTGCTTTAGTCTATTCAATTTATTTTTGTTTGTAACACTATTTAGTAAATAACCGTTGCGAACAATCATTCTTTACATAAATATAGTAATGACTAAAAAGGCCTATGAACGAATAGTGGAAAGGAGAAAAGTATGAGGGAGTTTGAGTCAATTAAAGTAAAGAAGGGTCATCCAAAAGTGATAATTGAACACAATCCAACCCCTTACAAATTAATTGGTAAAGGTGTACAGGGAGCGGTATTTCAAATTGCAGATAATCGTTGTGTGAAAATTTATCCAAAAGCTGAGGATGCAGCACAGGAACAGGAAGTACTACTGGCAGGGAAAGACTCACCTTATTTGCCGAACATGTATGAAACTGGAGAAAATTACACAGTTATGGAATATATTTCAGGAATGACTTTAGATGAGTATTTACTTAAAAAAAGGAGAATGCCAAAACATATTAGTAAGCAAATTATAAACATGTTTAAGGACTTTGAAAGAATTGGATTTAAGCGTTTCGACAAAAATGTTAGACATATACTTGTTACGAATGAAAAAAAGTTAAAAGTGATCGATCATGTGAACTCTTTTAAAAAGAGGTTGCCTGTTCCAAGAACTCTCTTCAAGACACTTGATAATATGGGGTTGTTGGAAGAGTTCAGAAAGCACGTAAAGTTAATTGATCAGGAACTTTATATAAAATGGATGAATTCAAGGACATTGAGTCGGTATGTTCATAAAGCAGATGAAATCAAAAAGGATAATAAATTTGAGCATATTGAGATAGGTCCATTAATTGGAAAGGGATTACAAAGTAAAGTATACAAAGGTTATGATCATAAATGGAAAAGAGACGTTGCAATTAAAGAAAGAGTCTTATTAAAAGGTGCTATAAAAGAAGCAGAGATCATGCGAAAATACAAGAAGCATTCTTCATTGCCGAAGCTTTATGATTATTTTAAATACAACAGTCGGGGTTATTTAGTTATGGAGTATATTAACGGAGCTCCGCTAGCTGATGGAAGGAAGATTCAGAAGAAAAGTGAGCAAGATGCGATTGAAATTACAATTAAAATTTTAGAAGCGGTTGGCCATTTGCACAAGTATAATATTTTTCATTGTGATATCCTACCTAAGAATATTTTATTAGTAAATGGTACGCGGAACCAAATTAAAGTGATCGATCTTGGTTTTGCCTTTGAAAAAAACAATGAGGATGGATATAAAGGTCAGCGAAAACATAGAAGAGTGTCAGGGAAGCCACCGGAACTTAGAGAGCAATTATTACGATTAGATGAATCAACAGATGTTTATTCATCCGCCTATGTATGTGTATGTTTATTAACAGGAAAATTTCCAAAGTGGGATAATCAGTTAGGTGTACACACGTTCACTTTAGAAAATAAGGTTGTAGAGGATGTAATAAGAAAAGCAATGAGCCAGCAACCGAAACAGAGATACAAAACGACAATTGAATTTAAAGAGGCATTAAGAAATCTTTTATAGTATCCCATATAAGGTTGTTTCCAATTCAACAAAATGAACGAAATTAGTTATTGGACAATATCGACAGTTTTTCCACTGCATGCTTCATCTTTCGCTTCCTTATACTAATAAGAAGAAATTGAAAGGAGAGGAGCGAAAGACCATGACAGTCACTTTGCTTGCGGAAAAGCGAAGAGAAAAGCAGTGGAAGTTTGAACGGGGTGTATTACGAAACCTTTCATTAAAAAAAGTTCAAGCGAACGTTGAGGAACATTTCAAACCTGTTGTGCCTTTTCATTTTCTTTCCCATCCGTTTTTGTTAGATCCTTGTATGGATATGGCCATTGATGCTTACCTGTTAGGAGCTGAATATGGAAAGTTTGGGTACTTGGGTGAGTCTATTGTTAAAGTGAAACAACGATGTGATGATGATTTAACGGAAATTACACATTGTATCTTCAACCTTTTACAAGGATGGCTAATTGAATCAGATTATGTTCTTGATTCGTTGCAAATTGCTACAGAATCATTTGTTGACCACTGGTGGACAAAAGGATTCATTGAGGGTGAAAAAAGATACAGACTACGCTTGCATTAATAAATAGATTATGAAGGAAAAGTTAGAGGAGTAGGGAAAAGGAAATTCACCTTTTTTCTATTCCTTTTTCATATTCTTCGCCTTGTCCCAATATATATAAAGGGACGAGGAGGGATGGAGAGTGAACTTGGTAAAGTGGGCAAAAGGGGCAGCTTTTGCATTAGGTGTTGTTTGTTTATTATTTATTGTTCAATATCAATTTGTTAGTAATGATTCATGGTCTACATGGAATTTGCCATTATCAGGAAAGGTGATTGTTGTTGACCCCGGTCATGGTGGCATTGATGGAGGTGCTGTTTCAAAAAGTGGAATGCTTGAAAAGGACGTTACCTTACTCATAAGCGAACAGCTTCGGGATTATTTACAAGAAGCTGGAGCTTTAGTGTTAATGACACGAGAAGATGACCATGATTTAGCAAATGCAGATACAAAACGAGTGAGGCAACGAAAAAATGAAGATTTGAGAAGACGTGCAGAGATTGTGAATGATTCTGGTGCGGATATGTTTGTTAGTCTTCATTTAAATGCGATTCCTTCTCCTAGGTGGAGTGGGGCCCAGACGTTCTACAATCGAGCCATTCCAGAAAATGAGCGCTTGGCTAAGCTTGTGCAAGATGAAATCATACGAAATCTAGAAAACACAACAAGACAAGCCAAACCAATTAACAATGTGTATTTAATCAAACAAGCAGCCATTCCAGGAGTATTAATTGAAGCTGGCTTTTTATCCAATCCAACAGAAGCTGAATTACTGAATACAGAAGAGTATCAGCAAAAGGTAGCAGCTTCCATCTATCAAGGAATTTTACGTTATTACACAAATGAAAAAGATTCTGAATAAGAGATGCAACCGGATTCACGTTCCTACTTCCTCCTGTGCTATACTAGAAATATAACAGGAAAAGGAAGGTGTCCGTATTGGTAACAGAAGCAGTAGTCATCGAAGCATTAAAGCGAGTAAAAGACCGCGACTTAAATAAAAATCTTGTCGAAACGGGTGGCATCCGTGAAATAAAAGTGAAAGAAGGCAATGTTAGTTTAAAGATTGCTTTAGCAAAAACAGGAACGGCTGAACAAATGGAAGTTCAACAAGAAATTGTTAATGTAGTAAAAGGAGAAGGAGCTACTTCAGTAGGTCTTAGATTTGAAGAGCTATCAGATGAGGAGCTTCAAAAGTTAGGGGGCGTGAGCGAACCTGCTTTTCAAGGTCCTCAAATTTTAGCTCCTGATAGCAAAACGACATTTATTGCGGTGACGAGTGGAAAAGGTGGAGTAGGTAAGTCAACCGTTTCCGTTAATTTAGCACAACCTTAGCTCGTTTAGGGAAGAAGGTAGGGATCATCGATGCGGATATTTATGGTTTCAGTGTACCTGATATGATGGGAATTGAGGAACGCCCAAAAGTTATTGCTGATCGAATTTATCCAGTAGAGCGTTTCGGTGTAAAAGTCATCTCGATGGGATTCTTCGTTGAAGACAATGCCCCTGTTATTTGGAGAGGCCCGATGCTCGGAAAAATGTTAAATCAATTTTTCACAGAAGTTGAATGGGGAGACTTGGATTACTTAGTGCTCGACTTACCTCCAGGTACAGGGGATGTTGCGTTAGATTTGCATACGATGCTTCCGCACTCTAAAGAAATTCTTGTCACTACGCCACATGCAACAGCAGCTTTCGTTGCAGCGCGTGCTGGAACAATGGCTATCAAGACTCATCATGAAATTTTAGGAGTCGTTGAAAATATGGCTTATTTTGAAAGCCGTGTAACAGGGGAAAAAGAGTATGTATTTGGAACAGGTGGAGGAGAGCGCTTAACAGAGGAACTAAAAACGGATTTACTTGGACAAATTCCTTTAGGACAACCAGATATAGATAAAAATGATTTTGCTCCATCTGTTTACGCATCTGAACATCCAATCGGACAAATTTACGAACAGATTGCCAAAAGAGTCATTGAAAAAAAAACCAAGTAAAACATTAAAAAGCCCAATTTGGGCTTTTTTTATTGAAGAGGTGCAGCGAATTAACTACTTCCGCCGCCGCCTCCACCGCCTTGTTCACCACCGCCGCCTTCTTGGGTGGCTTGTTCTTGTTTTTGCATTTGTTGCTCAGCAACCTTAGATAAAATCTCATTAATTTTAGCTGTGAAAAAAGGACTCTCAAAAGATTCGGACATAATCGTCATCACTTGTTGGCGATACTCCTTTGATTTCATCGTCTCCAGGAATGCTTCTTCCATTTCAGGGTCTTGTAAAACCGTAATCATCATAGCTTGATATTCGGGATCTTTCATTAAGTTCTTAATTAGCTTTTCGTTTTCAGTTTGAATGCTTTCTGCAAATGTTTGGGCAAATTCAGGATCTTGCATAACATCTTGCCAGAACTGTCTACCAGCCTCAGAGGTAAGCGTTTGTTGTATGGTTTCTCTGACAAAGGCGTTATCCATTACAATTTCTCCACGTAACTCCTCATCACTCATCACTTCTTTGATCGCTTGTTTGCCTTCATCTGTTTGCAGCATATCGACCATCATTTTCTTTGTGCTTTCATAATCTGGATTAGCATTGCCACCGCCATTGTCAGCCGCTGCGCAACTAGCAAGAAATGCAAAGATGCAAAATAGAGTGAAAACGTAAGTGACTTTTTTCATGCTGTGCGGCTCCTTTCGGTCATTTTGTCATTAATTTGAGATATTTGTCGTTTATTTATTCATGACTGTTGGAGAAGTTGTAGCATTTTTTTTTAGAGATTGTTACAATCATGTAAGCATAGTAGAATATTGGAGGATTTGTGTGTGAACAGTCGAAAAGTTGTTTACTTGTTTTTTTCCACTCTTCTTATAGGAAGTATTAGTGGTGCTATTGTCGGATTAATTATTGAATTTGATGTATATACAGCAGGCTCATTTTTAAACTTTGTATTTGGATTAATTTGGTTACTTGGTATTAGTGCGGCTTTTAGTTTGATCAGTCAAATGGGATTTTTTGCGTATTTAACCCTACATCGCTTCGGTCTTGCTTTATTTAAGTCACAAAAGCTGTGGAATTATGTACAAATTATTCTTGTTGCCTTTGTTGTATTTGATTTAATTTACTTTAGGTATATAGCTTTTGCTGAGCCTGGTGAAACCATTCTCCATTATAGCGTTATGCCAATTCTTTTATTAGCTTTTGGCCTTCTTGTTGCTTACTTAAAAGCAAAAGACACGAATCAGGGTGCCTTTATTCCAGCTCTCTTTTTTATCGTTGTTGTCACTACAATTGAGTGGGTACCTGCATTGACTGTAAACGATCCTAAATGGTTATGGCTTTATTTTGCACCGTTAATTACTGCAAATACATGGCAATTGTTAATTTTACATCGTTTGACAAAAAAAGAAAGTTAATAGAACAAAGTCGAAAAAACGAGATTGCTCTTTAAGAAGCAACCTCGTTTTTTTTAATTGATTTCTTCATTTTCTGCTTTTGTACTAGCGATTAGATCTTCAACTGTAGTAAACGTAAAGCCTTTGCCACGAAGTTGATCAATAATAATTGGCAATGCTTTATGAGTTTGTTTTACAGAATCAGAGGCATGGAACAAGATGACATCCCCTGAAGTCGTTTCAGGAACTACAGCGTTAACGATGGCATCAACACCAGGATTTTGATAATCTTTTGAGTTTATGCTCCAATGAACAACACTGTAACCTTGCTTATCTGCAATTTCCAACACACGTTTATTAAATGAACCATTAGGTGGACGTAAGAGATTTGGTTTTTCTCCGGTTAGCTCTGAAAGAATTTGACCACTTTGATTGATATCTTTTCTAACTTTTTCTTCATCCCAATCTGTATAATCTTTGTATTGATACCCATGACTCCCGATGGTGTGGCCTCTCTCTTTAATATCAGCAACTACTTCGGGATATCGTTCTGCCCATGCAGCTGAAACGAAAAAGTTTGCATGATCTACTTCTTTTTGGTCTAGAATGTCTAAAATTGGTCCGATCCTATTTTCTCCCCAACTTAAATTGAATGTAAGAGCAATTTGCTTATCGTCCGTTTCGGCTTTATAAAAAGCCTGTGGTCCATCAGGTGTAGAGAAAACAGCTATTTGCGAACGTTCTACATAAAGCAAACCTGCAGTGAAAAAGGCTGCAATGATAATAAGTGATAATTGCTTAATGCGCTTGGCGTGAAAGATCCAAAAGAAATTCATTTTTTCTTACCCTCCTTGTCCATTGTTATGACCAATCTATGGCACAAACTTAGAAGATATGAATAAAATTGGAACAAATTGAAAACAATTTAAGAGAGTTTATGAGGTTGAGTCTTTTCGAAAAAAAAGTTTATTAGTTGGTAGTCACAATAGTCGAGGTGGTTTTGTGTTAGGGTTTTTATTAAATGAAAAAGAGGTACAAGAAGTTGAACATATGCTCAAACGAGAGATGGAGGAATTACTTTTAGATTTATCTGATCCTCGGATTGATGATGTTGTGAAACGTGCAATGGAAGAAAAGTATCAAATTGTTTTCCGAATTTATAAGCGTTTTGTTCCTCCAAAAGAAACAATGAAATACGTATTAAATAAACGCAGTACACAGTAATTGTGTACTGCTCTTGAAAAGTGTTGACATAGGATTGATCGGATGATATATTATTTCTTGCCGCAAATAAATGATTGTTTGCAGGCTTGACCAAGAAATATGGTTGTGTTATAGTAAGACAAGTCGTT
>NZ_BAUT01000016.1 GCF_000513095.1 Halalkalibacter wakoensis JCM 9140
AAATAATATTAATAAAAAAAGCCTAATTGGTGGTTTGCCCAATTAGACTTTATACGCTATCTATTTACTTGCCTCAAGGTCTTCAATTAGCTGCACTACAGAAAGCAAAAGATGTAACATCTTCTCGTAAGCAAGCGCTTCGTCTCGAGAGCAGATTGCTTCCATAACAGCCTTATGCATTAACAAAGCATCTTCCGTTTTGCCGTGATTGTTTTTTTCTTGATATTTTTTTAAAACCTTAATTGTTGTTTGTCGACTTTGTACAAGACCATTATGCAACGTTTTAACCAAGCTAATCATTAAAACGTTACGAGAAGCTAACAAAATGCTATCATGAAATTCAAAATCAGCTCGAGCCCACTCTTCTTCATCACCTAGTGAATTTTCTAATCTCTCATAGCTTTTCTTAATTAAGAGAATGTCTTCATCTGTCGCATTTCTTGCAGCAAGGCGAACAGCAGCTGGCTCAATAGCTAAGCGCACTTCCGATAACTGCAATAAAAAATTCCTACTATCATTGGATCGTGATGCCCATGATATAATATCTGGATCCCACCATAACCATTCATTCTTCTCCCTAACAACCGTTCCTACTCGTGTTGATGATTCAACGAGCCTTCTTGCCGTTAAGCCTTTTAACGCTTCCCTTACGACGGTTCTACTGACACCCTTCATTTCACTTAACGTTTCTACTTTAGGCAGAATTTCACCAGGTGAGAGATTTCCTTGCACAATTTCCAACCCTATATCGTGTAATAATTGTTCACTTAAATTTTTTGGACCCATGCCTTCCTCCTTAAAAAACAAACAACTTCCTATTTCATCAAAACTATATAAATCATATAATAATATTAAGTTGCTTGTTTTTCCACTAAATTTATGTCACATACACTGTTTTTTTAAACTGTAATACCATGATTGCTAAAAATACAAGCAAACAACCAACCCATTGTATCCAATTTAATGTTTCTTGTAAAAAAAGATAACTGAGCACAATCGTCACAATTGGCCCAGCCATCGAGATGACTGACGTTCTTTCTACACCAATACGTTTGATGCTTTCCATTGTAAAAAGTAAAGGGAAGACAGTTGTAAATAAAGATAAGAAAAACAAGTATATAGAAACGGTCGGTGACAGCGAAAAAATGGCAGAAGTCCCCCCCCTTAACACATGGCCCCTAGATAGATTGATAAAAATAGGACAGAAACAACCATTCCAATTGCATTTACATTGATCACACCCGTTTTAGTAAGAACCTTGCTTGCAAGTACTAAATAAATTGCATATGTGAAAGCTGAAAGAAGGATTAAAGTTCCACCAAACATGTTCATTTTAAGAATAGAAAGGTTACCTCCGCTCAGTGCAAAGAACAACCCAATGTAAATAATAAAAAAGAAAACGCATGTCCAGACTCTGATTTTCCACTTATTCAGTAGCGCTGTAATTAAAATAACAAAAACTGGATACGTAAACAATAGCATTCTTTCTAGTACAGCTGATACATAAACAAGTCCCCAAAAATCTAGAAGAGGTGAGAGAAAGAATCCAAAAAAACCAATAAGTAGTAAATATATCCCCATTTTTCTACTCTTTACTAGTAATCGGTTCTTAGGCGAACACAAAAAGAGCAAACTTAATACTACTGCAGCAATAACTTGCCTAATATACAATGCGTCTTCAGGCGTTACCCCATGTTCGTATATTACTTTTATGATAATGGGCTTAATTGAAAGAAATAAAGTAGCACTTATAGCAAAAAAGACTCCTAGAAAAGGCGGGTACTTTCTTTGAGGATTAAATCGTTTCTTCACAAAAAGAAGGCCCCCTCTTTTAGATATACGTAACACCTTACATCGAGTAAATGTAAGGTGTTACGTTCGTTACTTTATCCGATTAAACTAGTGCTTTTTCGAAATCTACACCCCATAATGACAAACACTCGTCTGTACTCCAAACTTTCGGCTTTTGTGGAAAGTCCTGGTGCCATGGTCTAGGGTCAAAAATGCCGAGTTCTTTAATGAAGACATCTGCATCTGTAAATAACTCAATTAAGTTACCTTCTGGATCATAGTGATAGCAAGCAATGTTATGTCCTGCTCCATGACGAGAAGGACCCCACTCTAAATGTTTTCCATTTAATCTTAAAAAATCTAATGTATCTACTAAATGTGCATAATTTCTCATTTCAAATGCAATATGGTGCATACCTTTTTTCTCAGATGTAAAGAAATTAAGAACATGATGATCTCTATTACATGTCATAAAACCAAAATAATCCTCAATCCAATCGGTATTGACAAAGCCAATCTTTTCATAGAAAGCTACTTGCTTTTTGGCGTCCTTAACCCTTAATGATAGATGTCCAATCTTGTTTGGTACAATTCCTTTGCTTTTATATCCAGGTTTCTTCGTCATAGACATACTTTGATATAACTCAATTTGATAACCTTCAGGGTCCTCAAATTGTATGAGTTCTGGAACACCAGGCTTTGCATCAAATTGAATCGTAGTCTTTATATCGAATCTTTTTAAATAATCTGCAACTTCATTGATTGATAGATCTGATTCATATTGAAATCCAACTTTTTTAATTCCAGTTTGATTGGAAGGGGAAAGCACGATGTTATGGTGATCCGTTGAACTAGTGAAGTAAACGCTTCCATTTTCATCCTGATCACTTTCGGTGAAACCAACAATTTCTGAGTAATAGTTTTTCATTTCCTCTAAATTCTTAGCGTTAAATTCTACATAACCTAACTTAAAAATGTTGATCATCTAACTCACTCCTCAATGTGGTATTGGATTTTAATTAATAATATTATATTATTTTATAACCGTCAATAATATTTTGAAAATTTATTCAACTGTTAGTTTTTGTAGATAAGATATAACGCAATTCCAATTAGAAAAACTGCCAGCATCCGATTCAAATCAAATTGAATCTGTCTTCCACTAAACATACCTGTTGAATCCAAAATCATACTTGTAATTAATTGTCCTGCAATAATAGAAACAATTGTAATCGCTACTCCTATTTTTGGTACTGAAAGGACCATAGAAAGAACGATAAATGCACCAAGAATCCCCCCTGTCAACTGCCATTTAGGAACTGACATTAACTGAAGAATATTTCCTTTTCCCATAAAAATCATAGCTAAAAATAAAACAATTGCTCCAATTGAAAAAGAAACAAACGCGGCTTCCACTAATCCAATCTTCTTTCCTAAATCTCCATTTATTCCTGCTTGAAATGCTAAAGCCACCCCTGCTAGTAAAGAAATGATAACCATTAGCCATTGCATAATGTTCCTCCTTTCTTTTATTTTAATAAACTCTCATCTATTTAAATTCAAGTAAAAACTAATTGTCAAATTATTAAAAATAATATCTTGACATCTTACCACTCATTGATAATATAATATTATTAATTAATCAACTTTTTATTTCTTTTATTTTGCAAGCGCTTTCTAAATTTTATAGGAGGGATTGTATGGTACTTAGTAAGTTTCGACGCTGGTTTGATGTAACCGTATCAAGCCTTAGTTTTACCGGCACCGTATGGATTGCTATTCTAATGATTATTATCGTTTCAGACGTCATTGGCAGAGGCTTATTTAATTCACCCATACAAGGTGTACCCGAAATTGTTAAGAATTCAATTGTAGGTCTGACCTTCCTGCAACTTGCCCATGTATTAAGGGAAGGCAGGCACATTCGTACGACTGTATTGTATGACCGCGTTAATGATCGATTTAAAAAGGTACTTGATTTCTCAGCTAACATTGCAGGTATGATCATCTTTTCCCTCATCTTCTATGCGACTATCCGTCCTGCTATTCAAGCTTACGAGCTTGGAACGTTTGAAGGTAATATTGTTAGAATTCCAACTTTTCCAACGTATTTACTCATTTTGATAGGTAGCTTATTTATGTTTCTACAGTTTCTAATTCTAACGATTGATCTATTTACGAAAAAGTCATCGACAGAGCCTATTGAAAAGGAGGAGAATTAGAAAATGGATCCGATTTTCATAGGTTTACTTACATTCGTTTTATTAGTTGTCATTGTTCTTTTAGGAATGCACGTTGCTGTTGCTCTTGCTGTCACGAGCTTACTAGGGGTTTGGTTAACATTAGGAGATTTCTCTCAAAGTATAAAAATCTTAAGTAGTACTTCCTATAACGCAATTAACGATTATACGTATGCGGTTGTCCCATTATTTGTATTAATGGGCATGTTTACGAATCTATCAGGTGCTAGTACAGAAATTTATAATGCGTTCCATGTTCTCCTGCGTAGGATCAGGGGCGGTCTAGGGATGGCAACGGTTGGAGCAAATGCGGTTTTTGCAACTATTACCGGAGTAAGTGTAGCTTCAGCTGCAGTCTTCAGTAAAGTCGCTATTGATCCAATGACTCGACTAAACTATGACAAGAAACTAGCACTTGGTGCTGTTGCAGGGAGTTCTGTCCTTGGAATGCTTATACCACCAAGTTTAATGTTTATTGTGTACGGAATGCTATCACAACAATCCGTTGGTGCCTTATTTATTGCAGGTGTTATTCCAGGGATTCTCCTTGCTGTTGTGTACTGTATAGGTATTTATACAATGGCAACGTTAAAACCTTCTCTCGTTGGAGGAAAAATAGAAAAAACAGAGAAAATAAAATGGTCTAAAGAAGATACGAAAACTTTACTTAAACCAGCTGCTGTCGGGGTGTTAGTATTCGTTATGCTAGGGGGATTATATGGAGGTTGGTTTACCCCAACAGAAGCAGGTGCTGTAGGGGCATTTGGGGCATTACTGCTCGTTATTTTGAAAAGAAAACTAACGTTAAAAGGCTTTTGGAAAACATTATTAGAAACAGGCTATACTTCTGCTAGTGTTCTATTGTTGTTAATAGGAGCTACTATGTACTCGCGTATGTTAGGGGTTACTGGTGTCATTGCTGCTTTAGAACGCTCTATTCAGTCATTGAATGTTTCTCCAATTGTCCTAGTCATTATTTTCCTATTAATCATGATTGCTCTTGGAACAATTCTTGATGCGATCTCAATGTTATTAATTACAATGCCTATGATGCTACCATTTATTTTTGCGATTGGATTTGATCCAATATTATTCGGTGTTCTCGTTGTCATAGCAGCTGAAATTGGGTTATTGACTCCTCCATTTGGATTAGTCGTTTACTCTATGAAATCCTCCCTAGGAGATAAAGCAACAATAGAAGAAATATTTATAGGAGCATTTCCATTTATTATTATGATGCTGATTGTTATCATTCTCCTACTTTGTTTCCCATTCTTAGTCACTTGGTTGCCTAGCTTATCTGCAACATAAACAAATGTAAGCGCTGTAATAATAGCCAGTTTGGCTTTTATTAATACAAATTAGTTAAGGGGGATTTAGATAATGAAAAACAGTAGAACATGGTTAGTCTTCTTTTCGATCTTCTTATTTACCCTAATTCTTGCAGCTTGTGGGTCTGAAACCAATACGACCACAAGCAACTCAGAGACCAATACGAATGATGAGGTTACACCTGCTGAAAACGGTGAGAAAGAAACAATCACGCTTAGAATTGGAGCAGGTGCACCGATTGAAAGCTCCATTTGGCTTCAGCCAATTCGAGATTATTTTATGAAGGAAGTAAATGAGTCCTTAGAAAACTATGAAATAGATTGGGTTGAAAATTGGGGTACCATTACCGATATGCCTGGTGAGTTAGAAACAATTGAAGCAGGTTTGTTAGACGTTGGTTTTAGTACTGCTGCCTTTCAACCTACCCATTTAAAAATGTCTAGCATGGGCTTTAACACACCATTTTCAAGCAGCGACCCAGAAATCATTGCTGAAGTGGCCATCCAAATGGAAGAAACATTTGAAGAATTCGCTGGAGAATATGACAAAGTGAATGCAAAGTTATTAGGGTTAGCCGTTTCTGAGAACTATGTTCTTACAACAACGTTTCCTGTAAACTCATTAGAAGATTTACAAGGTAAGAGGATTGCAGGTGCCTCAGCGAACCAAAAGTGGTTACAAGCATCTGGAGCCGTTCCTGTTCAAAGTGCATTAACTGAAGCATACCAAAGCTTGCAATCAGGGGTGTACGAAGGTTGGGTTATTTTCCCAAGTTCATTAATTGGTTTCAAAATGTATGAGCAAGCTAAGTACATTACAAATGTTCCTTTTGGCTCGATGATTCTTGGTGGACTTGTTGTGAATAATGACGTTTGGGCAGGTTTACCTGAAGAAGTGCAAACTGTTTTTGAAGAAGTCGGAAAGCAATACACTTATGAGATCGCGAAATACTCTAAAGAATCAACAATTGCTGACTTTAAAGAGATGGAGGAAGCAGGTGTAACAATTACCACCCTATCTCCTGAAGATGAGGCTGAATGGGCATCACGTTTAGAGTTTATGCCGATTGAATATGCGGAAGAGTTAAATTCTTCTGGTTTACCTGGAACAGAAATCATGCAGTCCTATATTCAGTTCCAAAAAGACGCTGGTCATGAATTCCCATCGCCTTATGAGATTCAGTAAGTTTAACTAGCAAGTGACTTAAAAGAGCCTTCTTTTAAGTCACTTTTTTTAATGTAGGAGCTAGAAGTATTAACATTCATTCTTCAACTACAAACCGTATTACTAGTCAACAACACTATCTGGTAATTATTATAAATTTTAGGCTTATATTCTAACTCATAATGTTTTATAATGAGTAAAGGAATTACTTACCTAGGTAACTATTATTGGGGGATTTATTTTGGATACAAGTAACCTGCTTCATATGCTAAATCAGAAAGTTCGATTGCATTCAAAAAACTTAAATGAACAATTGCAACAGTTTGGGTTGTACTCTGCTCAATGGACTATTCTTTATGTTCTTAGTCAGAAGGGCCCGATGTCTCAAACAGATATTTGGCAATATTTAAAAGTAGAAGCGCCAACAGTCACACGTACCCTAACTCGTATGGAGTCAAGTGGATGGATTAATCGAAGACAAGGAAAAGATAAGCGCGAGCGAATCATAGAGTTATCAAGTCATGCAAAGCAATTCTTTCCAACTATTAAAGGTAAAATCGAAACCCTTGATCAAGAGTACCTTGCTCCCTTATCTGAACAAGAACGTCTTCAGCTTCTTCACTTGCTTGAGAAACTAGGAACGAAAAAGGATGATTTAGATGAAAGCTAGTAAACAACCAATCTGGACAAAAGACTTTCTTTGCGTTGCGTTCGTTAATTTGATCATCTTTATTGCCTTTTATGCATTACTCACAACATTACCGATTTATGTTGTTTATCAATTGGGCGGAACGGAAGCTCAAGCTGGCTTGGTCGTAACGGTCATGCTCGTTGCTGCTATTCTGATAAGGCCATTCTCTGGAAATCTGCTACAGCGATTCGGTAAACGGAACGTTCTAATTGTAAGTACTATTTTTTTCACTGTTACTTCCTTTCTATATACATGGGTTGATCAATTTCTTCCATTACTCATCTTACGGTTTCTACATGGCTTTTCCTTTGCTATTTTAACAACAGCAACCTCAACTCTTGCTACAGATATCGTTCCTTCAGAAAGACGCGGTGAAGGGCTCGGTTATTTTACTATGTTTTTGAACGTAGCGATCGTGGTTGGTCCTTTTGCCGGACTTATGCTCATTCAACACATTTCGTTTCAACAATTCTTTTTATTCCTTAGCTGTTTTGTCATCATGAGTATCATTTGTTCCATGCTCTTATCTACTAAAGGTATCCCAAAACCAATAAAGAACACTGTAAAAAGAAGACTTTCCATTCACCAACTATTTGAAACGAAAGCCTTACCTTTTGCCTTCATTATTAGTCTCGTATCCTTTGCTTATGCTGCCATTCTTTCCTTTATCTCTGTTTATGCCATTGAAATTCACCTCGAACAACTGTCTGGTTATTTCTTTATTGTTCTAGCCATCACGATGCTT
Organism: Halalkalibacter wakoensis JCM 9140; assembly: GCF_000513095.1. Taxonomy (GTDB): domain Bacteria; phylum Bacillota; class Bacilli; order Bacillales; family Bacillaceae_D; genus Halalkalibacter; species Halalkalibacter wakoensis. Next base: position 7,964 of record NZ_BAUT01000016.1, read on the forward strand.
GTTTCTAGACCTTATTTAAGCCGTTTGTTTGATCAGCGCGGACCCAAAATAGTGATTCTACCTAGTTTGCTTGTTTTTGCGAGCGGCTTTACATTACTTGCGGTTTCTCAGTCAGCTTGGTTATTTTTATTAGCCGCTGGTGTGATTGGAGTCGGTTACGGATCACTTATGCCGTTATTGTTATCTCTAGCAACGGAACGAGTTGACTCAAGTCGAACTGGTCATGCAACTGCGACGTTTTTCACGTTGTATGATATCGGTGTCGCTGTTGGGGCATTTTGGTTGGGCTTACTTGTACCTATGATTGGATTTTCAAACATGTTTCATGCTTTAGCAATCTTTGTCTTACTGATTTTCGCGATCTTTTATTATTTACATCAACGGATGCATGTGTCTATTAAAAAAAAGACTACTTATAAAATGAACGATTTATAAGAAATGGCTATTGTGCTAGAAATCAAGAGGCCACTGTCGATTTTCACCTTTTTCAATGCCTTTAGAAATCAATCTAGTAAAAATTATCTGTATGAATGAAAGAGGGCCCTTTAAAAAAGGCCCCTCTTTCATTCTTATCCAACTTCCTCTTTTACTTGGCTCTCTCCAAGGCCATGACTTTTCTTTTCTTTTACCCGTGATAGAATCACAATCGTTGCAATAATACAGCTTGCCCCTAGCCATTCAGCACCACCAAATGAAACATTTAACCAAACAACAGCGAGTACGGCTGCTGAAAGAGGCTCAGCACAAGCTAGCAAACTTGTTTCAGTTGGTTTCAGATACTTTAAACTTTCCAGATAGCTGTAAAACGCAATCAACGTTCCAAAAAGAACGACAAACAACAAGGCTGCAATCGAGAGCGGATTCAGATTGCCAACAACATTCCACGGTTGATGAACAACACTCATACCAATTCCGCCAATGACCATCCCCCACCCCACCACAACCGCTGACCCAAATTCGTTTAATAACTTGATCGGCTGTAATGTATAAAAAGCTAATGCGACTGCTGATGCAAGTCCCCAAAACAAAGCCCATCCAGAAATCGATAACGATGTGAATTGACCATGCGTCACCAATAAAAATGTTCCAAGCAAGGCTAAAATAATGGCTACTACTTGTTGCATAGATGGCCATGTCTTAAAGCGAATCAGTAAATAAAGAGCAATCATGACAGGCCCCGTATACTGAAGCAATGTAGCCGTTGCTGCATTGCTAGCAGCAATTGCGGCAAAATACGTATACTGTACGGCAAGCATTCCAAAAATTCCAAATAAAACCACACTTATTCGATTGCCTCGTCTTTGCCATATGGCCCATATATTTTGTCTCCTGCGTGCAAACAACAAAAGCAAAACTCCAGCACTTAATAACCGAATTACCGTGAGCCATTCCGCATTAAATGCTTGTTGTTCAAATAAATATTGAGCAACCGTTCCCGATACTCCCCACAGGATTGCCCCGAGAAGAACTAAAAAGATGCCTTTCATTCGTGATTGATTCATGTTCATTTCCCTCACTACTTTTCTGATCATTCTATCGTACCACGAAATGATTGGTCTCCTACACCAATTTATTTACTCCCACTAATGTTTCTTTCGCACTCCCCTCAATACTAAGATCAAAGAACAACTGGTGCTCACTTACATCTTGGTTAATATATACGGTCTTACCATGAGTCATCGTTGGGAGCTGACTCACTGGATACACTTGCAAACTTGTCCCAATGACAATAACAAGATCAGCTCGTTTAATATTTGAAAGTGCGTGATTCCATGCGGATTCTGGCAACATTTCACCAAAAAGCACAACATTAGGTCGGAAGTTCCCACCACAAAACTCACAACTTTCTTTTGCAAAAAATTGGTCCTTCGTAGCCTCAGTTGCACAGCTATGACAACGATATGTCCGTATTGAACCATGTAACTCATCCACATTCATATTTCCAGCTTCAGCATGAAAACCATCAACATTTTGTGTCGCAACACGTTGCAACAGTCCTTTCTCTTGCCAATGGGCAAGAACAAAATGTCCTTCATGCGGTTTACATGAGGCTAATGCTTTCACTCGACAACAATAAAATTCATGAAATAACTCATACTGGTTTTCCAAAGCTTCAACGGTCGCAACGGTTAACGGATCTATGTTTTTCCACCACCCCGACGGAGAACGGAAATCTGGAATTCCACTTTCCGTACTCATTCCGGCTCCCGTTAAGACGAACGTATTCTTAGACTCTTTGAGTAGTTGAGACAGTTCCTTTATTTTTCCACTTTCAGATGGTTTTGTCATCCATTCATCCTCTTTTCTAATTGTTGTTACCAAGTAGGTTCTTTAAGCGTGTTCATTTTCCTTTTTGGTTTTTGAATTTGTGTGGTTTGTATATAAATAAATATTTTACGCAAATCCTAAAGAGTATAATGAAAGAGCCTATCCCTCTTAGTGATTAGGAGGAACAGGCTCTTTAAACAAAACCATCACGAATAATCAACAGACCCTTCTTTTTTCGGCTTAAATAATTGAACCAACCAACCAGGAAACCTTTGTTTGGCTGCAGCGGTCTCACGATATACTTGGACAAATTCTTGAAACTGCGCTTCTCTTTCTTCTAATTTTTGTTGAATAAACAACTTTTCTTCTTCCTCTCGGTAAATATCTTCACGAAGACGTAACACTTCTTCTTTTGTAACCTCGGCTGTTTCAGCGACTAAATGTGAATACGATTGGATGATGGATTTTGTTTTGCTTTGACCAATCTTCATTTCGCTTTTAATTTCTGCTTTTACATCATGGATAATATCATCTTTCATCATATCAATTGAATCAGTCAATTCGCGAATGCTTTCGTTTGTGTCATGCTGAAGAGAAATGATTTTGGCAAATTCCTGCTCGTCAACTTCTTCTTCTCGTTCTTCCACTTCTTGAGTCTTCACCGTATTCAAAATGAAGTTAACATTGTCCTCGTTAATGTTATTATCCTTCAAAATTTTTATTTTTTTTAACATTTCAAGATCTTGGTCATCGTAAAGTCGCGCACCCGTTTTTGTTCGCTCCACTTGAAGAGCGTATGGAAATAATTCCTCCCACTCACGTAACTTTCCCACTGGTATTTTTAGCTGTTTTGACACTTCCTTAATCGTTAACTTTTGAACGTTTTCCATCTTCTCACCCCATCATAATAATTATCTGTACCTACATATTAGATGAAGCAACGTCCATTTTCCTTCCGCTTGACAAAACTTCTAAAAACTAGTGGTCATTCGGCTTAAAAAGTGAAAAAATGCGGTCAATTCTCCGCATTTTCGAGCATATCTTAATAGTTTGTCTCTACCCAATCGGTATACAAACCACTACCACTGCAGCCACCGCAATCGAGATATGAATTCAGCATATACATTTCAGAACCATGCATGGAAAACCCTTTCCCTTGACACTCTGGACAGACACCTTGCTCTTTTGAGTATTCAACACGTTTCTCATATCTTTGGTCAAACCAATTGCCAATTACATTTAATAATCCCATCTTTTTCCTCACCTCGAAGGTAATATGTCCTTAGAGGTGAAAGTTTATACAACTTTTTTCTATAAAAAAGAACTGTGAACATTTTACTTTTTAATGAACTCAAAAGCAGCCAATGCCCGCTTTCTGGCATAGGAGTGCTCAATGATTGGTAGCGGGTATGTCACACCAAGTTTAATTCCAGCTTTCTCTAACACCGTGTTTGGCGCATCCCACGGTTTGAAAAGGTATTTTGTAGGTAACTGCGCTAATTCAGGGATCCATTTACGAATATAGTCTCCATTTCCGTCAAACTTTTCAGCTTGGGTATTCGGGTTAAAAATACGGAAATAAGGAGCGGCGTCAAAACCGGATCCTGTCACCCATTGCCAGCCCATATAATTGTTGGCTACATCTAAGTCAACTAATGTTTCTCGAAACCAATTTGCCCCCCACGTCCACGGCAACAATAAATGTTTAACTAAAAAAGAAGCAACCACCATTCGGACGCGATTATGCATCCATCCCGTTTCCCATAATTCCCTCATCCCCGCATCAATTAAAGGGTAACCCGTCTCACCCTTTTTCCATTTAGAAAATGCGTCTAAATCTTCTTCCCACGGAAACTGTGAAAATTCCAAACGTAACGGATTCTTCACAAGCATCGGAAAAGCGACTAATTGATGATACGCAAAATCTCGCCAAACGAGTTGCCTTAAAAAAGCTTCAATCTGGACATCTTCTACTTGATTGTCTATTTCAAGTTTTTCTAATAAAGAGTGCCAAATAAATGTTGGACTTATCTCTCCCCACGATAGATGTGGAGAGATTTTGGCCGTTGAATGAGTAAATGGGAAATCCCTATTTTCCTTATAGTGACCCAATGATTTTCCCAAAAAATCTTCCCAGGCAAATAAGGCTCCTCTTTCTCCAGGAGTCCAATAAGACATAAATTTATTATGCCAATGAACTCTCGGTAAAAGAAACAATTCATCTACTTTTAAGCTACCGATCTTATGTTCATAACCTGAAATGTCTGCTGGGACTTTTTCTGGCTTCCTGATATACGTATGTCTGCTTTTTTTCCAAAAGGATGTGAACACCTTGTACGGCTCGTTTTTTCCGTTTACAATTTTTCCAGGCTCAAACAGCACGTTACCATGAAAGGACCGGACTTCAATCCCTTGTTGATGTAATACCTGTTTGACTTTTGTACTACAAACTAGTGCACTTGGCTCATAACGTTCATGAAAATAAACCGCTTTTGCAGTTGTTTCTCTGATCACATTTTGCAAAATTTCCAAGCTATCTCCTTTTCGAATAATTAGGTTTGCTCCTAATGAGGATAAATTCGTTTGTAATGCTAAAAGAGAATGATGGAGCCACCATAACGATGCATCGTCCCAGCCCTTATTTTCCACGTCCTGGTCCCATATATAAAGCGGAACGACAACTCCTTCTTTTGCAGCTTGATACAATGCGAGGTGGTCGTGAACTCGTAAATCTTTACGGAACCAGACAATTATCACTTTTTTCTTCATCTTAATCTCCTATACTAGTAAGTCTGCAATAATCTTGCCATCTCGTTTCCTACTGATACCCCTGATAGAAAGGCCGATTCTAGTCTGGTTCTCCTTGTATTGTCAGTCTCTTGTAAAAAAGCATCTCCTGCCACAAGTAAAGGACTCTCGTGACCTACTCTTATATATGGAGTAGGAACAGGTGTCACCGCTTCTGAATATTTCCATCTTTTCAGCTGAACGCTTTTCAAATGGTCTGTTGGAAGAATTAATGCAACTTTTTGAAGCAATTGCCTTTTGATGGTGTCATCACCTTGTACCCAATGTTCCGTTGCCCACTGACCTGTTGAATAAACACTAACTGTTACCACATCCGATACACTTTTTCTGCTATGATCCACCAATCGCTCGATCCCATCAGGCAAGTTTGAAGCCACATAACCAGACTCTTCCACCTCAGTCGCTTGTGAGAAAGAGAGAATTAGTACAAAACAAGGATTATATTGAACCTTTTCCAATTGTTTAACGTCATCATCGTCTGCATACAAACCTCTTAAAAGAGCGACCGATTGTGGGACTGGTGCTGTCACGATCAGTGCTTTTGCCTTTATTAGTTCGTTTTCTTCTGTTATTAGGGAAAACGCATTCTTTTCTAATTGCCTTAGTTCAGTTATCTTTGTATTGAGACGAACATTTACATCTTGAGCCAAATATTTTGCTAAATGATTCATTCCTTCATTGCTTTTATAACGGATATGGCGTTCTCCAAACCACGATTGTACGACTCCCGCTTCTTCCCACTGATTGACAGCTTGCTGAAAAAGGGCAGTTCGAACCGTAAAAAATTGAGCCCCGTGATCAACCTTTCCACCATCAACACGCCTAGTTGCCATTCGGCCACCTACACTTCTGCCTTTCTCTACAATTAATCCGTTAATTCCATGAGTATGTAACGTACGTGCAGCTATAATTCCTGTTAGTCCTCCACCAATAATGACGACAGGTTGTACCATACTTCTCCTCCCCTTTCAATATTCAACCAACACACAACTCCCTGTTTCCATCTACTATAACAAACACTTAAAAATAAAATAAGCAACATGTTCTGAAGCAATATCTTTCATGCTCTCCCAAAAAAAAGAGAAGCTGCTCACAGGCAGCTTCTCCACTATTTTTGAGCTTGAAACTCAGCTACAGATTGTCTTAATTCATGCTTTATCGTTGCTTGTGCAGCCGCTAATCTCGCTAATGGAACGCGGTAAGGGGAGCAACTTACATAGTCCAATCCTACTTCGTGGCAAAACTCAATGGAAGTCTTTTCCCCACCATGTTCACCGCAAATTCCTGTTTTTAGCTCAGGCTTTGTACCTCTCCCAAGCTTAACACCTGTTTCAACAAGTTTTCCAACCCCATCTTGATCTAAAACAGCAAATGGATTCTCAGGAAGTACTTTGCTTTCGATGTAGGATTGAAGGAACTTCCCTTCAGCATCATCACGGCTATAACCAAATGTTGATTGAGTTAAATCATTTGTGCCAAATGAGAAAAAGTCAGCCTCCTCGGCAATTTGATCTGCGGTTAACGCAGCGCGTGGAACTTCAATCATCGTTCCCACAAGGTAATCAAAATCTTCGCCTGTTTCTTGTTCAATTTGAACTCCTGCATTTATCACGAGTCGACGCATTTCCTTTAATTCATTTACATGGCCAACAAGTGGAATCATGATTTCTGGCTTCACATCTATTCCTTTTGTGCGCATTTTTGATATTGCATAAAAAATCGCCTTTGCTTGCATTTCATATATTTCAGGGAACGTCATTCCAAGTCGACAACCACGATGTCCAAGCATAGGGTTAAACTCATCTATCTGACGGACTTTTCGTAACAAGTATTCCTTCTGTTTTAATTCTTCAGATTCAGGAGAAGTCATTTGCAATTTTGTTACGTCAACAAGCAGTTCTTCTTTATCTGGTAAAAATTCGTGCAAAGGTGGATCGAGTAAGCGAATTGTCACAGGACGCCCTTGCATCGCTTCAAAAATCCCTTCAAAATCTTCTTGTTGCATTGGAAGTAACTTACTTAACGCAACTTCACGCTCTTCATACGTATCGGCAAGAATCATTTGCTGCACAATTGGAATTCGTGCTACATCCATAAACATATGCTCTGTCCGGCACAAACCTATTCCGCCCGCCCCGAATTCAACTGCTTTTTTTGCATCTTCTGGGTTATCAGCATTTGCTCGTACGCCTAATGTTCTTTCTTGATCAGCCCATGTTAACAGTAATTGAAATTCTTCTGAAAGCTGTGGATCAATCATTGGGATTTCTCCAAGAAAGATCTCTCCCGTTGAACCATCAATGGTAATGACATCTCCCTCTTTCACAATCGTTTCCCCAACTTTAAATCTCTTTTCTTTTAAATCAATTGAAACAGATTCGCATCCACAAATGCACGCTTTTCCCATTCCCCTTGCAACAACAGCTGCATGACTTGTCATTCCACCACGACTCGTCACTGTTGCTTGTGCTGCGACAATACCATGAATATCATCTGGTGTCGTTTCCGGACGAACCAGTATGACTTTTTTCTCCTCTTTTGCTAGACGATCAGCCTCATCTGCATCGAAAACCACTTTCCCTGTTGCTGCCCCCGGTGAAGCGGGAAGTCCTTTGGTTAGTGGGTTTCGAACAAATGCATCATCTATTCGACTATGGAGCAGTTGGTTTAATTGATCTGGGTCAACGCGCAATAACGCTTCTCTTTTACTAAGTATGTTTTCTTCTACTAGATCAACTGCCACTTTAATCGCAGCTTGAGCCGTTCGTTTCCCGTTTCTCGTTTGTAAAATGAAGAGCTGTCCGCGTTCAACGGTAAACTCAATATCTTGCATATCTTGGTAGTGCTTCTCAAGAAGGTTGCACGTATCAACAAATTGTTCGTACACTTCAGGCATTTCATTTTGCAGTGTCACAATCGGCTGTGGCGTGCGAATACCCGCCACAACATCCTCCCCTTGTGCGTTAATTAGATACTCCCCGTAGAGCTTCGCTTCACCTGTTGACGGATTTCGTGTAAATGCTACTCCTGTTCCTGAATCATCTCCCATGTTACCAAACACCATGCTTTGAATGTTGACAGCGGTTCCAAGATGACCTGGGATCTTTTGTAGTCTGCGATACACAATGGCACGCTGATTGTTCCAAGAATCAAATACAGCCTCCACTGAGAGAAACATTTGCTCTTTTGGATCTTGCGGGAAAGAACTTTTCGTATGTTTTTTAACCAATTCTTTATATCCTTGAATCACTTCTTGCCAGTCAGCAGCTGTCATTTCTGGATCTGTCTCGTAGCCTTTTTCTTCACGAACCTCTTCTAACAATTGTTCAAAGTAAAATCCATCAACTTTGAGGACAACATCACTGAACATTTGGATGAATCGACGGTAGGAATCATAAGCAAACCTCGGGTTATTTGTCAGCTTCGCCATCCCTTCAACCGTTTCATCATTCATCCCAAGGTTTAATACCGTATCCATCATTCCAGGCATAGAGTGAACAGCACCAGAACGAACGGAGACAAGCAAAGGATTTTCTGGGTCACCAAGTGTTTTTCCTGTTTGTTGTTCAAGATTTTGCAATGATTCTAGTATTTGTTGTCGAATGTTTTCAGAGATTGTTTTTCCCGCATCATAGTAAGCATTACAGGCCTCTGTAGAAATCGTAAAACCATACGGAACAGGTAACCCAATCCGCGTCATCTCCGCCAAATTGGCTCCTTTCCCCCCTAATAATTCTCTTTTATCCCCTCTGCCTTGATCAAACATGTAAACATATTTCTTATTCACGAAACCCCACTCCTCTCTTTTTTAACATCGCTAATAACAAATCTGCCGTCTCTTCAACCGCTTTATTTGAAACGTTAATAATCGGACATCCGATTCGCTTCATAATTTTTTCAGCGTACTCTAACTCAATTAAAATGCGGTCCAATTCAGCGTAATTTGCGACTTTTAATCCTAAGTTTTTTAATCTTTCTTTTCGTATCTCATTCAGCTTATCTGGTGTAATAACAAGGCCAACACACTTATTTTTTGAAATTTGAAAAAGTTCTTCTGGTGGTCGGACTTCAGGAACAAGTGGAACATTGGCAACTTTGTATCGTTTGTGTGCTAAATACATCGATAATGGTGTCTTTGATGTTCGCGAAACCCCAATTAAAACAATATCTGCTTTTTGGATACCACGTACATCTTGCCCATCATCATATTTGACCGCAAATTCAACTGCCGCTACACGTTTAAAATAATTATCATCTAACTTCCGCATTAGCCTTGGCTCTCGCTTAGGATCTTTGTTGAATTGCTTTGAAAAAGCTTCCATTAATGGATTCATTAGATCAACTGCTGTGATCCCTTCCACTTTTGCCCGTTCATCCAAATACTGTTTTAAATCAGGAATAACGAGCGTATAGGCAATGATCGATCGGCTTTCCTTAGCTGAATCAAGAACATTATCTAGGTCCGATTTATCACCCACATAGGAAATATGTTCAATCTCAACTTCTCCACCATTAAATTGCGAGGCCACTGCTTTGACCATTAACTCAGCTGTGTCCCCAACCGAGTCTGAAACGACATAGACAACTTCCTTTTCTTTCACATCCGATTCCCCTTTTTTATAACTCTCTGTTTCTGAAGCGACGTACTTGAAAATTGTCCTTCTGTCATTTTTCAATGGTACTGAGTATGTACCTTCTGAGCTAATTTCTTTAATGTGTTATACTTTTTATTGATTTAACTTAAATGTGTTATACACTAAAGTTAAGTAGTATATTATCATTGATTGTCTTTCCTTACAACCCCCTTTTTTTCAGATAAAACAATTAATTAATAACTTTCTTCAAAAGTTAGGTGTTTTGTTTTCATAAGTTAGTATTGTTAATCATGTGAATGTTTTCTTACATAAGTTAGTAGATAACCAGCCAAATACTGCCATACTCATAGAATGTTACCTGCATCATTAAAAATGGGCACCAGATACCTGGCGCCCATTAGGAGGATCATACCTTAGCAAGGAATGAAAGCCGCTCCGACAATTAGTAATAAAATGAATAAAACAAGGATTAAAGAAAATCCAAGTCCTGTTGCTGGTGCAGCAACTGGAGCACAACCATAACCATATCCGTATCCGTAACCCATTTGTGACCCTCCTTCCATTGTGTAGATACTACACTCTATGTAACCGCACAGATTTTGGTTAGGCTCAAGCCCAAAAAAAGAAAAAATTCCTGACTCGGTTGAGTCAGGAACCCTTTTACTTTAAATAATTAAAATCGCGACAATGGCAGCAACAAATAAACCGCACATAACAGGCAAGAAGTTCTGCCGAACAAGATCCATCGGTTTCACACCGGCAATTCCTGAATCTGCAGCAACGCCAAATGCCCAGGCTGCAAGTGTTCCACCCCCTGCAAAAATGGCTGCAACTTGCCCAATCGAAGCAAGAACGGCAATATCTAATCCAGACCCACTTCCTAAACCAGAAGCTAGTGCACCAACGAGCGGTAATCCAGAGAATCCAGAGCCATCCATTCCCGATAAAATTGCAATGATTAACATTCCAAATACAACAGTAACTTTACTACCTTCTATATATTGGGCTAACTGCGAACCGAGATCAAATAAAAATCCAGGAGCTCCATCCCCTAATACAGTTTCTGCATGATCCGGATGACCAAGCAAGAAGAAAGCCGCAATCGGGATAACGGGTGCAAAGATCTTGATCGCAAAAAAGAACCCTTCGCGAATATAGGAAACAATCCCTTCAATTGCTTTTGATCCTTGTGTTAAAAAGGCTGATATCAGCAAAAGAATGACGGCCGTACCACCAAGCAAGCCGGTTGCCCCATCACCACGTATTGCTTCATCAGGATGAAAAAAAGCACGGTACATCATCAAACAAACAATACTAAACAACACGACCGGCACAAGAATCGCGAGAAACTTAGCCTGTTTCGTTGGGTTAATCGGAGCTTCACTTTTTCCTAGTTCTAGCCCCTCTTCGGTTTCTGTTTGTTTGAAACGACCATCATTCATACCACGACGAATTCTTAAAAAGGCAATACCAATCGCGATAAAACCGACAATAAACGAAAATAACGCTGTATATGGTAAAATCTCAAATGACTCAAGCCCAGCTGCTGACGAAGTTAACCTAGTTGCACCTTGAATAACTAAGTCCCCAGACAGAGCCATTCCATGACCAAATAAGTTAATCGCAATTGCGGCCCCCATTGCGGGTAAGCCTGTTTTGATTGCCACTGGGATTAACACGGTCCCTACTAACGCAACAGCTGGTGTTGGCCAAAAGAAGGTCGCCGCCAAATACATCGTTCCACCAAGAACAAAAAACGCTGTTGTTGGATTGACCATCAACTTTTTCATCGGTGAAATCATTAACACATCTGCACCAGATGCTTGCATCGCTTTTAACATCGCAACCATTAACGCAATGACAAGCATAATATCAAACAATGCAATTCCAGCATTCAAAAATGCATTAAACACAACTTGAGTAGATGCAATGAAGCCATCTAAAAATCCTTTATCAATATGATAAACGAGCCCAAGGATAAACGTCCCAACAATTGAGGGGAGTACCACATCTCGCCTTAGCATCATGAACGTGAAGATCGTGATAATTACAAGAAGGAACACCCAATGAGCAAAAGTAATCGTTACGGGTTCCATGCATATCTCCTTTCATCGTTCTAATAATGGATCGAGCATATGGTATTGTATGTGATCAGGAAGGGAGTGTGCCTATGGGTTGTTGCTATGTTCGCCTGCAACACCCACACTCTCTTTCCGAAAAAAATGAAAAAACCTCCTACTTAGAAGGTTTTTTCCAGCGAACTGCTATTCACTAGCCTCATTAGACTGAATCACATATGAGTTACCCGATTTCTCTTTCGCTTTATACATCGCATGATCGGCTGCATCTACAAGAGATGAGATCGTGTTTTTTTCTCCCTTTGAAGTTGCAACTCCTAGACTTAATTCAACCATTTCTTTTGTATCATTAAAGATAAATGTTTTGAGAACACAGAAAAAGCCCATTGTATCCAGTCCATTAACTCGGCTTCATCTTTTGCTTCTGGTAGCAAAATAATGAATTCATCGCCGCCTAGTCTAGCAAAGAAGTACTCATGAAATAAATTTTTCAATCGTTTTGAAATTTCGATTAATAGTTTGTCTCCTTCTATATGACCATATGTGTCATTAATCTGTTTAAAACGATCAATATCAAATAATAGGAGTGTTACTCTTTCATCTTGTTCTAATTTTTCACGCAATGTTTCCTCGAAAAAGCGACGGTTTGGACTTGATGTAAGTGAATCATAATAAGCCATTTCTTGAGCATTTCGTCTTATCGTCACATCCGTTTGAATACCAATAAAATAGAGAAGTTTACCTAAATGATCAAAGATCGGACGGATTTTTAATTCATTCCAAAAAATCGTTCCATCTTTCCGGTAATTTAAAATTTCCTTCGTGATAGGCCTTTTTTCCTTGATAGCCATTCTTATTTCCGCAACGGTATCGCGGTCTGTTTTATTACCTTGTAAGATTCTACAGTTCTGACCAAGTACTTCTTCCTCAGTATATTGCGTAAGTCTTGTAAAACCGGGATTGCAGAAGGTGATTGGATAGCTCTTCTGATGAGGATCTACAATGATCATCCCCTCATCAAATTGCTTGATGATGTAATTAAGCTTGTCATACTCTTTACAAAGTTTTTCTATATAATAATAAAAGTCTCTAGTCGAGATAGACTTTGTATCTTCTTGTGAAATAATTAAAGGACTTTCTTCCCCTTTTGAACACACTCTCATATGGATCACCTTCCTTATATTCTATGATTCACTCATTTTGATCCGTTTTGAGAGAACCTTCCTTCTTTATTAACTTTATAGCTATCATACTAATACCCTAAAAAAATGGTGTGTAACGTTGCTTTTAACAAAAGGTTAAATTGACGACCTTCTCTCAAAAAAACGGTAAGTCTACTGAATTAGGGTTAACGTACACACACTTTTCTTTTAATTACATTACTTATCATTATGGAAATAATTAGCAAAAGGAGGTTGCATATGGGACAAATTGATCCTTATTTAACGACGCTTATAAACAAGAACATGCTCTACCATGTTTTGCAACCAATCTACGCTTTGAAATCCAACAACATAATAGGGTATGAAGCCTTACTCAGAAGTAAAACAAATGATACACCTGTTACTTTATTTAAGCGGGCAAAACAAACAGATCAATTGACAGTATTAGATATATATTCATTTTCAAATGCAATCCGTCATTTTTCTATGATGGGACAATTTTGTAAACCTCTTATCCTATTTATTAACATCTATCCATCCACGTTGTTGTCAACATTATTCAAACAGGCCTTAGATGAGTTGTTAGATGATCCCCTACTCTTTTTGAATCCAGAACAGGTCGTATTTGAGATTAATGAAAATGAGGACATTCACAACTTTTCTGAAACAAAGAAAATCATCTCAGTACTCAAAAAGAAAGGCTTTCTTGTTGCTAGTGATGATACCGGTACAAGAGGTGGTTCGCTTCAGCGAATCATTGAATTAGATGTCGATTATGTAAAATTAGATCGTTACTTTTCTACAGACTTAGCTCAATCAGTTAACAAACAAAAAGTGATTTCTTTGTTATTCCACTTTTTTAATGACGAGAAACGAATCATTTTAGAAGGCATTGAAACGGCAAAAGATTTAGAGGTAGCGAAAAGCATAGGTATTGAACTAGGGCAAGGGTTTCTTTTAGGAAGGCCTACTGAACAAACTTAGGATTTTAGTCCAAAGACTTTCTTTCCGTTTCATACACACACATGAGCATACACAGCATACATTGGTCTTATCAAAATCGATACAAAGAGGGGACTTCCATGAAAGAAGATAATGTTATTCCTTTCCCAAAGAAAAAAGTAAGATTATCTGAGGGAGAATACAAGCAATTTCTTGAATATAAGGAGAAAATGATGGAGGCACGGACAAAAGCAGAAGTGGATTATTACTATTCGATGGCGCTAAGCATTATAGAGAAAGCCAAAAATCGTTATCATTGAAAAGATTTATTCCATTTCGTAAAAAAAGCCGTGAGATCAAATTTTAGTTTTTCTCACGGCAAGCGACCTGATTCTCATATAGTTGGTTGAATTGGTAAAAGTAAGTCGATTGTGGTCCCTTTGTTCAATTTACTATCAATCTTAATTTTGCCATGATGGCTTTCAATAATCCGGTAACTAACCATTAAGCCTAATCCCGTTCCTTTTTCTTTTGTGGAATAAAATGGCTCACCAATCCGCTTTAAGCGCTCTTTTTCAATGCCAATCCCTTGGTCAATAAAACGAATAAGAATCATATTTTCATCTTGCCGCTTCATTTCTACGAAAATCTCTCCTCCATTTGTCATCGATTCCATTGCATTTTTTAAAATATTGACAAAGACTTGTTTCAGTTGATTTTCTTCACACCAAATTTCAGGTAACTGTTGTTCGAAGTTTGTTTGAATTTGAATGTTGTTTAAATTTGCTTGTGATTCAAACAAATCAATGATTCGTTGACACATGTCAGTTACGTCTTTCATTTCACGTTTTTCAACTTGTGGCTTTGATAGCACGAGCATTTCACTTATAATTAATTTTATTCGTTCAATTTCAGACAACATAATATCAAAATAACGCTCTTCTTTGTAATTCGGCTTAATAAATTGCAAGAAGCCTTGAATGCTCGTAAGTGGATTGCGAATTTCATGCGCGACCCCTGCAGCTAGCTCCCCTACTGCTGATAGTTTATCCGATTTTCGAATGATCTCCTCAGCTAATTTCCGGTCCGTTATGTCATTGGAAATACAAAGTACATGAACGTCTTTTTCTCCGGTTAGTTGAAGAGGAATTTTCGTTGTTTGCAGCCATTTGATCTGCTTGTTTTCATCAATAATCTCCTCTTCTTCTACATAACGCTCTTGTAGCGTCTTGATCACTTCTTGCTCTTCTTCCTCATGCCTTTGCACTTGAACTACATCTTGATTAAAATCCTGCTCTGTTCGAAAAAGCATTTCCTCTACCGTTGTACCATAAAAATCAGCTAATGACTGATTGGCTAAAGTGTAAAATCCATCTTTATTTTTGGCATAAATAAAATTCGGACTTGAGTCAATTACTTTACGCAAAAACTCTTTCTGTTGAAGAAGAAGTTGCTCTTTTGTTTCAATGTTCTCATTTGCTTCTGCCATGTACTCAGTCATTTCATTAAAGCGTTTGGCCAATCGTCCAATCTCTGACTGGTCAATATATTTATCACTAATACGTTCACTGAACTTTCCTTGAGCCAGTTCACCTACAGCAAACTCTAATTGTTGAATGGGTTTAATAATTTTCCGTGTATAAAGAGCAACAAAGAAAGATAAAAACAAAAATAAGATAATTGAAAAAATAATCAGCTTATCTTGAAATTCCTTAAAATAAACATGAATATACGATTCAGGTACTTGGGCAATAACTCCCCATTCAAGAACAGGGATATATTCATACGAAGCCAGCATTGAGAATTCTTTTGAATTTAATACTTGCTGATACCCTGATTGCTGGTTCAAGACAGCTTGGACGACTTCATTAGAGCTTACATCTTCACCAATACGTTCTTGCTCTGGATGAGAAAGTAATCGCCCATATCTGTCCACAATATAGGCATACCCGTCGCCAATTTCGATGTTTTGGATAATAGAGTTAAAGACAGGGTTTTCACTTATTCGAATAACAAAATTGACAACTCGAGTGACTTCTCCACCTTGATCTAAAATGGGTATTGCCACAACAACAACAAAACGCCCAGTTACAGCCGAAACAACATTACTAATATACACATTTTTTGTCTTAATGGCTTTTTGAACATACTCACGATCCGAAAAATTTTGCCCTCTCAGTGCCTCTTTTAACTCAGCTGGGTAAAAACCTGTGATTTCCCCGTCTAACTCTACAATTGTCCCACTGTCAACAAAGGAAGAATACGAAACAACAGATTCAAGTTGCCTTTTTAGCTCTTCAACATCTCCCTCTACATAGTTTTGTTGTACATCATATCCGATTTTTTCCAACTCTGAAGTGATATTAGAGATTTGCTCATGCAGACGTGTAACGGTCTCATCCGTTATTTCTTTATAACTTTCCTCCGCGATCTCCGGCAAAACAATTTTAGACATATACAAGATTAATCCTAATAACGCTAGCATGATAATGAAATTAATTAAGAATATCTTCCAAAACATGAATGACTTTAGCGTCTTCAAGCCAAACAACCCCTATCACTAAAAAAGCATATATACTTTAATAATAGAGATTTATCGACCATCTGTCACCTGTCGAAATTTGTCACTTGCTGTCTTCTCTTAAAAAAGGGATGTGGCAAAATCCTACCACATCCCTTTTTCATATAAAATTACTTTCTAGCGGTAACTAATCTTAAGATTTGCTCAGTCCGATCCTTTGACCATTCCTCAATATGAATAAATGCTTCTTCTAATGTACATGGTCCTGGAACAACGGAGAGGCCAGCGAGTAAACCTAATTCGTTTAACTCATTGCTGCTTAGTTCGTTCTTTCCACATAAGGCTACAACAGGAACACCGTAAGCAGCTGCCCTCTTACAAACACCTGCAATGACTTTACCAGATAATGTTTGACTATCAAGCTTCCCTTCACCAGTAATAATTAAATCTGCCTCTTTTATATCCTCGTCAAATCGAATCACATCCATTGAAATACCAATACCTGATTCTACTTTTGCGGATAGAAAAGCTAGTAATGCAGCCCCCATTCCACCAGCTGCTCCAGCACCTGGAATGTTCACTACATCCATTCCACCTTGATCAAAAATTACCTTTGCAAATTGAGCCAATGCCTTATCTAATTGAACGATCATTTCCTCTGTAGCACCTTTTTGCGGTCCAAAAACAGCCGAGGCACCATTTGATCCACAGAGTGGGCTTTGCACATCACTTGCAATCGTAAACGTTGAATCCTTAATTCTAGCATCTAAACCTGATGTATTTATAGATGATAAATACTGAACCGCTTCCATATTTTCTCTTAGAGGGGTTCCACTAGAATCTAAGAATTGTACTCCTAGCGCCTTTAACATCCCTATTCCACCATCATTCGTTGCGCTTCCACCTAAGCCAATGATGAAGTTTCGATACCCTTGCTCTAATGCCTCTTTTATTAATTGCCCTGTTCCAAAGCTCGTTGCATTCAGCGGATCCCTTTCTTCATTACTTAGCAGAGGTAACCCTGATGCTTGAGCCATTTCAATTACAACGGTTTTTTGATCACCTAACACCCCGTAGCTTGCAGTGATTTCTCTTTTTAATGGATCGAGAACAGTGACAGTAATAATCGTCCCGTTCGTCGCATGAACCAAATTCTCCATTGTCCCTTCTCCACCATCAGCCAAAGGTCGTTCTAAAATAACAGCATCATGCACGACTCTTTCAATCCCTTCCCTCATCGCTCCGCATAATGATTTAGCCGAGATGGAACCTTTAAATGAATCCGGTGCTAATAAGATTTTCATAACTTCTCCTCTCGAGTCTTTTTTATTTTAGCAGATTAGGTAGCCACAGAGAGATTTGTGGAACATATGTGATAATTGCTATATTTAAAAGCAAAACAATATAAAAAGGAATTAATGGCTTTAATATATGTTCAATTCTCAATCCTGCTATTTGCGATGCCACAAATAAATTTACTCCAATCGGTGGCGTTAACATACCTACGGCTAGATTTACAATCATTATAATCCCGAAATGCACCGGATCAATTCCAAACATCACTGCAACTGGTGCTAATATTGGGGCCATAATAACTATAGCCGCACCTGTTTCTAAAAACATTCCTACTACTAATAAAATTAAGTTTACTAATAGGAGGAAGACAACAGGGCTATCGGAAATGGAAACAAACCAATCAGCCACCATATAAGGTACTCTTTGGGATGTTAAGACCCAGCCAAATAAACCTGCGTTTCCGATAATGAACATAATGATTGATGTTGATAAAACTGAATTTTTAAGTACTTCCATAATTTTTGAATAAGTAAATGTTCGATAAACAAACATTCCTAATATTAACGCATAACCTACAGCTACTGCGGCTGCCTCAGTCGGTGTAAAAACTCCCCCATAAATCCCACCTAAAATGATAACCGGCATCAAAAGTGGAAGAAGTGCTTCCTTAAAGGCCTTTAGTCGGCCTTTAGCTGTCATAAGCTCTTTTTCTTCATCTGTTAAAACAATGTCTTTTCCATAGCCTTTGATTTTACTAATTATGAAGATGGTCAGCATTAAAGACATGGCAATCAATAGCCCTGGAATAACCCCAGCCATAAATAGATCACCAATAGAAATAGACATTCCAGCACTTAGTGCAAATATGATCAGCGGAATTGATGGAGGTATAATTACACCTAATTCACCAGAAACAGCTTGCACTGAAGTTGAAAAACTTTTAGGGAAACCTCTCCTAACCATTGCTGGAATTAGTATACTTCCAATTGCAGCCACTGTAGCCGCACTTGATCCGGAAATTGATGCAAAAAACATCGCCGTTAAAACCGTAACCATTCCTAATCCACCAGTAATTTTACCAACTAATGAGTTTGCAAGATTTATTAGACGTTGTGATATTCCACTATATTCCATCAAACTTCCAGCCAAAATAAAGAATGGAATTGCCATTAATGGAAATGAGTTTAAGGATGAAAAGATACGTTGAATGGCTACCTGAAGTGATGTACCATCCTGCCACATTGCAATCATTGAAGCTAATCCCATAGAAAACGCTACGGGAACACCAATGATAAACATTACAAATAGACTAATGAATAAAAGTAGTGCCATCTTGTTCCCCCGCTTCCTTCTTCGTTAGTAATTCATAAAAAACTGCAATACAATTTAGAATTGCTAATATGCTACCTGCAGGAATTGCGGCATAAATCCACGTAACAGGAATATCAAGAGAACCTGTCGTTTGATTTGCTAAGTTACCCATAATGTCAAACCCAAATTTAATTAGTAAAACCAAAAAAATTATGTTAATTACAACAATAACCATTTCCATTACTCTCTTTATTTTTTTCGGGACTAAATATAGAACTGCTTCCACTGAAATTAATAATCCTTTTCTTAAAGCTATAGCAGTCCCTAATAATACAATCCATATCATAGAGTACCGAACAATAGCCTCGGACCAAATAAGCGGACTACTCAACACATATCTAGCAAATACTTGATAAATGGTAAGAAGTGCGACCAAACCAAAAATGACTGCTATTAAATGAAAAACCCAAGAGTTTAATTGGTCTATTGCACTAACGATTCTTTTCACCTCATACACCT
Source organism: Halalkalibacter wakoensis JCM 9140 (assembly GCF_000513095.1). Lineage (GTDB taxonomy): Bacteria > Bacillota > Bacilli > Bacillales > Bacillaceae_D > Halalkalibacter > Halalkalibacter wakoensis. The sequence goes on from NZ_BAUT01000016.1 coordinate 27,465, forward strand.
CTTTGCTTTGTTGTAAATTCTGTAAGTACTTCATGTATACCTAAATTGTGTTGATATACATGAAGTACCTATAGAAAGGGTTGGGAGGAATATAATCCTCCCAAAAGCTTCTTAATTTGCATTAATTATTTTCTCATGAATGTCTAGTACATCAGGGAATTGAGATTCTACAAAACCATCAAGTTTATCTTGGAATAATGAAAGATCTGGCTCAATTATTGTCATTCCGGCTTCTTCTAAACTTGCTAAGTATCCTTCTTCTCCAGAATTCACTTCTTCAGAAGCGAAAGATTTGGCTTCACCATTTGCTGCTTGAATTAGTGCGTCTTGCAGTTCTCCACTTAATGCTTGGAATGTTGAATCACTGATTACAATCGTAATAGGTTCACGTACATGTTCAGTCTTAACTAAATAATCTACAACTTCATTAAATTTTGAGTTATAAATTAAAGAAAGTGGATTTTCCTGTCCATCAATTACTCCTTGCTGTAACGCTGTGAATACTTCACCAAACGCCATTGGAGTCGGTGCAGCACCTAACGTTTCCCATGATCTAACAAATACAGGACTGTCAGGTACACGAATTTTTAAACCAGACAAATCTTCAGGTGTATTTACTTCTCTATCCACAGTCAACATTCGTGCACCACGTGCTAAGTAAGAAAGAATACGATTCCCTGATTCCTCTGCAATTCTTTCTGAGATTTCTTCTCCAACCTCACCGTTGTAAACGTTATCAAAATGATCTTGACTATCAAACATAAATGGAACTGTGAAGATTTGAGCCGTTGTTGAAGAACCTGACAATACCCCAGCACCTCCAACCCAAATATCTGCAGTACCGATCTTCAATCCTTCTAATAACTCACCATCGTCACCTAAGGAACCGTTCTCATATATTTCTATTTTTAATGCTCCATCTGTTAAGTCTTCAACCTCTTCTTTAAATTTTTGTACAGCCTGTGCATGGATCTCTGAACTTGGCCAAACATGTCCTAGTTTTAACACTTGTTGTTCAGTTGAACCGTTTGAAGCATTTTCTCCACCATCACCTGTACTTTCATCAGATGAACATCCAACTACAAAGAGCATTGATACAAGTAAAACCGATACATTAAGAAGCCATTTTTTCATCGAAGGATCCCCCTTGAATTTTTATTTATATTAAACAACCAAGTAAAGTGGTTGTTTAATATTGAAAATAAGCAACTTTCATTTCTGTAAAGAAGTCTTTGTTTGTTTTCCCAATAGAAAATGCTCCATAACCTGATTCCTTTACTCCCCCAAACGGTGCATGAGCTTGGCTTGCAGTTCCGTGATTGACATGAACCATTCCGCTTTCCACTTCATTTACAAATCGATAAGCGAGTGATAAATCATTAGTAAAGATAGAAGCAGCTAAACCGTACTTAACGTTATTAGCAACGGATATAGCCTCATCAACATTCTCAACTTCAATGATTGATAAAACCGGTCCAAAAATTTCCTCAGTTGCAATGCGCATTTCAGGTTTTACACCCGTAAATAAACTAGGAACAATATAATGCCCATCGGCATAATAACCTTCAGCCAATATATCTCCACCGTAAGCAAGAGTAGCTCCCTCTTCTTTTCCAACCTTAATGTATTCAGTGGTCGTATCCAGTTGGTCTTGACTAACAAGTGGCCCAATTGTTGCTGAGTTATCTGATGCTGGCCCTACTTTAATATGTTCTAGTTCTTTACGAATTGCTTGAGTTACTTCCTCTGCTTTCTCCTTGAGGACAACAACTCTACTGATGGATGTACAACGTTGTCCACTACACGCAAAGGCAGCACTGACAATCTGCTTCGCTACGTAATCAACATCGCTATAATCAACAACAACAGCGGGATTTTTACCACCTAATTCTAACTGGGTTTTCTTTAGAAGCCTTGTAGCCTTCTCATTAATCCCTAACCCAATTTCAGTAGATCCAGTGAAACTAATTCCTTTTACTAGCGGATGTGTAATAAGTGGATTTCCAACTTTTGAACCTCCACCAGTTACAAGGTTTACAACGCCATTTGGAACACCAGCTTCTTTAAAGAGTTCCATTAGACGAACCGAAGACCAAGGTGTTTCTGACGCAGGTTTATATACAACCGTGCAACCGTATGCTAGTGCTGGAGCGATTTTTCTTACAGGTGTAACTACAGGAAAGTTCCATGGTGCAATCGCAGCAACTACTCCAAGAGGTGTATGTAACACGGAAGTGGAAATATTGCTTTTCTCACTTGGTAACGTAGATCCCTCGATGCGAAGTGCTTCTCCTGCTATAAAACGAGTTTCTTTTACAGCACGACCTACTTCGCCTTTAGACTCGGCTAACACTTTTCCTTGTTCTGCTGATAAGATGAAAGCCACCTCATCACTATGCTTTTCTAACAAATCTGCAAATCTCATTAATATAGCGCCACGATCAGGACCGGGAATTTGCGACCAACTTTTAAATGCTTCATGAGCTGATTCTACAGCTGCGTTTACGTCTTCTTCAACTGATGCCTGGAAAAACCCTAAAACTTGATTTTTTTGTGCAGGATTATAAATTTCGAATGTTTCTTGAGATAAACTTTTTACCCATTCACCATTTATGAAATTTTTATGCGTTTGACCAGTATGACCTTCAAGCCATTCATTCAATGTTGTCATTTGGTTCACTCCTTCATTTACTTCTTAACGATCTCCGGGTTTACCGGAGTTATAGCCTTTAACCCTTTTAAAACATTTATGACATTATCCACAGCCAAATTGGCCATTTCAACCCTTGTTTCAATAGTTGCACTTCCAACATGTGGGGCTAACACTACATTTGGTAGTTGATCAAGCACTGGCTCTAATACTGGTTCCCTTTCAAAAACATCTAACCCTGCCCCCGCAATAACATTATCTACCAATGCTTTTACTAACGCACCTTCATCAATAAGAGGACCACGTGAAGTATTAATGATATACGCACTAGACTTCATCATTGTTAATTCTTCTTTCCCGATTATATGATAACTCTCATCAGTTAACGGAGCATGTAATGAAATAAAATCAGATGATCGTAGGAGTTCCTCAAAACCTACATATCTAGCATTTAATTCATTTTCTTTCTTAACAGATAATTGTCTTCGATTATAGTAGAGGACTTCCATATCAAAACCTTTAGCTCTTTTGGCAACAGCTTCACCAATACGTCCCATTCCGATAACTCCAAGTGTTTTTCCATGTACACTTCTACCTAATAATAGATTAGGCTTCCACCCTTCAAACTTACCATCTCTGACAAACTGATCACTCTCAGGAACACGGCGAGCAATACCTAAAAGTAGTGCCCATGCAAGGTCAGCCGTTGCTTCGGTTAATACATCTGGAGTGTTGGTTACAACAACGTTTCGTTCTGTGGCAGCATCAACATCGATGTTATTAAAGCCTACAGCATAATTAGCGACTACTTTTAAGTTTGGAGCAGATTGTAAGACACTTTTATCAATTTCGTTTACTAATAAGGAAATTACCGCATCCTTATCTTGTATTTGCTCAATTAATTGAGACTTCGTCAAGTCGTGCTCTCCGATGTGAACTTTCACGTCGGCAATTGCTTCTAACCTGCTAATTGCGTCTCCCGGTAGTTCACTTGTTACAAGAACTTTTGGTTTCACTTGATTCCCTCCAATACTATAACGTAACGAACTCCTTTTTCTCTTCTTTCATAACTGCACGACAAATGTTCTTTAAATCTTCTAACGTTGGTTTTCTAGGATTTACAGGAACGTTGCCAGACAACATAGCTTCTTCAACAATTTGATCAAGGTGCTCTTCTTTTACACCGAAATCTGAAAGTGTTTGGGTAATACCAACATCATGGTTCAATTGACGAATCGCCTCGACTGATTTTTCAGCCGCTTCTCTTTCCGTTAAATTGTAAGTGTTAACCCCGAAAATAGCTGCGATTTCAGCAAACTTTTTTGGGTTTCCAATCACATTAAATTTCATTACTTCAGGCAATAGGATTGCATTTACAGTTCCATGAGGGATTTTAAAATGGGCTCCTAATGGGATGGCTAATGCATGAGCCAATCCAAGACGCGTTGAGTTAAATGCCATTGCAGCAATTAAGCTAGCTAGTAGCATATTTGAGCGCGCTTCCAAATTCTCGCCTTGTACAACGGCTAGACGTAGATTCTCTGAGATCATTTTCATTGATTGGACTGACAGCCCTTCTGATATTGGTTGAGTTGCCTTATTGACATAAGACTCCATTGCATGAGTTAACGCATCCATACCTGTTGCAGCTGTAATATGCGGCGGGAGCGAAACTGTCAATTCCGGATCAGCAATTGCTAAATTGGGACAATTGTACACACTACCGACACTTAACTTGACTTTAGCCTGCTTATCTGACAGTACTGACCAAATTGTAATTTCACTTCCAGTACCAGCTGTAGTTGGCACCGCAATGACTGGAACACTTGGATTTGGTACTAAGTTGAGACCAACGTAGTCCCGAATATGCCCTGGATTGTTGAGCATAAGCCCAATGGCCTTAGCAGTATCTAACGAACTTCCACCACCAACGCCAACAACAACATCACAATTATTTTCTTTACCAAGATGTAAACCTTTGTCAACAGATTGAATTGCCGGATCTGCTTCAATTTCTGAAAAAACTTCATATGGTATACCAGCAGCTTTTAACGGCTCTTCAAGCTTAGCCACCACCCCAGCATGCAAGACTCCAGGATCACAAACTATTAATACCTTTGTACCTCCAAATCCCCTAACATGCTGAGGTAAGGTTTTAATGGATCCGCTTCCAAATTCAATCGCAGTTGGAATTTCATATCTGAAAGATTTATCAAAAATCATTTTTGTACCTCCCCTATTGAATTAATATCCAAAGCAGCCTCTGACAAACTAACACCATAGCGCTTTCCTATTTCATCAAGCTCTTGTGCTACTTTTAATGGCAAATCAATGCCTTTTTCTTTTCTTTCTTCTGACCTACGAGTTTCAATTTCACCTGGAATATATATTTCATCTACACCTGGGGCTTTGGGCTCTTCCTTAATTTCAGTGATGTACTGATCCATTCTAGCTTTAAAAAATTCAATTGGCATAAACCTATTAATATCAATCGCTAGAAATATGTGCCCCACGTTTTGCGGTTCTTCCCAGTTGTTATACATATTATTAACGTACTTTCCAAATCCAGCTCCGGTTAAAACTCCAGCAAGAATATCAATAAACATCGATATTCCGTATCCTTTCGGTCCTCCCAATGGTAAAACTGAACCGTCAAGCGCTGCCTCAGCATCCGTTGTTGGGTTACCATTTTTATCAATTGCCCAACCAATTGGAATCGAATTTCCTTTTTGAGCTTCGACAATAATTTTCCCTCTAGCTACAACACTTGTAGCCATATCAAGAATAAAAGGGCTTTGTTCACCTGAAGGAACCCCTACGCTAACGGGTTTGTTCCAATAAACGGCCTAACACCACCTGTAGGAGGCATCGTTTGTGAAGCATTCGAAAGAACAAGTAAGATGATGTCTTTTTCAATTGCCTTTTTAGCATAATAAGCTCCTGTACCAAAATGGTTAGAATGTTTGACACCGATTAGAGCCACACCGCTACGCTTCGCTTTCTCTAACGCAATTTCTAAAGCTTTTGTTCCGACAACGGATCCAAAATTATTATTTCCATCTACTAGAACAGCGGAGTCGCTATCAGATGTGATTGTAACAGTAGCATTTGGATTAATCATACCTCTTTCAATACGTTCTAGATAAATCGCTGTTCTAACTACACCGTGAGAGTCTACACCCCTTAAATCTGCTTCTATAAGTGAAGTTGCAACAATCCTAGCATTTTCCTTGGAGACACCAGCGTTTTCTAAGACAGTAGAACAGAAGTCTTCGAGTTTTTTCCAATCGTATTTAGTTGGTATTGACATTTAGAAACACACCCTTTTTCTCTAACGTTTTATCAACCCAACTTCGATCAACTGTTCCAACTTCAATTGAATTCATTATTTCTTCTTCTGCCTTTTGTTGCTTCTTAACTAATGTAAGAATTTCTTCTGCCTTTTCAAGAGGGACTGCAACTAACCCATCTTCATCTCCAACTATGATATCCCCTGCGTTAATGGTCATACCCCCTAGTGAAATGGGAACATTAATTTCACCAGGTCCATCTTTATAAGGACCTTTATGTGTCACACCACAAGCATATACAGGGAAGTCGTCTTGAGCAAATGCCCCTGTGTCACGAATAGCTCCATTAATAACAAAACCAGCAATTTTATTCCGCTTTGCTAGGCGAAGCATGATTTCACCAACAATTGCATTTGATAAATCACCACCTGCGTCTACTACTATAATATCTCCAGGTTCAGCGATATCAATGGCTTTATGTACCATTAAATTATCTCCTGGTCTCGTTTTCACTGTTAGTGCTGTTCCTATCAACTTACCACCTTTATGATAAGGTCTAAGATTTGCAGATGCACCGTAAATTCGGTTTAAATTATCACTTATATGAGGTGTTACAACAGAGCGATATTCATTCACTAGTTGATCGTTTGGTCTATTAACCATTGGTAAAATTCTAAAACCTAAATTTTCCATTTAGTAAAATCCTCCTCTTTTCAAAGAATCAGTTTTGGAAACCGGTTTCCTAAATCGATTAACTAAAGTTTAACACTTGTTGATAGCGTTTTCAACAATCTTTTTTGATTTATTTTTTTATTATAAAAAAGAGACCCTTGCAGGACTCTTCTCAAACCAGCTGCCTAACTATTAGTAGCTTATCGAACTTAGATATTTTTTAGGCCTTCTCCAGCAGATTGCCTAACAATTAATTCCGGGTTAAGTACAATCGTAGATGGAATAGGCTTTTTCTCCGATTGAATCTCTTTAATAAGAATTTGTGTTGCTAACTCACCCATCTCATAGCCAGGCTGACTTATGGTCGTTAGTGGAGGTTCGATAAATTTAGCCCACTTTGTTTCGTCATAACTAACAATTGCAACATCTTCGGGAACTTTAATTTTCATCTCTTTCAAAACAGCTTGAACTTCTAATGTAAGCATATTATTCGTTGAAAAAATAGCATCTATATCTTTATTTTGTTCAAAAAAACGAGTAATCACTTCACAGTTTTTTTCTCCTTCTACCAACTCTAATACACAAAAATCATTATCCGTATACCCTTTTTCTCTTAATGCACCTTTATAACCTTCGATCCTTTCACTCCATGTACTAACATAAGGGTTTTTATAGAGAATTGCAGCGACTTTTTTTCGACCATTTTTTAATAAATGGTTAACTGCAATTGTTGCGCCTTTGATATTATCCATAACAACACTATGACCATTTAGATAAGGCACCCTTCTATTTATAAAAACTACTGGATAATTTTCCTCTAATAACTTTCTATACATTTCTGTATTTTTAACTGTCGGATGAAGCACAATCCCATCCACTTGCCTCATTCGGAGTTCCTTTATATGTTTCAACTCATATTCTTCATCTTCATTTGAGTTACAGATCATTAGATTATATCCCATTTCTCTACTAGTATCTTCCACCCCTTCCAAAACCGTTGTCCAAAAAGGGTTTTTTAAATTAGCTAGTACAATCCCAAGAACATTTGTCCTTGTGGATTTTAATCCTTTTGCAAGAGCATTAGGACTATAATCTAAACTTTTAATTGCTTCTTGAACTCTTTTTCTTGTTTCATCAGTTGTTTGTGAATAGTTGCCATTCAAGATCCTTGACACAGTCGTTTTAGAAACACCTGCTTTTTTAGCAACATCACTAATGGTTACCTTCATACTATCAATCCTCTTTTAAATTAATCTACACTTTTCAAAAAACAGGAAATCGTTTTAGGAAATCGATTAAGGAAACCGTTTTCATAATCCTATTTTACCAAAGTAAACATATGCGTGCAATAATTTTGTGAATATTGGCTTACTATTTATTTAGCTTTTTTATTTCTATTCTTAAAGTCTTTAGAAACAACTTTATTGTAAATTCCAACAATAAGAAGGTAAGACTTTGCTTACCTTCTCTCACATTACAAATGTCACCAATAAATACAACACTGCCGTAATCCCAGCTGCGATCAGCGCTGGCTTTAATTTGTACTTCGCATACTCGATAACAGATAAGCCCAGGATTTTTGCAATAGTATTCGTGTCATCACTTAACGGAGAAGCAAATGCACCAAATGCTCCACTCGCAAACACAGCCCCTATAACTAATGGCAGTGAGACATCGCCGACTAGTGCAAGTGAAATCCCAAGTGGCATCAAAATTCCCCACGTCCCCCAAGCAGATCCGATAAAGTAGGATACCGCTGCACCGAAAATAAATATAAGAGGAGCGATAAACATTTGGGGAATCCAACCTGTATGTGCCGTTACAAATGCGGCAAATCCTAAGTCATCTGTTATAGACGAAAGACCCCAAACGACCGATAAAAGCAAAATAACGGACATTAGTTCATTTCCGCCATCAATGAAACCACTAATTAATTGTTCTAGCTTAAAACGTTGCAACAAGTAAAAAGCCATTGACACTAACACCGTAATAAGTAGCGCAACAACCATAGCATCAAGTACATCTGCTTCAATAAAAGCCTCAAAAAAGCCAAAACCTTGAACATGACCATCCCACCATGTTAAAAACAATGTCAAACCAATGACGAATACAAGCGGTAATAACAAATTCATCGGTTTAATCGGAAGTTCTTTTGAGACTACCGGGTGACAATCATGCCAATCATCTTCCTCTTCCACTGTTTCTTCATCAATTTGTGTTGGAGCAGTTGGCTTCTTTTTTGCTTTATGAAAGAAGCTTAAGTACACCCCTAACAAGATCGTCACAATGGAAAAAAAGTTAAACGGAATGCTTTGTATGAAAAGTGCATATGGATCCACTTCAAGACCTTGATTTTCTGTAGCAATATCAATAATGGAAACCATGTAACCAACAAATGCAGTCGCAACAGGAATTAAGACAATGACTGGAGTTGCGGTTGTCTCAATAACAAATCCTAATTCAGCGGTTGTCATTTTAACTTTCTTCAACAATGCTCTCATTATAGGAGCAATTGTCACAAAACGAAAGGTTGGAGCTGCGAACGTACCGATTGTCGACACATAGGTTAACATAAGAGCCTGTTTTCTTGTTTGAATTTTTTCAGCAGCTTTTTCCACAAACCCTCGAATTCCACCTGTCATCTTAATCATGCCAACTAGACCGGAAAAAGCATATAAAAAGACAATAATTTTAATGTTATTCGTATCAATAAGGGCTTGTACAACATAAACAAACATGGTTTGGATCCCGCCCAGGATGGTTGGATCCATTAAATATGAGCCTACAAGTAACCCTAGAAAAAGGGCTGGAAGCACTTGCTTTGTATAAATAGCTACTGGTATGACGACTAAAAAAGGGATAATTGAAAGCCAGCTTGATTCCATCTCCATCACCTATCTAGATTATTTTCCTAAAGATCCTTCTTTATAGTTTGATGGAGATGGAGAAATTTATACGAACTTATAATCCTACACCAACCCAAAGCTTTTCATTTTTCACTTCCACATGCTTGACATTTCCTACTCGTATCGATTTTGCCTTTTCTAATTGGTTCATGTCTAGATAGATGATTCCCTTATAATAACGAAGAAATTGGAATTTACTTAGCACTAGATTTGTAATCCAGTCCTGATTGACTGGCTTCATACGTACAATTTTAAAAGCCAATTGCCTGTTTTTTGCTTCAAGTGGTTGAAGATGAATTTGGAAATGCATTTTCATTCGAAATTTCCGAACGGCTCCACGTACAACAATTGTATTGCCCACTAACTGAACATTTAGATTCGTTACTCCCTTAATTTGTTTGGTCTTCACAATCTTTTCTAAAATATGCTCACTAATTGGGATCGTAATATAAGGACCGTTTATTCCTTCTTTTACGTTTATTAAAAGACTCATATCAACATCAATAATTTTCATCAAACTGTCATTGAATTGATGAATGAAGTTTTCCAACTGACAACTTCCCCTTCCGCACGAACAGTCTACATAAGAAACCGTATGTTTATTAAGGGCTGTCCTATACCAAAATGATTTGCTTCCTAATCACATTTCAATAAGCTATACTGTACATACTACTTATTAAACGAAACGTGAAAGGGATAATCTTACATGACAGCTAATGATCCTAGGAAAAAAATTAGTCTACAAGAGGCAATAAAGCAACAACTTGCCAATAAGAAAAATCAAGCATCTACAAAAAAACCAGCAAACAACCCGTTTGAATCTACAAAATCAATGAAAAGCCAGCAAACCAAAAAACAAAACAATCAACGAAAACGAACGGGTGTATAGCACACTAGCCTGTATGAAACAGGAATTCCCTTACTTATATTAGTGGGTAACCGACCGTAGGGGAATGACACCCCGCTTTCCGCGTGGTGTCATTCCCCTGCTAGGGTTTTTATCCTTAAATTTATTTATTTAACACCACTCAAGAGTGAAGATATGTTCCTTTTTTTCCTTTTGTAGAACTAGTACTTTTTGCGTCTTAGTATGACGGGGTGTTTCCTCGGCCTCCTCGTGTCATTGCTTCACCCTACCTCTTGAAAGTTCGTTACGATTGTCGGTGAATTGTTGAAATAAGGCAATCCAGGGCTTAAACCTGTAATTGAATCTTCTTTAACACTTGTTATGTGGTCTTCTTTTTTGTTAAAAAAGGTCTCGGTTGTTTTTATTTACATACAATCCTTTTTTTAAAGTGATAGCTGACAATAAAAACAACCCACTATTCATTCCAACAGAAAAATTTCGTCGAATATGTTTTAATTTTATTAAATCGGTTATCTAAAAAGTAGATCATTTAAAAGGAGGAATTCATTATTCTTTACAAAGCTAGTACAGTTCAAACATGTGTTGTACAAGCTACAGATGGCGAATTAGGGAAGGTAAAAGATATCTACTTTGACAGCGAGAAATGGGCTATACGTTATTTAGCCATTGACACATTAAAATGGTTACCTGGATTAAAGGTACTTGTATCACCTATCTCGTTTGATTCTGTTGACTTATTAAACAAGCGAATCTCACTCTTTGCAACAAAAGAGCAAATCGAAAATAGTCCTTCAGAATCAACTTCTTAATAGGATGATAGAGTAAAAAGAAGGACCCATTTCATTTGGGTCCTTCTTTTAGTCATGATCCTTGCAGAGTGTATTACTTGCGCTATTCAACGTTTTGCTAGCCGAACAGACTTGTTTACTCTCTAGCTTTATACTTGTCTAACGTCCATTACCGTTGCCATTGCCTTGACCTTGTCCTCTTGTTAACACTTTCAAACCTTGTCCCATGTCTGACGCTAGAATATAATTCCGATCAACAAATACACCCCATACATCTGCATCTTCAGGCGTATACTGTCCGATTTGGACCGGATTGCTTGGGTTCGTAATATCAACCATAACGACCCCACCTGAGTAGTACGATAAGTAGAGTGTGTTACCATGTACTTTTGGATCGTGGACGGTTTTCGCAAACGTATTAATAAATGGTTCTTGATACGTTAAATCTGTCGTAAACTCACTTAATAAGATAGGATTTGTTTTATCTTTTATATCAAAAATACGCGTGTATCCATAAGCACTTTCATACCCTACACCCACAGGATTGGATACCTCACGAGTTTCAATTAAAATGGTACCTCCACGAGCAAGTGCAGCCGAATGCGCCGCTCCTTTTTGATCATCACGGTAATCGGTTCTACCGAGGAAAACAGGGTTTTCAGGATCTTTTATATCAAAGATAACGGTTCCTAAATCCCACATAGACACATAAGCATATTGTGCGTTGTTATCAGTAATTACACTATGGTTAAAGACAGGTCTTGTTTTTCCATCTGGAGCATGCCAATGATAACCATTGAAGTCTTCTGGAATTTCCTCAAGTTCTCTTGGATCCCAGCCCCACATTTTTTCCGGGTTTGTTGGGTCTGTTACATCAATAATTTGGAAGTCTTCTTGCTCACCATGAGTATAGTAGTCTGCATATGGGCTTGAAGTTAAAACAAGCGCTCGATTTCCTTGTGTCGTTAAATAAAGTTCGTGCGTTCCTGTAATTCTTCTATCTAACTCATAGAAACCTAGTTTCTTTGGATCTGTTGGATCTGTTACATCATATAAAAGTACCCCACCTTTACTATTCGGTCGGTTCACGTTATTACGTGATGTTTGTTGAACACTAACTGCCGCTAAATCCCCTTTAAAATGTGGAGTATTTACTGATTTTACAATTACTTTTTCTTGCCAGGTATTTGGGATCTCATCCGCAAAAACGGCTACCTCAACAGGGTTACTCGGGTTTTTTAAATCAAATACTCGAACCCCACCATTTCCTCCGTTAGCCGTATGGGTTCCTAAATAAGCAAATCCTTTATGAGCATAGACATCTGCCGTATTGTTTTGAACGCCATCTTTCAAACTAATTTGAACGGCAGCCGCCTCTTTAAAGTTCGACACATTCTTGGAACCAGTTAAAGAAAAACTTAATTGCTCAATGGCATCTTGATCGAATACGAAACGTTCTCCCTTATTCACATCTGAACCAAGTGCATCATGTGCTAATGTCGTTGGTGCTATACCTCCAATGGTCATTGTTCCGACTAGTGCTGTTGTAATTAGTAGATTTCGCTTTTTCAAATAGATCCCTCCAAATTATGTTAATAGACTGACAATCGAATTATAATCGTAATCTGACGCTCTTGACTACTTGGTCGTTATACTGTAAAAAAGTCCGCAATATCTAGTATAGGTAAAAAGTCTTAAATCAAAGTTGACTCTTGTTATCTTTTCTATCAGTTAGGGTCACGAAAGAACTGGAAATTCTACATGTTAAAATAGTATTTGCGTAGGCAATTTTATATTTTTCATAGGTCACCCAACCTAAAAACACGAATATTTCACCAAGTTCCATATTTTAGAATATTAACAAAAGATAATCGGTCAAATAGAACTAGAAATAATAGAGCCACCCTTTATTATTTCTAAAAACTATTGAACACAACTAATTTCATGCAGAACTAGCACCCTTAGAAGCATTGTTTTAGAGTAAAATCTATGAATATGAAGGGTATAGCGTTCATTTGGAATGGGTAAAAATATAGAGAGCGCGATTTAATACCGGAACAGTAAAGAATGACCGAATTTCACTGGATTCATTATTTCGTTCACATAAATAACCTACTATGAGTCTTTCTCATAGTAGGTTATTATAATTACCTTATATTTGAAAATCCCACATACCAGAATCATTTGACTGCGGATTTTCTATTTGAATTCCTTTTTCTTTTAGTAGTTGATCTAATGGCAAATGGTTCTCTTGTTCTTGGAATTTCTCATCCCAATCTGCTTTGTTGACCATATCACGAATCGAGAACTTCATACTCGCAAACAAAATCGTGATGCCTTGATTTTTGTAAAAATGAATCATAGCCTCAAGAGTATCAATCGAAACCGTGTCGACATCATTAACTCCTGACATATCAATGATAAGCCATTTGGTTTTGTCACGATCTTTCAAAAGATTTTTTACTTTTTCTTCAATAACCGAAATGTTAGCAAAATGAATGTTTGCATCGATTCGAATAATGGTTGCTTCTTCAGATGTAACAGCATTTGTATACACATCAATGTTTCGAAATGTATTTTCTTGTTTGACATAGCCCAACTCAACAATGGACGGTTCAGCGCTTTTCTTCACGATTAAGATCAATGTAAAAAGTGCACCTATAATAATGCCCCATTGAATCCCGACAAATAACGTTACAACAAAAGTCGCTACCCAAATCCAGCCCTCAAATCGATTGACCGTGAAAAGATGCTTCATCTCCTTGATATCAATCAATTTGTATACCGCTACAATGATAATAGCTGCTAGAACAGCATTCGGTAAATAATAAAACAAAGAAGTAAAAAAGAATAACGTAATAATAACAAAAACACCGGTTATCACAGAAGTCATTTGCGTCGCTCCACCTGATTGGTGATTAACAGCTGTTCGTGAAAAACTTCCATTAACAGGAAACGATTGAAACAACGATCCGAGCATATTGGCTAATCCTAATGCTCGTAATTCTTGATTGGGGTTAATTTTATATTGTTCCTCTTTGGCAACAGCTTTGCCGATCGCTAACGACTCCATGAACCCAAGAAGAGCAATAATAAAGGCCATTGGCACTAACACCTGCACCGTCTGCATCGTCATAGTGGGAAGCGCAAATTGTGGAAAGCCTTGTGGAACATCACCGACAATTTGTACGCCGTTTCGTTCTAAATTAAAAGCAGAAACAAAAAGGATCGATATAATGACGACAAAAAGTGCTCCCGGTAGCTTTGGAACCATCTTTTTCAAGATAATAAGGGCACAAATGCTTGCTATTCCAATGAACACCGTTATGAAATTGATTTGTTGAACGTTCCTAAACATGTCTAAGAATAAGTACTGCACTTGTAAATAATTACCGAGTTGGATTCCTAATAAATGCTTAAATTGACTCAATCCAATGACAATTGCTGCTGCCGATGTGTAACCATTCATCACCGAATGAGGAATAAATTTGACGATAAATCCTAACTTCGTCACACCTAATAAAAACTGAATCGCTCCAACTAAAAGCGCAAGAACAATGACGATTGAAATGTAATCTCCTGTTCCTGGCTCAGCCACCATGGATACTCCTGAAAACACAAGCAATGACGTAATGGCAACAGGTCCAATCGATAAATGTTTAGATGAAGCAAATAGTGCATAAATGAATAACGGTATAGTCGCTGCATATAACCCCATCACCGGTGGTAGCCCAGCTAACATGGCATAAGCCATCCCCTGAGGAATAAGCATGACAAATAGAGTGATCCCAGCAATGACATCTCTCGTAAAAAGGGTCCGGTTATATGCCAACACGTTTTGTTTATTTAACACACACACCCTCCTCTCTTCGCCTTCTTATCATATCATATTTTGAGCTGTTCGAAGTGAGTACTTAGCGCAAGAAGAAGAGCTCCATATAAATAAGGAGCTCTTCATTTATTCTTGACCATATTTAATTCTATAAATCTTAGCCATTGCTTGTATCCTGTCTGTAACATTCAGTTTTTTATAAATACTTGTAACATGGTTTTTTACCGTATGCACACTAATTCTTAGAAAATCAGCAATTTCCTGATTGTTCAAGCCTTCTAATATAAGGTTGAGGATTTCCTGTTCTCGTTGCGTGATTGGCAATTTTTTAATAACTGATTTCAAGTTAGATAATGCTTCAATATCATCTACGTTTAACTGAATGCTTTCTTGATTTCGTTGACTCTTTGGTGAGTTTCTAAAAACGAATGAATAAGTGGCTTCACACTTTTCTAATATAATAGGTTCTAAGATTGTTAATGTTTGACCCTCTTGTTTTTTAAGTAAATGGCTATAAAGATACCAAATAATTTGCTCTTTTGTGTCATAGCTCCATTTATCGGTTTTATTTTGTTCCATTTGATGCAATACATGCAATAGATCAAATTCTCTAGATGGAGGTAAAAGTTTCTTTAAGAAATCAAAGCGATACGGCATCACTTTACATACATTCACTAAACATTCCATGGTAGATGAGTCAAAACCCAACTCAGGACCAATTCTTTTGACGAATTTCAATGCTTTTACCGTTAAAGCATAGGACGTTTCATCAAATTCCTTCATGCTTTCTTGTAGAACATCAAACAGATTAGAAGATATTTTGGATTCCTCGCTTATATGAACTAGACTTGACTGCTGAATCATACTTTGAACAATACTTAAGAATTCAAGCATTGGCTCAATACTTGAACGATCTGCAAACGAAACGGACAACACACCATAAAGTTGATTGTCTCTAAAAATAGGTTGATGGACCAATGGACCGTCTATAATGGTCTCAATACTCTCATGCTTCTTTACATCTGTCCATTTCTCCAATGCCTTTTCGTAACGCATCAGTAGATCGTCTTGTTTCTGTCCTCTAATAAGTTGATCTTTATTTATAGATGTAAAGTATACTAATTCACCATAATTTAGTGATAGAAAAAAATCTAAGATAAGATAGACAACATGTTTGTATTCATATGGTTTCGAAGTGATTGTGAGTAATTCCATTAACCGACTAGTTGTGCCTTGAACAGTTAATAGTTTCTCATTTTGTTGGCGTACCTGTTCTTTTTCTATTAGAATTTTAGCAGCCATGTTCAACACATTCATCACTTCAGTACTACAAAAATCCGTCTTCTTCCCACCACCAAAATAAAGCCTCACTACTTCATCCTTCACTATTAATGGAAAAACAAAAACTTCCGAAGGTGTGAGGTTAAATTGGTGAAAATAATTGGCTTGATACAAATCACCGTTTTCTCTCCAATGTAACCTCTTACCTGTTACAACTACTTTTCCTAACATTCCTTCTCCAATAAAAAAGGATTTATGTTTAAGTTCTTGATAATCCTTGCCTCTAACAACTTCTATAACAAATTTTTCATCCTCATTTTTAGAAGCGTAAGCAAGAAATTCTACGTGAGTATTCTCAATGACTTGATCAAAAAAAGTAGAAACGATATGATACACATCATCATATTCCAATAAGTCTTTTTGAAAATTAGTTAGAGACTGAATTAGTTTGCTTGCTGTCATGGCTTTTTTATCTCCAACTGCAGCAAATCCAACTAGTTCAAACAACATAGCTAACTTTTCTAGTAAATCGGCCAATTCATAGCCGTTATCCTTTGTTTGAATGGGTCCTGCTACAATACAAAACTCACCTTCGCTAGCAGAAAACAGTGGTGTAACACCAAAACGCTTATTTTCAAAGCAACTTCCATCATAAACTGTTACAACAGTTGGCTTTTTAATTGTCTGTCCCGTTTTTAACACTTCTTCAATAAATAACGATGATTCATTATGTAACTCTTCGTATTTTGAAAAAGAATCATCATTTCCTCTATTTATAAATCTCCCATTCGTATTGACCAAAAATAGAGGTAAGCCTATTTTGACGGAATAGTTAATAAGAAATTGTTGAATCTTTTCCATATGCAACTTTTCCATCCCTTCATATGTCTTCTTAAATATATATCGGGTGAATTCCTCATTTGTTCACTGGAAAATCCACCCTCAAAAAAGAAGAACCTGAAGTACATAATTCATTCCCATTTAATCGATTCTTTTAAATCAATCCACCGCTGCAGTTGCTGCTCAACTTCCCTGTTTGACATCGGTTTACTAAAGTAAAAACCTTGAAGAAAATGACACCCTTCATCCTTTAATACCTTTACTTGCTGGACATTTTCGACACCTTCAGCAACTAGGTCCATGTTCAACGATTTGCCCATTTCAATAATGGCCTTAACAATAGCACGATCTTGGTTATCCATAACAATATCTTTTACAAACGAGCGGTCAATTTTGATTGTTTTAATAGGAAATTGCTTTAAATAGGATAAAGATGAATAACCTGTTCCAAAATCATCGATCGCAACCCGAATCCCCATTTCATTTAAAGTCGTTAAAATACAATGGGTTTCTTTTACATTATGAATGAGCATCCCTTCGGTTATTTCTAAATTCAAGAATTGGGGTTTTATTCCTGACTTTCGTATTGCTTTCTTCACTGCATTAATAATAATCCCTGGTTTAAATTGGACAGGTGAAATATTAACAGAAACAGTTACAGGTGGTAACCCTTTTTTAACCCACTCCATTTGTTGCATACAAGCCTTTATTAAAATGACTTCCCCTAAAGGAATGATCAAATCGGTATCCTCAAGTATCGGAATAAATTCAGCTGGCGAGACCACACCAAATTCTGGATGCTCCCATCGTAATAACGCCTCCACTCCTTCAATTTGTTTTGTCCGAACATTGACTTGCGGCTGATAATACAAGGCAAATTCATCTCGTTCAATCGCAGAACGCAAATCATTTTCTAACACGATTTGTCTTGAATAATTGATGTGTTGCTGACTTTCTTGATAATAGACAGCTTGATTTAGCCCTTCTTTTTTTGCTTGTTTTAAAGCTAATTCCGCTTTTTCAAGTAATGAATGAACGTTCAATCCATCAATCGGGTATTCAGAAATGCCAATACTAACCGTTAGTGGAAACTTATGATCATTGATATGCCAAGGTTTTTTAAAAATAGAAAAAATCCCTTCCACTTTCCTTTTTATATCAGCGGCTTCCTTGTACGTGCAAAATAAAACAAACTCATCAGAATCAATTCTACTTAAAATACCATTTTCTCCTATAAAATGATGTAGCTCTTGAGCGAGCTTTTTTAAGATCATGTCTCCTACTTGCTGACCAAATGAACCGTTTAACATTGTAAACCGATCACAATCTATATAAAGAAAAGCAAATGACTCATTTACTGTCATTACTTGCTCAATGTGTCTGTTTATTTTCGAATACAAATAGTCTCTATTTGGCAATCCCGTTAATCGGTCAAGCATTTTAGATTGTTGATCACGTCTATACTTCGTAATAATTAATCCAAAAGTCTTTGAAAAATAGGATAATCTTTCTAGCAAAGCTTTTGATAACTGATTACTAGTTTGCTGTGAAATACACAACACGCCAACCATTTCATCTTCTGAAACAACTGGAAGCAACCATATTGTATTAATCTCTATATTCGTTCGCTTGTCCCTATTCTTTATTTTCTCTTCTACATCCTTTAGAACAACCAATTTTTTTGATTCAATGACTTCAAAGAGTAATCCTTTTTCTACTAATTTCATTGTAAATGTTACAGGTAGAGATGGACTAGCTCCAAGGTTTACTTTGCCACTTTCTGAATCAATCAAAACAATTGAACAAAACGCCTCTAATAATTGGCTTTCTATCGTGCTACATAATTTTGCAAGAACACGCGTCATGGATGACCCTTTTGCTAGTGCTTTAAAAGCATCAAGCTCCTCTTTTAGTAATACAGCGCTTTCTTTGAGATCTTTACTGTCTTGTAACGGAGAAAGTGGGAATATCCGTTTATTCTCCTCCATATGTTTTCTCCTTTACTCTTAGTAGGTTTTGAACTTCACAACACTTCTAAATAATACTCCTCCGCCTCTTCCACCGTTTGAAAAAGTTCCATAAATGTTGAAAATTTAACAATTTCAAAGATTTCACTTATCGGAGGATTAACTCCTGCAATAACAAGCTCTTTATTGCTTTTCTTTGCATTCATCGCTGCATGAGCAATGATTCCTAGTGCTGCACTATTCAAATAAGAAACTTTTGTTAAATCTAAAATAAGGAATTTCTCTGCTTCGTCTAAAAAAACTTCCATGTTTTCTTTAAATTCATCTGCATTTTTAATTGTAATTTCTTTATCAACCTGAAGAATACTTAATAAGTTTTTCTTAATTAATCGCATCATTTTTTAGTTTTTTTCCTTTCTCATATATAACGTTACATATTCAGATTCTTGTTTTACTTCGACTCTATCTAATAAGTTCATTATCAATGTAAGCCCTCTTCCTCTTAACTCCTTATTCACGGCACTTTTTTCTACTAACGTGAAATATCCTCCTTTTTGCTTTACAATCATCTCAAAAAAATCCTTTTGAATGTTCCATAGCAAATGAAAAGAAGCAATTTTTCTGCTTTGACAATATTCAAAGGCATTCATACATGCCTCTTCTGTTACCAATTGTAACTTTAATACTACATCATAAGAAAAACCAGCTTTCTCTGCTAATTTTTCTGTATATTTCATGGCATCATAAATATCATCTTTGTTTACAATTTCTTTCTCTAACATGTTGTTTTCTCGCTTTCTTAAGTTAGTCTAGATAAAGAAAGTGCATAATCTCATCATACATTTCAGGTAATGGAACTTGCTTGTCCACTAGCCCCGCTTCAAAAACTACTTTTGGCATTCCGTAGACGATACAAGTTTCTTCTGATTCTGCTAATAAAGTCCCCCCAAACTGCTTTACTTTTCTACCGCCCCTTAATCCGTCATCTCCCATCCCAGTTAAAATAACTGTGAGAAGTTGATTTTTGCTTAATTCAGCAACTGAGAGCAACGTAACATCAACAGATGGCTTATATAAAGTCTCAATTGGAGCAGATATTTTTAATTTCACTTGATAGTGATTCGAAGTGGTTTTTTGTATGGTCGTTTGTAGTCCAGCTGGAGCAATATAAATCGTTCCTGCTTCTAAAATATCATGGTGTTCTGCTTCTTTAACTTGTAAAGAGCACAGTCCATCAAACCTCTCGGCAAGTGGTTTCGTAAATCCAGGGGGCATATGTTGAATAACAACGATTGGAATCGAGAAATCACTAGGAAACCTAGTTAAAATAGACTGCAAAGCAGAAGGACCTCCCGTCGAGCTTCCAATGATCAGTAAATTCTTATTCATTTGTTCTTTTAATATCAAATCTTCTTTTAAGATTGTCGGCTTTGTCTTTACAGCTACTATTTTGGGTAGTTTAGCATTAGCTGCTGTAACTAAACGATTATGAACCTCTTCTAGTGCCTTTTCTGTAATGTCTTTGATTAATGTTTCCTTTACTAGAAAGTCAACGGCCCCTAATTCAAAAGCTTCTAATGTAGAGTCAGCTCCATTGCTTAGCATGACGACTGGCACTGGACATTCTTCCATGATCTTTTCAAGAGCACTCAATCCATTTAATTCTGGCATTTCAATATCCAGTGTAACAATGGCTGGTTTAAGACGCTTTATTTTTTCTATGGCATCTATACCATTTCTTGCCTTACCTATTACAAATAAATAAGGGCTCATTTCAATCAAACCACTGATCGTTTTTCTCATAAAAGCAGAGTCATCTACGACAAGTACACCATATTGTTTCGTCATTATCTGCTACTCCTTCCGATAATAGAAAGTCCCGTTTGTACTTATCGTCTCAAATCCAATGCCCATGTTTGAAATCGTTTCAGCATGCCCTAAAAACAAGACACCACCCTTTTTTAACGAATGATAGAAAGAACTAGCTACTTTTTTTACAGTCTCAGTATTAAAATAGATCAAAACATTACGGCAAAAAATCACATCGTACTCTTGCCTTCTTCCCATATTTGTCTCATCTAATAAATTCAAATATTGAAACTCAACCATATTCTTTACTTTAGGATTAAGTGCATATTTGTCAGGGTGCTCAGTGAAATATTGTTTCAACCAATGTTCAGGCATTCTTCGAAAAGACAAGGAATGTTTACTATACACACCTTGTTCGGCCGTATGCAGAACTCGTTTACTAATGTCTGTTCCAACAATTTGTACAGTTCGAGATAATTGGTGGGGGGAATCAAGTGTTGTCATAGCAAGAGAATATGGTTCTTCTCCTGTCGAACAAGCCGCACTCCATACCTTAATCGGTTGTTGGCTATCCTTTTCTTGTAAACTAGGTAAAACAATTTCCTGATAGACTGATAATTGCTTATCTTCTCTAAAAAAATAGGTTTCATTGACAGTTAAGATTTCAACTAGTACTTCCCATTCTGTCGGATGTTGCTCGATGTACTTTATATAATTATATAAAGATATATTACCTAAGTCTTGCAATCTCTTTGTTACCTTTGATTGAAGAGATGGCAAGTTATCAAGGTAGTTTAATCCACAATAGTTATAGACGATTTGCCCTAACTGATTTAGCGCATAGTGTTCCATTCTAATTCTCCCTTTTGTTGAAAAAACCGTTGAGCGCCACTCAACGGTCTCCTCAAAAATTACTTAACTGCTTGAATGAGCGAATGCAATTCTGTTTTCTTTTCTCTCATGTTTTTTGCAAAGGTTTGAACATTATCCATGTCGTTTCCACTTTTAGAAAATAATCCATTAACCTCTTTTATCGTTCTCGTAATTTCTTTCACTTCATCCTCTTGTTCTTTCGTTGCTTGTAACACATCATCCGATTGTTCTTTCACATTTTCTATCATCTTTACAACTTTATCACTATCACTCGTTAACCCTTTAGTAGCTTGGGATACATTGCTCATTTGAGTACCGATATTTGTTAAGCTTTTCACGACTTCCTCGACTCCAACTGCTTGTTCTTTCGTCGAATCCGTTACAAACTCAGCTTGATTCGTAATATTTTCAATGATGGAAACAATTGCACTTGATTCACTTGCTTGCTGTTCCATCGCTTGAGTAATTTGCAACATTTGCTCCTTCGTGTTTCTCACTTCAGAAGCAACTTCCTCAGCCCCACCTGCTTGCTCCACTGTTGCCTTTGTGACTAATTCGGCTTGGTCTGTTACATTCTGAATCGATTGAACGATGCTATCTGCTTGTTTTGCTTGTTCCGTTGTTGCTTGTGATACTTGCTTCACTTGCTCACGAGCTTCTGAAACCCCAGCAATGATCTCATCAACACTTGATGCTTGTTCAATAACAGCTGTTGTCACTTGACTTGCTTGATTGGTAACATTTTCAACCGCTTTGACAACTTCTTGGGCTTGTCTAGCTTGTTCTTCTGTCGCAACTGTAATTTGCTTTACTTGTTCCCTTGCGTTGGCAACCCCACGAATAATTTCTTTCGTGCTTGCACGCTGTTCATCAGTTGCTTGTTTCACTTGTTCTGCTTGACTCGTTACATTTTGCATCAATTTAACAATTAAACCGGCTTGTCTGGTCTGCTCTTGTGTTGCTGATGTTACCTGTACCACTTGCTCTCTTGCATTCACAACACTTTTAATAATCTCTTCCACTCCAGCTGCCTGCTCTTTCATAGCTTCCTTAACTTGATTTGTTTGACTAACCATGCTTGTCACTTCAGTACTAATCGATTGACTTTGTTTTGCTTGTTCTTCAGCTGCACCAGAAATTTGTTTCACTTGTTCTCTTGCGTTTCTTACACCTGAAATGATTTCTTCAACTGCTAGTGTTTGTTCTTTCGTTGCAGTTGTAACAAGTTCAGCCTGATTCGTTACACCTTGAACTAACGAGACCACACTCCGCCCCTGTTCTGCCTGCACTTCTGTTGCCGTTGTAATTTGCTTTACTTGTTCACGTGCATTAGTTACTCCTTGAATAATTTCATCTACACCTGCAACCTGTTCTTTAACCGCTTGAGTCACTTGTTCGACTTGAACAGTCATACTGCTTACTGACTGCTCAATTTGTTGGGCTTGAATGGCCTGCTCTTGTGTTGCGTCTGTTATTTGCTTCACTTGATCTTTAGCATTGTTCGCACCTTTTATGATTTCTTCTACTCCAGCTGTTTGTTCAGTTGTCGCTTGCGTGACTTGTTTGGCCTGCTCCGTTACATTTTCTATCGATTTGACAATGTCTTGAGACTGCTTTGCTTGTTCAGAGGTCGCAGTTGTAATCTGAGAAACTTCATTTGTGATATTCTCTACACCGGAAACAATTTGATCAATTGCACCTCGTGCTCTTGTTGATAATTTATTTCCATGTTCTACTTTTTCTTCTCCAACCTCAATTGCTTTAATGGCATCTGTTGTTTCTCCTTGAATCCCTTTAATCAACCCTGCAATTTCCTTCGTCGCTGAAGCTGTTCTTTCTGCAAGCTTTCTAACCTCATCAGCGACGACACTAAATCCTTTACCATGTTCTCCTGCTCTAGCCGCTTCAATCGCTGCATTCAAGGCTAGTAAATTCGTTTGTTCTGCAATATCATCAATTACTTCAATGATGCTTCCAATTTCATCAGAGCTCTTTCCTAGGCTTTGCATCACTTGTGAAGCTCTTTGCACAACTTCCCCAATCTCCTTCATCCCTTCAACTGATTCATGTACGGCTTCACGACCATTTTGGGCATCTTGTGTCACTGAAATCGTCAATTGATTTACGTTTTCCGCATTCCCTGCTACTTGTTGAATCGATGCGGCCATTTCTTGGATAGCATCATTTGTGTCTGTAGCTGATTGAGTTAAGCTAGCCGCATTAACCGACACCCCTCTAATCGATTTCCCCATTTGTTCAATAGAGGCGGATACTTGTTCAACTGAGCTCGCTGTACTTTGTGCATTACCGGCTACTTGTTGTACCGATGCCGCCATTTCTTGAATAGAGGCGGATACTTCTATTGTTGATTGGTTTAGAGTGTCGGCATTTTGGGAAACACCTCGCACTTGGCTTCCCATTTCTTCAATGGCAGCTGATACTTCCTCTACCGAACTTGCTGTGCTTTTGGCATTTCCTGCTACTTGTTCAATAGAAGACGCCATTTCCTGAACAACCTCACTTGTGTTTTTAGCAGCATCTGTTAAATTTTCTGCATTGGCCGCTACTCTTTTAATGGAACTGCCCATTTGTTCAATCGAAGCTGAAATTTGTTCGACAGAGCTTGCTGTACTTCCAGCATTGCCAGCAACTTGCTGAATTGAAGCTGCCAATTCTTCAACGGATGCACTTGTTGATTCAACCGATACAGACAACACTTCAGCATTTCCTGCTACTCCTTTCACTTGGCTACCCATCTCTTCTATAGCTGCTGATACTTCTTCTACCGATCCGGTAGTACTAGCTGCATTTTTAGCCACTTGTTCTACAGATGCGGCCATTTCTTGCATACCATCATTCGTCTGTTTCGCTGAGTCTGTTAGGCTTTCTGTATTTTTCCCAACTTGTTCAACCGAAACGGCCATTTCTTCAATTGCTGCTGATACTTCTTCCACTGAAGCAGATGTACTTTTGGCATTTCCTGCAACCTGTTCAATTGAAGCAGCCAACTCTTGAATCACTGCACTCGTATTTTGAGCTGATGACGTTAAACTTTCTGCATTTTGTGAAATCCCTTTGATCGATACGGCCATTTCTTCTATTGAAGCTGAAATTTGTTCCACTGACGCGGCCGTTTTTTGTGAATTACCTGAAACTTGTTGAATCGATGTTGCTAACTCAGTAATAGCATCACTTGAACTTTTCGCTGATTCCGCCAAGCTTTCTGCATTTGTCGCGACTCCAACAATCGATTTACTCATTTGTTCCATAGCGACGGTTATACCTTCAACTGAACTTGTGGTGCTCACTGCATTAGCAGATACTTGTTGAACGGATGCTGCAATTTCTTGGATCGAACTCGTTGCTTCTTTTGCAACTAACGTTAGTAATTCCGCTTTTCCCGATACCCCTTTAATTTGACTAGCCATTTCTTCCATAGCAGCACTTATTTCATCAATAGAATGTGCACTGCTTGTAACATTGCTATCTACCCCTTTAATTGAATCTAATATTCCATCCAATAAGAGAAATGATTTACTTGACGTTTCCCGTAAACTCTCTGTATTTTTGACAACACCTGAAATTGAATTTGATAAATTCGACATCATCGAACCCGTGTCATCTAATGAAGATGCTTGAACACTTTTCCCTTCAGAAATCTGTTTCATCGCTTCCGTTAATTGCATAATTTCCTGTTCTAATTCCATTGTCGTACGTAAAAATTGATCTGTTTGTAATTTTGGTTTAGTAAAAAATCCCATGTATTCTTCCTCCGTTCAAATAAAAGGGTTTTATTGTGATACAACTATTTGATCTTTTGTTTCTGGTAATTCTATTTTTCTTAAAATCTCATTGAATTCGAGTATCAATATAATTCTTTCATTAACCTTGCTAATTCCTTTAATTAAGTTAGAGTGATTGTAACTATTTTCTGCTTTTGGTTTTTCAATTGAACTCATACTTGTTTTTAACACTTGTGTTACTTCGTCTACTAAAAACCCAATATCTTGCTCTTTATGTTCAACAACGATAATTCTTGATTTCTTTGTTCTCACTTGAGACTTAAGGTTGAATCGTTTTCGCAAATCATAGACTGGTAGCATATTCCCCCTTAAGTTGATAATTCCTAATAAATCATCTGAGCTATGAACAACGTTCGTAATATGAGGAACGGAGACGATATCTTTGGCTCTTTGTATCTCAATCGCATATTCCTCCGTATCTAATTTAAATGTAACAAACTGACATTCATCCTCTAACTCTTTCTTCGCATTATGTTCATTACTCTCTATGTCTTGTGTTCCTTGCTCTCTTACAACAGACGATACATCGAGAATTAATGCTACACTTCCATCCCCCATAATGGTTGCACCCGAAATGTAAGGAGGCGATCCTATGTATGGACCAAGTGATTTGATTACAACTTCTTGATTTCCTAACGTCCGGTCTGCAATAATTCCAATACGTTTATCAGCGATTCCTACTACAATGACAAATTCACGTTTTTTCTGCAGTTGTGTAGAGTCGTCACCATGAATTCCTAATTTCTCTTTCATTCTGACAAGTGGAAGAACTCGTCCTCTTACAAGTCCAACTTCTTTCCCTTTAATCATCTGGATCTCTTCATTATTAAGTCGAATAATTTCTAATACGTTAACAAGTGGAATCGCAAATGTTTTGTTTCCAAACTTAACGAGCAAAGACCGAATGATAGCAAGTGTAAGAGGAAGCTTAATGGTAAATGTCGTTCCCATACCTAGCGTCGAATCAATATCAATAATGCCATTAAGCTTTTCAATATGCGCTCTGACAATATCCATTCCAACCCCACGACCTGATATGTCCGTGATTGCTTTTGCTGTTGAAACTCCAGATTTAAAGATAAGAAACATGGCATCTTTATCATTTAATTTGGACGCTTCACCTTCTGAAATCATTCCTTTTTTAATCGCTGACTGCTTTATTTTCTCAATATCGATTCCTTTGCCATCATCTTTAATTGAGATGACAACATGATTTTCTTCATGAGTAGCTCGTAATTCTACCGACCCTTTTTCTGGCTTTCCAAGCCGAGCTCGTTCTTCTGGACTTTCAATTCCATGATCAATCGAGTTTCTTAACAGGTGAATAATTGGATCACTAATTTCTTCAATTAATGTACGATCAAGCTCTGTTTCTTTCCCATACATATGGAAGTCAATTTCTTTATTAGCTTTTTGTGCGGTATCTCTCACCATTCTTGGAAAACGATTAAACAATTGCTCAATTGGCAGCATTCTCGTTTTCATCATGCCTTCTTGCAGCTCTGTGATAACACGACTTAAATGGTTAGTCACTTCGTCTAAAATCTCGATGTCATCTTCTTGCTTTGAATTCACATCATTTAATCTACCTCTAACGTCCACTAACCGCGTTTGGTCAATTACTAGCTCTCCAACAAGATTCATTAAATGCTCTAGTTTATCTACATCTACACGAACAGTTGGGTTAATCTTCGCTTTTGCTTTTGTTGGGGATTTCATCTCATGCTCATCTAAAGTGATTTCCTGCTCTTGTCCAACATCAGACTCTACTCCTACCTCTTCGCCTACTTGTTGGATCTCTTCACCTGTCATGGCTTTCAGTTCGATACTAGCAATCTCAGAGATTTGATGGATGACCTCATAGACTTCTTCCTTTGCATGCAGTGTTAATAAAACGAAGCTTAGTCTACCATTTAAGATATCCTCGTTTTCCATTTCTTCTATGGAAGGAGTTGCTGCAATGATTTCACCAACTTCTTTTAAATTATTATAGATAAGAAACGCCCTAACACTTTTCATTAATGACTCTTCATAAAGCTTTAAAGAAATAAGAAACACATGATGTCCTAACTCTATTCCTTTTATCAGAGCATTTTGTTGGAACTCATCAAGCTGCGGATACGTCATCTCAATAGGCTTTTCTTCTCGTTGTTTTTTTATATCATCCACCTGAACCAATGGGTTTGTACCTTCATAGACTTTTTGTAATTTATTTATTTGATCATCTATTTTTACTGACTCAAGTTGTCCATCGATAATAGCGCCTTTCATTACTTTAATAAAATCAATGCTTTCAAACATGATATTTATCAATTCAGAAGTGACTGTTATATTTCCATGTCTCACTTGATCAAAAATATTTTCTAGATGATGAGTAAACTCCTTCATTTGTTCAAAACCCATCGACGCAGACGATCCCTTTAATGTGTGAGCTGCTCTGAAAATATTTTGTATCGTCTCGCTGTTTTGAGGGTTTCCTTCTAAAATAAGAATCTCATCATCTAACACTTGTAATTGTTCATCTACCTCATCTAAAAAGACCCCCAAATAGGCTGACAAGTCAAAATCCATCTCTCTACACCTCCTATCCTACTTGTTCAAATTCGTATAACACTTTTTTAAGGTCTAAAATACCAATCACTTGTCCATCTAGTTTGGCAAAACCGTTAAAGATCTCCTCTTTCAACGTTTGTCCCGGAGTTGGTTCCACATTCTCCTCTTCAAACTTTGTAACCATTCGTACTTCTTCTACGATTAAGCCAATGTTTTCACTTTCTCCCTGAACGATAACAACTCGGTTCTTTTTATGTTTTTTTGGGACTTTTAAATCAAACCGTTTATGTAAGCTTATAACTGGAATGATACTCCCTCTAAGATTGATAACTCCCTCAATCATTTCATTGATACCAGGAACACTCGTAATGGTTGGAACTCTTAAAATCTCTACAACTTCTTCAATAGATAATGAATAAAGCTGCTGATTTACCGAAAAAACAACAAACTGTTCTCCTCTTCGATGCTCTGTCAACTTGAACCCTCCTTACTCTTGGGTTGTTTACTATACTCACATTATCGTAGGTTATTATACCTACGTCTATTGGAACAGATTCCTATTTTTTGCGCTTTTACTTTACTTTTCGACAAAGATAATCCTGTGATTCTAGAAATAGGATAGTCATTGAGTCCTAGCCTTCGAAATATAGGAATGCATTCCTATAAAAAAGCTATTTAAAAGGTCATATTTGACCTTTTAAATAGCTCAATGCAATTTCATGTGGATGAGTGTAATATCATCTTCTAGCTTGTCTAACCTAAAGAATGTTTCTGCTTTTCTCATGGACTTTTCATTTATCTCCATTTCAGCCAACATCTCCTTCGT
The DNA here is from genome assembly GCF_000513095.1 of Halalkalibacter wakoensis JCM 9140. Classification (GTDB taxonomy): domain Bacteria; phylum Bacillota; class Bacilli; order Bacillales; family Bacillaceae_D; genus Halalkalibacter; species Halalkalibacter wakoensis. The sequence continues at coordinate 56,423 of NZ_BAUT01000016.1, forward strand.
AACAGCCAAATTCTCTAATACCCCATCGGTATATAAAATGATTTCTGAATCCTTATCAAAGTGAAAACTTTCTTCTTCATACACGTGATCTTTCAATAAACCGACTGGAATCGAGTTGGAGCTATGAAAGTCAACTTGTTCCTTGTTTTTAACAATAAAACTCGGGTGACCCGCATTTACATAGTGGACTTTTTTAGCCTTTGTATCAACTAACAAGTAAGTACAGCTAAAATACGGTTTCATAATTGATTCTTCAAACGTTTCATCTAAAAATGTAAACATGTGATCATTCAACCGATCGAGAAAGTCTTTCGGATGATACACATTGCTTTCCATAAGAAAAAGATATTTTGTATTAAATGCAAGCGTCAGAAGGGAAGCTGTTATGCCATGTCCCATTACATCCATTATAAATACAGAATAAAGGTGATCATCAAGCTTCGTCCATTTATATAAATCTCCTCCTAAATGACGGCACGCATGATTATAACCACAAATTGAAATCTTCTCGTCCGTAACAGGTTTACTAAACAAACCTTCCTGTAGTCGTCTTGCCACGAAGATATCTTGTTTCATTTCAATCTCATTTCTTTTTCTATCTGTTATATCCTGCTGAATCCCTATAAAGTGAGTCACTTCCCCTTCATCATTTCTTACAGGATTAATCGATAGCTCATTCCAAAATGGGCTTCCATCTTTTTTATAATTAAGAATTTCTGTCTGTAACTGAACCTCATTTTTAATTGCTTCACGAATAAGCTTAATGGTATTAGGATCGGATTTTTCCCCTTGTAGAAATCGACAATTCCTTCCTATAATTTCCATTGGTACATAACCTGTTAACACGCGAAATCCTTTGTTCACATAAACGATAGGGTTATCTTCTTTCATAGCATTTGTTATGATAATGCCAACGCGGGAATTTTCTATTGCCTCAAAATAAAGCTTATTCTTTTTAAGTAGCGTTTCCATTTTTTCTTCAAACTGATATTCTTGATACATATCTCTGAACACAAGTAACAAGAAAGGCTTCTCTTTAGGGTACAATCTAGGAACAATTGTATACGCTCTCTTTTTCTTCATTGAATCAACAAGTGTTAATTCAAAAGGTGTGTTCATAGACTCTGAAATAAGAGTTGGAAAAACATCAGCTACGTACTTCTTTGATGTTTTAGTGAAAATGGGTACCTCAGATAAGTGCTTTCCAACTACCACTTTCTTTTTATGACCGGTAACCTTTGTAAAGGTTTCATTCACATAAGTAACTATTCCGTCCATATTAACAGTTAAAAGCACATCAGGAGAATCATTAATTATCTCAAAAAAGTTTATATTAGACACTGTCATTATGAATCACCTTTCATCGCAGGCTTAAGTAGTGTTCTATGTCTTTTTAAATGATAACCTTATTTAGTATGGATTGCATCCATAGAAATTATTTTATTTTTATCGGATATATTAGAATAATTTTTCTGACAAAAAATATTTGAAAATGCAAAAAGCAGCTACGTCAACTGCTGCTCCGCAAACTCTCGATACAAACGATGGGACTTAACTAACTCCTGATGTGGTCCAATCCCTGTCACTTTTCCTTTTTCAATAAATACAATGTGATCAGCATCTACAATCGTAGACAAACGATGAGCAATCACAAAAGTGGTTCGCCCCTCCATTAACCGTGCTAATGCTTGCTGAACAACTCCTTCTGATTGGCTATCTAACTGGCTGTTGCTTCATCGAGCATAAGGATTTTCGGATCTCGTAAAAAAGCACGGGCAATAGCAATCCGCTGCCTTTGTCCCCCAGAGAGCTTTATACCTCGTTCCCCTACTTCTGTATCAAGCCCCTTTTCAAAAGAAGAAATAAATTGATCGGCATACGCATTTTAGCTACATTCCAAAGCATATCATCCGTTATGTCCTCTTTATACTCCAACCCATAACATAAATTATCACGAATTGTCCCGGCCATCATCGCACTTTCTTGAGAGACATAACCAATCTGACTTCGCCAAGATTTTAATGAAATTTCCTTAATGGGTACTTCTCCAATCCGTATTTCACCAGAGGTTGGTTCATAAAAACGCTCCAATAAACCAAACATCGTCGTTTTTCCCCCACCACTCGGCCCCGCAAAGGCAATCATTTGTCCTGGCTCAGCGGAAAATGAAACATTCTCCAATACAGATTCAGCTTCTCCATACGAAAACGAAACATTTGATACGTGAACTGATTTATTCGTAATATCAATTTCTTTCCCATTCTTTTCTTCTTCAGATGGCAAATCTAAAATCTTAATAATCCGTTCCGTTGCCCCTTTTGCTTTTTGAAGCTGTGTGAAAAATCTCGCAAAGGAAGTTAGTGGCATAATAATTTGAAACAAATAAAGCAAAAAAGCAACAAGGGAACCTGTTGTCATCGTTCCATTTGCAACCCGAATTCCACCGTACCCAATGATCATCACTATGACTGCCATCACAACGACATACATTAGAGGAGCAATAATAGCAAAAATACGAGCTTCTTTTAATCCGTACGAAAGCAAACGCTCAATTCCAGCAAATCCATTTTTCTTCTCAAAGCGCTCGGCATTAGAGGATTTCATTAAACGAATTTCTCCTAAGGTTTGTTGGATAGCTCCTGAAAATTGTGCCGTTTCATCTTGAAGACCTCGTGAAATTTTCGCCATCCTTCTTCCTAATGGAATCATAATCATCATCATAACTGGTACGGAAATCAGCATGAGTAGCGTCATTTTCCAATCCATGAACATTAATATGGTAACAGCACCAATAATGGAGATAAACCCCGTAACAAATTGAGGAAAATGATCAGAAATCAACTGACGTATGATACTTGTATCGTTCACTACACGACTCACTGACTCCCCGCTTGTATTTTGATCAAAATACGAAACAGGCAAATGAAGCATTTTCACCCACACCATTCCTCTTAACCTTGCAACCACCTTTTGTCCAACAGCTGTTAATAAATATAATGATACCCCGTTTAACACAGCTTGTACGATAAACGCGATGACGATTAAAATTAGGACTGTCCCGCTTACAGCAGCAACCGAAAAACCATCGACTAACTCCCTTGTCAAGATTGGAACGACAAGAGATGCAAGAGTCGTAATGATGCTAGCGAGTAAACCTATCATAAGCCCTTTTTTCGGAATCTTGGTAGATAATACTAATGAATAAAAGGGTTTCATCCCTTGGTTTTCTTCTTTCATCTCTCTTTTCTCCTTTTTCAAACAAACATTTCTTTTCCTATCATACAAAATGGGCTGGTGGAATGAAAGAAAAGCCAACTAATAATAGTTTGTTACGTGATTAAAAAGCGCTAGCCTTGTTGGAAATGGGTAATCAGCCGCAGGGGAATGCACTACGCTTTCCGCGGGTGCCCGGTGAGCCTCCTCGGCTGTCGCCTCCGGGGTCTCACACGTGGGTCACTGGTCCCGCAGGAGTCTCCGTGTCATTCCCCTGCTAGTGTTACTTTTTCATCCTTAAATGTATTTATTTCACAAATATAGTGTAAAGATTAAAAAAGGAAACACCACTCATGAGTTAAAGACATGTTCCTTTTTTCTTTTTATAGAACTAGTACTTTTTGTGCCTCTAGTATAACGGGGTGTTTCCTAGGCCTTCCTCGTTTTTTTCTTCAGCCTACCTCTGTTTACTGAAAAATAGTCCCTGATAGCTTTATCAGGGACTGACTGAAAAATTGTATAAATTATAATTCCAATCGAAACGCCTTTACAATTACTCCATCATTAGCCGGCTCAAAATCATATTTTGGTAAACGCGTAAAGCCCAATTCACCGTATAGTTTAATCGCACTTTTCATAAAATCAGCAGTATGTAATCCGATTGCTTCCAGCCCTTTTTCTTTCGTTCGTCTCATGCATTCCTTAATTAGCGCGGAAGCAACACCTTTCCCTCTAGCTTTTTTAGCAACTGCAAGTAAACGAATTTCAGAGTAGTCAATTTCATCAACCAATCCCTCGTACGCATCGGACTTAGGAGGAAAAAGAGCAACACTGCCGACAATCTCTCCCTCTGTCTCGGCCACAATCAGTTCAACCCCTTCTTGAACATCGGCCTCAGATGAAATGGCTTGTTTCAATGCTTGCCAATGTTCGTCCGTAATTGCTTGTGCATGCTCGCTGTACGCTTCAATTCGTTGCTTACGAATGAAGTCTAATTCACCTGGACGCGCATTACGTATTTCCATTTTATTGGCTCCTTCCATCTATTAAAAATTTCCCATCTTGCTTGCTTAATTTCTCGCGATTATGTGGTGTTTTTAAGACTGATACATCAGGCCCTTTCGGTAAGATATTCACTCCGCCATTTTTTTCAAAAATCGTGATCGAGACATGATAGTGCTTTTTGATCGCATCAATGTCCGTTGTATCTCCAAAACCTGGGGTTTGATACAAATCACGAAGATAGCCCCATAAATGCTCATACTCACGAATGAGATTTCGATTTGTATTAAAGCCGTTATAATAGGCTAGATCAAACCGAACCAACGTCGCATACAACCGTATATCTGAATCCGTAATAAATTCCCCAAATAAAAAGCGTTGTGTAGAAAGACGCTCTTCTAACTTATCCAAACGAGCAAATAAAGTATCAAATGCTTCCTCGTACGCCTCTTGAGAGCGAGCAAATCCGCATTTGTATACACCGTTGTTTACCTCATGGAATATAATTTCGTTTAACTCATCAATGTCATTACGCAAATGCTCAGGATATAGGTTCGGTGCTTCAATTTTATGAAAAGGAGACCATACTGTTTCTAAGTAATTGGTCAATCTAAAATAATCATTGTTTACCGCTTTCTTTGTTTTCAAATCTACCATAACAGGTACAGTGGGGCGACCTGCGTAGGCAGGGTCAGCATTCATATATACTTCACTCACATATTTAATACCAAGTGCAGGATCAATTCCATCTTTGTCTAATGAAAATTCCCAATCAACACGATCAATGTTTGGTCGCATCGGACTAGCTGTACCTAAACTAATGACATTTTCAAGCCCTAAAATCCTTCGGGCAATGACAGAGCGGTGAGCCCATGGGCATGCAGGTGACCACAATAGGCGATAGCGGTCTCTTTCAACTGGGAGTTGGCCCTCTTCGTCTCCAAACGGCGCTGTAAAACGATTTGTCTGTCTTTTAAAAGAACCATCCTTCTCAAATTCCTTTGTCATATTTGTGTCTGCACCTTCTTGTGTCACATTAATTTGACAACTTGCTTGTTGGTCATTTTCTGACATATCCATTCCCCTCTCCTTATCTCATTGTATTAGTCTCAATATACCACGTCACTTCCTTTTTTCAAGTAAAAGACATCCAATTAATAACAGAATTTTTAAATAAATCAATATACATTCGCCTATTTTCAATGAAGTAAGGACACCCGCCCACCCTTTTTTGCCTTTCTCTACATAGGGATATGGTGTACCCACTCAAAAAGGAGGAATTCTTCATGAGTCATGCTACTGGAAATAGTTTTGCGTTAATCGTTGTGTTATTTATCCTACTAGTGATTGTAGGGTCTGCATATATCGTTTAATTGCTGTAGGCAAGGAGCTTTCCAGAGCTTCTTGCCTTTTCTCTTTTTTACAATTTGTACAAACCGTTCATACTAACTAAACGACTAACAAAAAGGAGTTACTTTTATGATATATCATGCACAAAAGGGACAAGTTTTTTATGGTCATACCGTTGGAGTGCTCATGCTCGATAGCTTCGTACCACTTATTCCTGGGGATGTCGGAAACGCTACTACATACACCTACCCAGTTCTATATCGAACGTTAAAAGGGATCACTGCTCAAAAGTTGGTTACCCAAAACGAAGATGTCCTGCAAGAGATGATCTCAAAAGGAAAAGAGCTAGTTAAAGACGGAGCTAAAGCCATTACTGGTGATTGTGGATTTATGTTGTTTTATCAGCATGAATTGCGCAAGGCTTTACAGGTTCCCGTTTTTCTTTCGAGTTTATTGCAATTGCCTTTCATGCTGCACATGGTAACCAAAGATGAGAAAGTAGGGATTATTACGGCTGATTCTACACTACTTGATGAAACATTGTTAAATATGATAGAAGTTCATCCCGAACGTGTCGTTGTTAGCGGATTAGAGGATTCCACTCATTTTTATCAAACTTGCCTTTCTGAAAGTGGAACTTTGGATTCAACAAAAATTGAAAAAGAAGTCGTTTCAGCAGCCGAGAAGATCATCAAGGAAAATCAAAAGGTTAAGGCGATATTGCTTGAATGCAGCTTTCTTCCGCCATACGCGAAAGCTGTTCAACACGCTACCAACATTCCCATTTTTGATTTTGTTTCAATGATTGATTATGTCCATTCTTCTTTTGCCAAGCGTTGTTATGGAGGTTATTTATAATATTATCTGGTCATCCGCCCAAACATAACCACCTGAATGATCATATCCTAATATGAGGGGTTCCTAAATTTTTATTTGAATGAGGTGGACCAATGTACGGGTACCAATATGGTCGTAAAAAAGGCATTGTAGTGGCTTTAGTCGTCGTATTTTTTGTTATTGGCATGATCACGTTTGCCGCAACAAATTAAACAGTTGTGCCGATGTCTTCATGTTTCAAGTGCAAATGATTAGTCAAATCCCTCCTTGCTAGCTATACTAATGAAGAACTAAATTACTTGGAGGGATCTTCATGTTACACATTGAAATGTGGACAGACTTCGCTTGACCATTTTGCTATATTGGCAAAAAGCGTCTGGAAGACGCGATTCAAAAACTATCTTACCCTGTAAAAGTTGATTATCGATGCTTTGAATTAGATCCAACGATGGAGCGCGATGTTAGCTATTCAATTTATGAAAAATTAGCTTCTAAATATGGCATGAGCATAGAACAAGCAAAAGCAAACTGCGACAACATGGAGAAAATGGCGCAAGAAGTTGGACTAGACTTCCGTTTTGATTTACAAAAATTAACGAACACCTTTGATGCTCACCGACTCGTGATGTATGCAAAAACACAAGGGTTGATGCATGAAATGACTGAACGAATTTTGCGTGCGTACTACACGGAAGGAAAACACATCGGTGATCATGCTACGTTAATTACGCTTGCTGATGACGTTGGACTCGATTCAAATGCGACTGAAGCAATGCTTGCTAGCACTGATTTTAGCGATACTGTCCGTCAAGATGAAAAGCAAGCTGACCAATACAACATTCGCAGCATCCCTTTTTTCTTAGTTAATAAAAAATATGGAATTTCCGGAGCGCAGCCAACTGAAGCCTTTGTGCAATCGTTGGAACAAATTATTGAGCAAGATGGACTACGCGTTACTCAACCAGGCATCAGTTGTGATGAGGATGGCTGTGACATTCCTGAAAAATAATATTTCACTAAAAAGTCTGTGTAAAAACACAGACTTTTTTTGTTGTTCATGGAAGAACAAAATAGAAAGAATGAATATTTATTCGCCGGTAATCCCCTTTTACTAGCCATCTGCCCAATTTAACAAAAGTCAGGACACCTGCCCATCCGACTGCGACCTCGTTACATACACTACTCTTGTAGCTACTCAAAAAAGGAGGAATTCTTCATGAGTCACGTTACAGGAAATAGCTTCGCGTTAATCGTCGTGTTATTTATCCTACTAGTTATAGTAGGTTCCGCGTATGTCCTTTAATGTTAAATAAGGCAAGGAGCTTTGCTCCTTGCCTTTCTACATTTGTCCTTTGACTTCAGCTTTAATGTTCTTAATAATGGTCATTTTGTTATCCCAGCATTTTTCACTTAAATCAACTGGGTATTCTTCTGGGTTTAATGTTCGCTTGTATTCTTCCCATAGGACATCTAAATTGTTTGAGACAAAATTTTTAATCTCGAAAATATCAGGACTTTCATAAATGAGCTCACCATCAACAAAAATGTCGGTTAGTAGTTCTTTCGCTTCAAACTCGCTAACAAACTTGCTAATAAACGTATGAGTCGGATGAAACATTTTTAGTCTCTCTTCGCTTTGTGGATCTTCATCCTTTAAAGCAATGTAATCCCCTTCTGATTTTCCCTCTTTATTGATAATTCGATAAACACGTTTTTCTCCTGGTGTTGTCACTTTTTCTGGATTTGAAGAAATTTTAATCGTATCAACATATTGCCTTGATCATCTTCTATTGCAACAATTTTATATACGGCACCTAGTGCTGGTTGATCGAAAGCTGTAATCAGCTTCGTCCCAATGCCCCACACATCAATTTTAGCTCCTTGCGCTTTCAAACTTAAAATCGTCTCTTCATCTAAATCACTTGAAGCAACAATTTGCGTTGAATGAAATCCCGCCTCATCAAGCATTTGTCTCGTTTTCTTTGACAAATAAGCCATATCTCCACCATCTAGTCGAACACCTGCAAATGTAACTTGCCCTTCGAATTCTTTTGCTACCTTAATCGCTGCAGGAACTCCCGAACGTAGCACATCATATGTATCAACTAAAGGGATAAACACTTTCTTTTCACGTCTTACACAACTCTCCGCATATTTTTTCATCGCTAGATAATCGCTTTTGTACACTTGAATCATCGAATGTGCATGTGTACCAGCTACCGGAATACCAAACATCTTCCCTGCACGTACATTACTTGTCGCATCAAATCCAGCAATAAACGCTGCTCTGGTACCCCAGATCGCCGCATCCATTTCTTGAGCTCGACGTGAACCAAATTCTAATGCCTTTTCTTCCCCTAATACTTGCTTAATTCGTGACGCTTTTGTCGCAATCAATGTTTGATAGTTCACAATGTTTAACAAAGCCGTTTCAATTAACTGCGCCTCAGCTAATGTCGACTCCACTTGAAGAATCGGCTCATTGTCAAACACCAACTCTCCTTCTTTCATCGAGCGAATCGTACCAGTAAATTGGATCGTTTTTAAATAAGTTAAAAACTCTTCCTCATAGCCAACAGCTTCCCGTAAATATTCAATATCACTTTCTGAAAAAGAAAAGCCTTTTATATATTCAATGATTTTCTCTAATCCAGCAAACACGCCGTAGCCATTTCCAAACGGCATTTTCCGAAAGTACAATTCAAATACCGCTTTCCTGTTATGTATGTCATCATGCCAGTACGTCTCTGTCATATTGATTTGATAAGCGTCCGTATGCAGAGCTAAGCTGTCATCGTTGTAACTCTTCATAATTTAACCCTCCTGCTCGCAGTCTCTTTCTATAAGTATCACCTTAATGATCATTTTCTAAAAAGTAAAGTGTTCCTTTTCAACACACGTCTGATTTTTCACTTTGTCATTCTGATTACCTTCATGCTAGTTCATTCTTTTATAAACCAGACTTCCACCTAAATAGGTTTGTTCGACACAAATTTGATCGATGTTTTCTCGTTCTATTTCTAAAAGATCCTGATCTAAAACGATAAAATCAGCATAATATCCTACAGCAAGTTGACCAACTTTCGGTATGCGAGTGATTTGCTGAGCTTCTCGAGTATAGAGAGTTATGGCTGTCTCGACATCAATTCGTTGATTTTCTCCTGTATCTGTTCCATCATAGGCAGTACGTGTAACAGCCGCCTTCATGCCAACAAAAGGATTCGCCGGATCAGCCCAAGCTGTTGCCGGGGCATCCGAGGAAAACGCAACTAAAACACCAGCTTCTAACATCGATTGCACAGGGTATGATCTTTTTGTTCGCTCTGTTCCAAGATTAGCAAGATAACTTTCTATTTCTGCAAAAAGAAAAATGGGTTGGGTTACAAATGCTATTCCTGCTTTAGCAGCACGTTTTATTGCTTCATCCGTTGGCAAAGAAGCATGTTCAATACGAATTGACGGGCCGTTGGTCAACCAGCTTTCATATTCAGAAAATGTGTCTAGTATAAAATCGATTGCATGCTCTCCCATTGCATGGATAACCAATTGAATATGATTTTGCTTTGCTGCCCTCGCAGCCGCCCATAGTTCTTCCTCTGACGTCATTTGAATTCCATACACATTACTCTCATGAAAAGGGGCCTTCACCCAAGCTGTTTGTCCAGAGATGCTTCCATCAGTAAAAACTTTTACTCCCCCAACATGGATTGGCTCGTTTGAATCGATTTTTTCACTCGGCAGCGTCTGCTCCTTTTTTACATCTTCCCACAGATAGTAGAGTACTACTCTTTGTTTGAGCCCTTTTTCACGAGCTTTCTCGTACAATTTATAATAATCAATCGGCTCTGTTCGCCCCATTAAATCGGTTATGGCTGTAATACCATGGGAAAGAAGTTTCGGGCTTAACTCAGCGATCGTTTGGGCGTTATCTTCTAGTGATTCTAATGGCATAACATTGAGTACCAAGTACCTTGCATTTTCTCGTAGGATTCCAGTTGGCTCTCCGTTTTGATCACGATCAATTTCCCCTCCAACAGGGTCAGGCGTTGTTGCATCAATTCCAGCTAGTTGAAGCGCTTTGCTATTTACCGAAACAATATGAAGACATGTCCGTGTCACAACAATCGGAAGATCCGTTGATGCCTTGTCTAAGTCATATCGATTAGGGGCACGTCCTTCTTTTAACTTGCCTTCATCATATCCCCAGCACTCGATCCACGAGTCGGACTCTTGAAATCGCTGTTTCTTAATTTCCCTTAGTAACTCTTCAATAGAGTAAACAAGTGGTGGCGTACATGCAATTTGCTTTGCAGCATTTGCTAATAATAACGGATGCATATGTGCATCAATAATTCCTGGGAGAACACGTTTCCCATTAAGGTCCACAAAATCCTCACCCGTTCCATCTAACTCTTCACTTTCACCAATCCAAATGATTTCTCCTTCCCGAATCACCATCGCACTTGCGTATGGCTGGTTTGGATTTGATGTAAATATCTTTCCATTCCTAAAGATCCTATCACCTTTTTTCAGCATGAAATACTAGTCCCTTTCTTCTATAATTTGATCGCTTTTGTATATATTGTAAGTGGATTACGAAAAACATTTTGTCTTTTCTGATTTTAACAGTTTTTCATTTTTTTGTTGGCAAAAAAATAACAGCTGACAAATGAGAATTTGTCAGCTGTTAAAATGAATTTTTTTTATACATCGGAAGAGTCATCATAGTCATAACGAAAGCCGTCTTTCTGTGCAGGAATCGTCTTCTCTGCTTCTTTTGAAGTAGGCTCGTTTATCTCATCTTGTGAGATTGTTTCCATTGTTTGTCGTTTTTGATCCTTTTTCACTTACCACCCCTCCTTTCCATGTAGTGTTCTTTGAAAATGAATCATTATTCCTTTTTTTACTGGTCAACTTCCTTTCTCTAAAGGCACTGAATAGAATATGTTGAATATAACCACATTTAACCATCATATCTGGAGGTTGCTATGATATCAGTCATTACGAGTACGATCCGAGAATCGTTTATGGACAATGTATTTTCTAATTTCCGTAACCAGCTTTATGAACAGAAAGAATTGATTGTAATTCTTAATAAAGATGAAATGGACATAGACCTTTGGCAAACGAAATGTCTTCAGGATTCCAATATCAAAGTATTTCATCTACCCGAGCATCAGACTTTAGGAGAGTGCTTGAACTTCGGAATTCAACAAGCAAACGGAGACTATATTGCAAAGTTCGATGATGATGATTTCTACTCTCCTTATTACTTACAGGAAGCCAAAGACACATGTGAAAGAGTCAATGTACCCGTAGTTGGAAAAACGTCCTTTCTCACCTATTTACACGCAGACAAAAATTTAATTGAAGTTTTCCCAAAGTCAGAAAATATGTACACCAGATGGATCGCCGGAGGAACGATTTTCTTTAAAAAAGAGGTATCTAATCTAGTTACTTTTCCAAGCGTGAATCAAGGTGAGGACACTGGATTTATTACATCATGTATTGAAAATGGATTTCCAGTTTTTTCAGCGAGCAAGTATCACTATGTTCTTAATAGGTTTCAAGAAAATCACCAACATACGTGGAAATTAGATAATAGTGAATTTTTCTATGCTAAAGGCGATATTATTGCAGCAAACGAAAGTTATGAACGTTCCCTGATTCTTGCCGAAAACCGTTCTATATAAAAATCATCATAAAAAAACCTGTAAAATTGTTGTTAATGGCCAAAGGCGCTTTCCTGTTCCTCTTGAAATTAAAACAAGATGCATATGACACAACTCCTAAATTGGTCTTCATCACTTACACAATCAGCGCTCATGGCCGCTTGCATTATTTAAAATGTAAACAGCTTTCCTGTACTCATTAATACGATGAAAAAGGAGGTGACGAAATGGGCAAAACTAATCCCATTACAATCAGTTTATGTATGATTGTAAAAGACGAGGAGAATGCTTTGGGTCAATGTTTACAATCTGTTGCACACATTGTTGATGAAATCATCATCGTTGATACAGGATCAATCGATCGAACAAAGGAAATAGCGAAAGAATTTACGAATTGTATTTATGATTTTGAATGGATTAACAACTTTTCTGCAGCAAGAAACTATGCCTTTTCTAAAGCAACAAAAGAATATGTTCTATGGCTTGATGCTGACGATATCATAACTGAAGAAAACCAGAAAAAGCTTCTCACGTTAAAAAATACACTTAACAAGGAGATTGATGCTGTTACAATGGACTATCATCTAACATTCGATGCTGATGGTAATCCTGAATTTAGTACGAGAAGAAACAGACTAGTCAAAAGAGAGAAGCAATTTAAATGGCACGGGATCGTCCATGAATACTTAGAGGTATTCGGCAATATTAAAAAATCTGATATTGCTATTACGCATAAAAAAGAAAAAGAGCATAGTGATCGTAATATTCGTATTTATGAACAAGCTCTGAAAGCTGGAGAGACATTTTCCCCTCGTGATCAGTATTATTATGCGAATGAATGTTTAGATCATGGAGAATATGAAAACGCCATAAAATGGTATCAGAAATTTTTAAAAGGAAAAAAGGGGTGGAGTGAAGACAAAATAGTGGCATGTGGTAAATTAGCTGATTGCTATGTTCATCAAAAAAACTGGGCTAATGCTATAAGTTCCTGTATTAATGCCTTTCATTACGATGGCCCGCGCGGAGAAATCTGCTGTCGACTCGGCTACATTTATCTTCAGAAGAATGATGTGCGGCGAGCTATTTCCTGGTATAAAGTTGCTACTTCTGTTCCAATACCACAACAAAGTCCTTTTGTGAATCATTCCTGTTATACTTGGTTGCCACACCTTCAGCTTTGTGTCTGCTATCACCGTCTTGGTGAAGTGAAAGAAGCTGAAAAACATAATGAGATTGCTGCTACGTTTGCTCCAAATAATTCGATGGTGAAACATAACCTCAAATATTTTCAATCTTTGAAACAAGAAGATGGTCAATAGCTTCAACTATTGACCATTTTCTTGTTCTTAAATTTCGTCATTACCTATTTGAACAATTGTTAACGCAGAACCGTTTACCGGAGCTCCAGCGATATTGTCAAAAACATGAACGGTTTGACCGCTTATATTTCTTAGTTCAAGTATTCCACCTGCAGGAATAGATAAAATAGCTTCCCCTGTTACTTGCAGTCTAGTATTCGCAGCTGCTGGTATATTTTGAAGCCTAACTTGTGTTCCAAATCGACTTGCATCTACTCTTACTCCATTAAGGTATAATGCAAACGCTCCTAATACGTCTTGAGTTTGCGGGGTATTATTAAAGATCACACTATAGTTAACAAGATAATCTCCCTCATTTACAACTTCAATCGACGTAAACACTCCAGGCGTATGAACAAAGTCACCTTCCGTACATACCCCTTCTGTATTAAATGGAACTGGACTTCCTGGTGGAACGTTCGTAGTTATACCTGTAAAATACACATTACAATAACGTTGTGGTCTTCCTGGTCCTGTTGGTCCTTCTGGTCCTGTTGGCCCTTCTGGTCCCGTTGGTCCTT